>CALMXK010000187.1 GCA_937871165.1 uncultured Actinomycetes bacterium
AATGATACGGCGACCACCGAGATCTACACTAGATCGCTCGTCGGCAGCGTCAGATGTGTATAAGAGACAGAGCAGCGTCCCCGCAAGGCCTTTGCGACGAAACTGCGGGTGGGTGTCGACCATCTGGAAACGCCCCAGCCCGTCACGAACGAACACACCGAGACTGGACGCCAACCGGCCCTCGATAAATGCACCGAACCACGCGCCCCAGCCCGCCTCGACCATTTGTCGAAGGTCCCCGACATGGCGCCGGGCAAACTCCTCATGGCCGGCCCCTTCACGTTCCTCCTCGGGCAACGCGGCATTTTGGGCGACGAGAAGGTTGATGACCGCGTCGAAGTCCGCGTCGCCCGCAAGCGATCGCAGCTCACACTCGTTGTTGACCGTTCGCGGATCGCGAAGTGTCTTCGCCGTCATCACCCAGACGCGAAACCGCTCAAACCCGCGATCCACAAATTGTGCGACCGCGCCCTCGTCCCCGTCGGGTGAATCCCACGTGAAGGCCAGGTGCGCGATGTCCGGGAGGCGGCCGACGTGTGCGCGAAATGCCGTGGTCCATGCAGACACGTCGCCTGGCTTCGGCGGTGATGGAAACACCATGTAGTTGCCCCACCGAAACGTCGGATTCGACGGGGTTCGAACACTGATGCCGTCTGAGCGATACGTGATCTGCCCGCTGAACGCGCGCAACATCAGATCCGTACGCAGACCGAGTGAACGCGGTTGGCTGGTCATAGCACGCCATCATTCCGGGACGAGTGCCGATTGCCAAGCCCAGCCGTGATCTGCATGATTGGCCGGTGCGTCGGCTCCTCGCATATTTCGTCACGGCCCCGCTCGTGATCCTCGGCGTCGTCATGGCCCACCAGGCGAGCTACATCGCGGTGGCCGGCCATGACGACGCCGCCCAGCTGCTCGCCTCCACCGGGCACGGCTACATGAGTCATGCCCCGATCGGGTTCGCCGCGATCGGCGTCGTCATGATCCTCGCGTTGGCATTCGACGCCATCTGCGCGGTTCGCCAAAACGCGTCCACCCGGGTGTTGCCGGTGTGGCCGTTCGCCGTGGCGGGCCCGGCGGCATTCTTCCTGCAGGAGCACGTCGAGCGATACCTGTCCACCGGACATATCCCGTGGGCTGCGAGCCTGGAAGCGACGTTCATTCTGGGGTTGTTCCTGCAGGCACCGGCTGCGGCTCTCTCCTACGCGGTCGCCCGCCGACTCATCGAGTCTGCACGCCACCTCGCCGGTGCCATCGCCCGGCGCCTGTCGGACTACGTAACGACGCTATCCGGTGGCGCCGCGCCATTTCGCACGCGCCGGGTCCCATGTGCCACCAGTACCACCCGTGCCCTACGCCATACCGCGCCCGGCCGCGCTCCGCCGCTCACGATCTCCCACAGCTGACGTTCACGTGCGGACGATCACGTCCGCATCTCACACCGGCGGGCACGTCGCCTGACGCGCCCACGTGCCGCGCTTCGGCCCGGCACAGAACAGGAGATCACCAATGACTCACGATGTCGCACGCGCTGACGCGCGCACGCATCTGCGCACGCCGGGCACCCGGCTGCGCCGCACCACGGCCCTGCTTGCCGCGGCGGCCCTCTCGTTGACACTCGCCGCATGTGGCGGAAGCGATTCGCCCGACGCGAAGCCCACTTCGACACAAGCCACCAACGAAACGCTCAACGTCGTCTCGGACTTCATCAACGACACCTTCCCCAACCCTGCCCGTGACTACGTCGAGATTTCGTACGGCAACGCCGAGATGCTCCTTCGGCCCAGATTGGGAGACCCGGATCCGTGGCTTGCCAAATCGGTGGAGCAACGATCCGACACGGTGTGGCGCATCACGCTCAACCCGGGCATCACATTCCAAAACGGCCGCACGCTCGACTCGGCTGCGCTCAAGGAGTGGTTCGAGTACGAGTTCATCAACGACGAGGCGGCCAAGGGGTCGCTCGGCGATCCCACGGCGGTCACGATCGTGGACGACCTGACCGTCGACATTACGACCCCCAAGCTGTTCACGCCGTTCAAGAACTCCCTGTCCAACTACATCTTCGCCGTGTACGACGCAGCCGCCGTCAAGAAGGTGGGCAAGAAGTACGAGACGCTCGCAGGAGCCGGCATCTTCACCGGCCCGTACGCCTACCAGAGCTCCTCGGCCGGATCGGTCAAGTACGTGCGCTACGACGGGTACTGGCAAGGCAAGCCCGCACTTGCAGGTATCGACGCCCGCAAGGTGCTCGACCAGAACGCCGGCATGAAGGCCGTCGTCAACGGCGAGGCGGATCTGATGCTCGTTCCCGCGGTCAAGATCAAACGGGCCAGCCGCCATGAGCACTCGGTGAAGTACCTCGTGTCCGACGAATCCGTGGTGTATGCGGCGTTCAACATCAACCCGGCGAAAGCGCCGTTCACGGACACCGCCGTCCGACAGGCATTCGCGGCCGCCATCGACAGCGATCCGATTTCCACCACCGTGATGGATGGCGTCTGGCGCCCCTTGTCGGGCATCTTCCCCACCGGGACGTCATTCGGCGTCGACTGGCGCACGTACGACCCCGATCACGCCATGCACCTGCTCGATCAGGCGGGATGGACGGCGGGAAGCGACGGGATCCGGTCCAAGAACGGCGCCAAACTGTCGGTCGAGATCGTGACCTACACCGACGATCTGGAGGCCGTCGGCAACGCCGCCCTCGACATGCTGCGCAAGGTGGGCTTCGACGCCAAGCTGCGCCGCGTTCCGGACTACAGCCCGATTCCAAAGCTGCTCAAGAATCCCGGATCGGTCAATGTCAACCTGCTGAATCTGGAGAGCTTCGGGCTCGACGGCAACCCGTACGCGACGGTGTGTCGCAACTTCGAGTACGACAAGGGGTACAACGACGTCGTCCGAGACGACGAGCTGAACACGTTGTGCCAGAAGCTGCTTGCCACCACCGATACCGCCAACCGCGACACGCAGTTCAAAGAGCTGCAGCGACTCAACGGGGAGCGCGTGTACTACGTGCCGATCGTCGATGAGCCCACCACGATGCTTGTGCAGTCGAAGTACGGCCACCTGAAGGTCGACTCGTTCTACCTGTTCCTTGACTGGCAAACCCGCCCGCAGGAGTAGACGACGATGTCTGCGTTTCGCTCCCACCCGGCCGCCCTCGTGGCGGCCGGGTTGGGTCGCTGGTTCCTCTCGACGATCGCAATGTTGCTCGGCGCATCCCTGGTGGTGTTCGGGATGCAGGCCATCGTGCCCGGGGATCCGGCGCTCTCGTTGCTACAGGCCGGCGGCGGGCCACTGCCCTCACCCGAGCAGATCGCCGCCAAACGCCGGGAAATCGGCATCGATCGGCCGTTTCTCACGCGGTATGTGGATTGGCTCGGCGATGTCGTCCACGGCGACTTCGGTCGATCATGGACCAAACCGGCGGACGTGGCCGATCTGATCGGTCCGCGACTTGGAACCACCATCGGACTCGCCATCGCCGCAATCATCATCGCCATCGCGCTCACTGCCACCAGCGGCGTGTTCGCTGCACTTCGTCCCGACTCGCTCACCGACCGATTGGCACGAATGGTGGTCGTGGTGATGATCGCCATCCCGTCATTCGTCATCGGACTGCTGGTCCTGCAGTTCGTCGTCGTGGACCTCGGCCTTGGTCAGGTACTTGCCACGACATCACTGTCGGGCGCGCTGATCCCCGCGCTGATCCTCGGTGCGGTCATGGCCGCCGGCTGGTCGCGCCCGTTTCGGGCGATCATGCGCGACACCACAACCGCTCCGCAGATGGTTGTGGCACGAGCACGAGGAATGAGTCGGACGAAAGCGACACTTCGCATCGCCCTTCCAGCGGGTCTGCTCGAGTTCATGCCGTTCATCGGTCTCGCCGTCGGAGGTGCCCTTGGGGCCACCATGCTGATCGAGGTGGTGTTCAGCTGGCCGGGCGCCGCCGCCTACGCCGTGGAGGCCGCGCGTCGTCGCGACATGCCAGTCATCCAGGCGTTCACGCTGGTGTCGGTCACGATGTTCCGCCTGTCGACCGATCTGCTGGCGGCCGCCCGCTGGAGCCTGGACCCGCGCGTTCGAATCCATGAAGGAACACCATCATGATCTTCGCCGTCCGACGCCGCGCCGCAGCGATCGAGGTCGGTCGGAGGAGGGCCCATCGCGGAATCGTCGCGCTTGTGCTCCTCATTCTCGTCCTGCCGATGCTCGTTCCGCATGATCCGGTCGCGCAGGACCTGCACAATGCGCTTCAGGCGCCGTCGCTTCACCACCTTGCCGGCACCGACCAGTATGGACGCGACCTTGCGGCACGCATGGCCGATGGTGCGCGACGCACCCTCACCATGTCGCTGATCGTCGTCGCGATCGCGTCGCTCGGTGGAGTCGCAGTGGGACTTGTAAGCGCCGCGCTGCCGCGGCTTGGACGAGCCGTTCTCAACCGCACCGTCGATATCGCACTCGGGATTCCGGCACTGATCGTCGCGCTGGCGATCGTCGGCGCACTGGGACCGGGGCAGCGCAACCTCGTTCTGGCGCTCATTCTCGGCGTGTGGCCGTGGTATGCGCGTTTGGCCCGCGACCATGCGACGAGCGTGGAACGACTGCCGTTCGTGCAGGCGGCACGCGTCGGCGGCATCGGCCACCTGCGCATCTGGGCCGTGCACGTCGCTCCGCACGTCGTGCGCCGACTCCTCGTCGTGGCCGCCCTCGACGTGGGATACACCGTCGTGGCGTTCGCCGGCATGAGCTATCTCAGCCTCGGTGCCGCTCCACCCACGCCGGAACTTGGCGTCATCCTTCGCGAAGGGCAGGACTACATCACCGACGCACCCTGGTTGCTCTGGATGCCTGCCCTGGCCGTCGTTGCCATCGTGCTGCCGTTCGTACTCACGGGCGAGCGCCTTCACGAGCGGGGAGTGATCGCATGAGCGCCGCCGTCGTCGATGTTCGTGACTTGAACGTCACGTATCCCAATGGTTTGCGTGCCGTTCGGGATGTGCAGCTGTCGGTCGACGCAGGCGAGGTGCTTGCCGTCGTCGGCGAGTCCGGCAGCGGCAAGTCGACGATCCTGCGTGCA
This sequence comes from uncultured Actinomycetes bacterium, assembly GCA_937871165.1. Lineage (GTDB taxonomy): Bacteria > Actinomycetota > Thermoleophilia > Miltoncostaeales > Miltoncostaeaceae > CALMEC01. Next base: position 5,090 of record CALMXK010000187.1, read on the forward strand.
CTACTTGGCGTGTTGGCCGAACGCACGGCGGTGACCGGGACGATCCGCGTCGCTGACGTCACTGTCAGCGGAGCATCGGAGCGAACACTCACTCGCGTACGCGGCAAGGTCGTTGGATTCGTCCCACAGAACCCGTTCCATTCGGTCGATCCGCTGCGTCGAGTCGGTGCGCACCTGCGTGACGCTGCCCGCTGTCATGGGCCCACCATGAGCTGGGACGAGGTGCGCAACCGTCTCTTTGCGGTCGGCATCCCCGAACCGTTTGCCGACGGCCGCGCATACCCGCACCAGTGGAGCGGGGGCATGTTGCAGCGGGCATGCATCGCAGCGGCGCTCGTCCATGATCCCCCTGTGTTGTTGGCCGATGAGCCCACCAGCGCCCTCGACCGCGACGTTCGGGACGTGGTGCTCGACCGGATCGTCTCGGGCGGCCGTGCGACGGTCATCGTGACCCACGACATGTCGGTCGCCGAGGCCGTCGCCAACCGGGTGATCGTCCTGTATGACGGCGCGATCGTCGAACAAGGCACGCTGCGCGCGGTGGTCGATGCGCCGCGCCACCCATACTCGCAGCTGTTGTGGAAGGCGACGACCATCGACGTGACCGACGGGGCGCTTGCGGGCGATGACGCGCCGCTTCGTGCGGCAAGCGGCGAGGGCTGCCGCTTTGCACCCCGCTGCACAATCCGCTGCGACGCGTCTGATCGGTTGCCTGAGTTGATCGACGACGTGCGATGCCACACACCGATCGGGGAGCGACCGTGAGCCTGGTCGTGGAGTGCCGTGATCTCACACTCGCGTACCGCGCTGGGGCGGCGGTGGTTCGCGACGTGTCGCTCGACGTTTCATCAGGAGTTCTGCTCGGTCTGCAGGGACCGTCGGGGAGCGGCAAGTCCACGTTGCTGCGCGCGATGGGCGGACTGATGCGCCCCGTTCATGGGACGGTCACGGTGGCGACCGACGAAAGAGCGCCGGTGCCGGTGTGGATGTTCGCGCGCCACCGCCCCGGCGCAATCGGGTGGATATCGCAGGACCCGATTGGATCGCTGAATCCATTGTGGAGCATTCGCCGCATCGTCGGCGAGCCCGCACGTGCCCACGGGGTGCGCAGCGCTGATCTCGCTCGCCTGGTCGCGAACGCTTTGAACGATGTCGGCTTGTCCCATGTGAATGACACGGCCAGGCCTGGCCACCTGTCGCTCGGACAGTGTCAGCGGGTGGCGATCGCTCGCGTCATCGCCGGCAGACCACAGATCGTGCTGGCCGACGAGCCGACCTCGGCGCTCGACCCGACCACCGCCGTCGGGATTGCCAGATTGCTGTCACGTCTCCTGCACACGGGCACCGCGATGGTGGTTGCAAGCCACGACGACGTGCTGCTTCGCTCCATCGCCACGAGTATCGTCCGTGTGCAAGACGGGCGACTCGAGCTCGTCGACCACACCGTCAGCGCGTGAAGCGGGCCACGGCCTCGATGTGCGGGGTCTGCGGGAACATGTCGACGGGCCGCACCCACTCCAGGGTGTAGCCGCCATCCACGAATCGTTTGGCGTTGTCGGCGAACGTCGCCGGCTGGCAGGAGATGTAGACGAGCACCGGGGGCGCAAGCTCCAAGATGCGGCGTACGGCTCCGCCCGACAGTCCCGCGCGCGGCGGATCGACGATCGCCACGTCCGGGGCCGGGAGTCCCTCACGCTGCTCACGCAACACGACACGAACGTCACCGCACAGCGCCTGGTAGCGCTCCAGTCCGTTGCGCGCGGCATTTGCCTCCGCGTCGCGCACGGCATCCTCGACGATCTCGATGGCGACCACCTCACGAGCCTTCGGTGCGAGCACCAGTCCGACGCTGCCCGCCCCGGCGTACAGGTCGTAGAGCACCTCGTCACCGGTCAGACCCGCCGCCTCGGCGGCACGGTCGTACAACCGCTCGGCCATCTTGGTGTTCGTCTGGAAGAACGCGCCTGCAGAGAGCCGCAGCGTCACATCGTGAATGCGCTCCTCGATGAAGTCGTTGCCCCAGACCAGACGCGAGACGAGACCGGAGGTCACCTCGGCCACGCCGTCGTTGACCGAGTGCACGAGTCCCACGAGCTCCGGGCAGTCCGTCGCAAGTCGTTCGGCCAGACCGTCGACCAGTTCCTCGGCGCCGCCCGTGGTCACGATGTTCACGAGTGCCTGGTCGGTGTTGACACCGACACGCGTCACCACATGACGCAGCACCCCGCTCTGCGCCCGCTGGTCATACGGCGTGACGCCCTCGTCGATCGCCCACCGGCGGACCGCCTCACGCAACCGGTTGCCGAGCGGCGTGGCGATCAAACAGTCATCGACGTCGACGATGGCATCCCACCGTCCACGCTCATGAAACCCCAGTCGCAGCCCACCTGCACCATCGGGCGCCGCGGAGTACTCCATCTTGTTGCGGTACCCGAACCGTTCAATCGCCGGATCGGGATCGAGCACGGGCACGTCGGGAAGATGGCCGATGCGGGCCAAGTGTTCAGCCACCTGATCACGCTTGGCAGCCAGCGTCGTCTCGTACGCCACGTGCTGCAGTCGGCACCCGCCGCAGCGCGGAACCTTGGGACACGGCACGGCGATGCGCGACGGTCCGGGCACGACGACTTCTTCGAGCCGCGCTTCGGCAAACCGCCGCCGGGCTTTGCGTACCCGCACCTTGGCCTGGTCACCGGGCGCCGTGTCGTCGCAGAAGACGACGAAGCCATCCGCCCGGGCGACGCCCTGCCCGCCAAAGGCAAGCTCGCCTACCGTCACATCCAGAATGTCGTCGCGCTTCGGTCGTTCCACGACGGCCAATCATAGGGGTGTCAACGCCCCAATGGGCGGACTCCACGCGATCTCCACGGAGGTGGCGTACGTATGATTGCGCCCATGACGACTCCAGACGGCTCAACCAGCCTCGACGCCCTTCTCGCAGCAATCACGGGAGCCCGCGCGCAGCTCGAATCCCACGTTCGTGAGATCAACGATCTGAACGTCTTTCCGGTCGCCGACGGCGACACGGGCACAAACCTGCTGCAGTCGGTCCAGGCGATTGAACGCTCCGCGCAAGGGTTGGTCGGCACGTCCTTCGACGACCGCTGCGAAATGATCGCGCGCGCCGCACTGCTCGGCGCCCGCGGCAACAGTGGGATGATCCTGTCGCAGATGGTCCGCGGCGCAGCCGATGCGATCGCCGACGGTGGGCGCGTGGACGCAGACACCGCACGCGCGGCCCTTCGCGGCGCATCCGACACGGCCTACGACGCGGTGCGCAACCCCGTCGAGGGCACCATGCTGACCGTTATTCGCGGACTGGCTGACGGCGCCGTGGCGTCCACGGCCGCCACGCTCGACGATCTGCTGATCGACGCCATCACGGCCGGCGAATCCACACTCGCCGCCACGCAGGAGATGCTCCCGCAGCTCAAAGAGGCCGGAGTCGTGGATTCCGGCGCCTATGGCGTGCTGCTGCTTGTCGAGGGACTCGCGGCCGCAATCGCCGGACGCGAGCTGGCCTCCACCGCAACGCAGGTGGCGGCACCGACGATTCTTCCCGAGCAGCACGAGCCGTCGGCCTTTCGCTACTGCACGACCTTCATCGTGGAGGATGCCACCGCGCCGCTCGACAGCCTCGAGAACCAACTGTCCCAGCTCGGCGACAGTCTCCTTGTCATGGGCGACACCCGCCAGGCCAAAGTCCATGTCCACACCGACGACCCGCAGCGCGCCATCGCGCTCGGTGAGACCATCGGGCTCGTCTCGGGCGTCAACATCGACGACATGCACCGCCAGGAAGAGGCGCGGGCACAGCGGATCGAGCGCAGTATGCGCGCCGCGCGCGGCGAAGTGACCGGCTCCGTCGACCGTTCCATCGTGCTCACCGACACCAACACGGCACTGATCACCGACTCCACCGCCGACCTGCCCGACAGCATGAAGGTCGCCAACATCCGGATCGTTCCGGTTCCGGTGAGTTTCGGCACGGAGGCGTTCGACGTCTCGACCGCAAGCGACAATGCGGCGTTCTACGAGCGGCTTGCGACCGGTGGGCAAAACGCCACCACCGCCGCACCGTCGATGGGCGACCTTGTGGAGCAGTACCGGCGGGCCCTCGAGTCCTACGAGTTCGCGGTCGTGCTGCACATGAGCACCACGTTCTCCTCGACGGCCGACGTCGCACGGCGGGCGGCGCTCGAGGTGGACCCCGACCGCATCTTCGTGATCGAGACGGAGTCGGTGTCCTACCAACTCGCCCTGATCGTCTCGCGCGTGCAAGCCGCGCTCAGGCGTGGCACCACCCTCGGCGACGTCGAGGATCTGGTCGACGCATTCCGTCGAACGCACGGCATGGCGTTCAGCCTGGCCAGCCTGGACTACATCCAGCGTGGCGGACGCATCAGCAAGGGACGCGCGCTCATGGGCAACCTGCTCGGCGTGCGACCGATCCTGCAGATCGTCGGTGGTGAGATCGACCAGTACGCAAAGGTGCGCGGCGCCGATCGCATGATGCCGGCACTGCGCGACTTCGTCGTCGAGCGCACCAACGCCGACTCACCGCTGCACGTCAGCGTCGCGCATGCCGTGGCACCGGAGGTGATCGCGGAGCTGACTGCACTGATCACTGAGGCCCGACCGAACGCGACCATCGATCTGGTGTGTGAGATCGGGCCGGTCGTCGGAACCCATGCAGGCCCCGGCGCCGTGGGTGTCGCATGCTTCCACGACCCGTCCGACCAGACCTGACGCCGATGGCCGTCAAACCGGCCGTCAGCTGACCCCGCCTATCTGACCGCGGTGGCGGTGCCGTCGCCGTCGGACGTGCTCAACGGAGCGGGCCGATCGACGCCGACGAGGACCGCGCCTCCTGCGGCAGGACGTGGCCGAGTCACGAGTGCCGTCGCCGCCTGCGGTGCAGTCGTCGTCTGCGGTGCAAGTGCGGCGCCGGTTGTGCGCCACGAGCTGAGCCGCTGCGTCGGATCGATGCTCGCCCCGTCGCCCGGATGGATCTCGAAGTGCAGGTGCGGTGGCGTGGTGATGGCCTGCCCGGTGTTGCCGACGAACGCGATCACCTGGCCGGCGCGAACCGTCGCCCCGTCCGCGACGCCGGGCGCGTACGCCGACAGGTGCGCGTAGTAGTACGTGGTGCCCGAACCGTCACGAAGCCACAGACGGTTCCCGCCCAATGTGTTGACGCCCACGCTGTACAGCTGGCCATCGGCGACGGCCACGACGGGCGTGCCGATCGGCGCGAAGATGTCGGCGCCTTGATGCCACCCGGTTCCGGCTCGTGGCGCGCCATACGTGTCGGTGAACGTGGCGGCGTCACCGAACACCGGGAACACGCCGCCATTGTGCGGGACGGAGAGCACCGGCGTCGTCAACGGCGGCGCCACAGCCTCGGTTTGGCCGGGAAGCTGCTGTGCGATCGCACTCGCTCCGCCGCCCACGACGACAGCCAACGTCACTGCGACAATGCGATATTTCCGGCGCTGCTGCACCCGGGGATTGTCGCCGCCAGGGGCGGTCGCACCAAACGCCACTGGTCACCCTGCAATGCGCCACACGCAGCTGCAACACCGATTGCGAGACCCGCAGGGGTTGCTCGTCTACCCTCGGACCCCTACGGTGACTCGGACCGCTGTCCGACCCGCCGGACCGAGGAAGGGGAAATCCGCTGCAACGTCTCATCTCGACATCCCACCGCTCGCGCGTGGCGCTCTCCGCCGCCGCGACGCTCATCGCACTTGCCTTCTCACTGTTCGTGCTCACGCACGACCGCGCCTCCGCGGCACCGTCGATCAACGATCTGCGTGCCCAGGTCCAACGCATCCAGTCGGAGGTGGCTGCCATCGACGAGCAGGTGGGTGCGGCTGCCGAGGCGTACAACGGCGCGGTCTACCAGCTTGGGCTGATCACCGATCGCATCGCGTCCAACCGTGCCGGGATCATCCGTGCCACCAACAAGCTGCACACGGTGCAGGACGAGTTGGCCGATCGCCTTCGTGCCGAGTACATGGCCCCCCAGCCGAGTCCCATGCAGCTGTTCCTCACGACACGCAGCGCGTCGGCGGTTGCCAACGGCACCGAGGCGATGGAACGCGCCGCGCTGCGTGACACCGCGATGATTCACACGGTGCGCACCTTGCGGGCCGAGCGCGTCAAGCGGGCCGCCGAGCTGAAGCGCGACGAGGCCCAGGCCAAGGTCGAGGTGGCCGACAAAGCCGCCAAGCGCAACGCCGTCCAGGCGCTCCTTGCACGCCGAAGCGCAGTGCTCGCAAGCGCCAAGGGCGAGCTCAAGCGTGAACTCGACGCCGAGGCACGCCGCGAGGCCGCCCGCCGCGCCGAGGCCAATCGACGCGCACAAGCACTCGTTCGCACGCAGACCACAAGCGGCGGTTCGTCGACGCCCGCGCCATCGACCGGTGGTGGCTCAACACCGGCGCCGCCAGTCTCAAGTGGCGGCAGCGCCCGCAACGCGCAGGCTGCACGCATTGCGATGCAGTACCTGGGCGTGCCGTATGTCTGGGGCGGCGCAACCCCGTCCGGGTTCGACTGCAGTGGCCTCGCCATGTACGCCTACGCCAAGGTCGGCGTCTCGATGGGCCACTACACCGGGGCCATCTATGCAGCGTTCCCGAAGGTCGCCTACAGCGATCTGCAGCCGGGCGACATGGTGTTCTTCAGCGGTCTCGGCCACATGGGCATCTACATCGGTGGCGGCATGATGGTGCACGCCCCCCATACCGGCGATGTCGTGCGCGTCGCGCCGATCGCCGGACGCAGCTACGTCGGAGCAGTTCGCCCCTGACGATCGCGTTCGTCGTCGGGTCGGCGTGCCATGAGCGCGCCGACCCGATGAAATGACGTCGGGAACCTAAAGGTTCAGCGCAGGCGGCCGACATTGATCACGTATGGCCGGACGCCTTCCTCGCGTGGCTGGAAGCCACCTCACGCTCCGTCGCATCGCAGCTACTGCCGCGTTGGCATCTGCGATCGGCGCATCCACCGCACTCGGCGCCAATGAATGGGTCGTCACCGCGGGCCAGCAGCCAACCCAAACCGCAAAGCCGGGTGAGTGGGTCGTAACGCCCTCCCCGGGCAGCCAATGGAACGTGACCGCCGGAGCACCGGAGCCACTCGTGCCCGTCGCGGCCGACGAGATCATGGCGCAGTTCGTGGGCATTCAGCGTGCCTCGAACGACGCCCGTCAGAACGGCGTCGAGCTTCCTCCCGTCGCACCGACAGCGCTCGACGTCCCGTCGGTGGACCTGGCAAAGGATCACCCCGCGGTCAAGGCACTGGCGGCGGCGCAGGCGCATGCCGACGCGCTCGGCGCCAAGATGGCCGCCCTGCGCATGCAACTCGACCAGGCGGGAAGCACTCCCGCAGTGACGATCGAGCAGGACATTGCCGAGCTGGAGCCCAAGGTCGCGGAGGCTGACGAAGCCGTCGCGAAGCTGCAGCGACAGGTCGACAAACTTCGCAAGGAACTCGCCGCCAAGCAGGCGGCCCTCGCCAGCAACCCGTACGCCAGCCTGCCGGGGCTGACGTTCGCACCGGTGTCGGGCACCGTGCCGGTGATCGACGCCAACCTGTCGAGCCGCCTCGACGCGTACCTGGCCGGAAAGAACAGCCCGCTCGCCGGACTCGGCAACGTCTTCGTCTACCAGAGCACCGCGGTCGGACTCGATCCGCGCCTGCTCGTCGCCATCTCCGGCGCCGAGACCAGCTTCGGCACGTACGGTCCGAGCCAGACGATCCACAACCCGTTCGGAATGGGCCCGGGCATCGTGTACCCCACGTGGCCGGACGCGATCGCCGCGGCGGCGCGCAACCTCGGAGGGAACCTGTACAAGGGCTCCGGGCTTGTGACCATCCCCCAGATTCAGCGTCGCTGGGCACCGCTCGGCGCGGGCAACGACCCGACCAACCTGAACAGCCACTGGTACGTCAACGTCAGCAAGTACTACTCCGAGCTCGGTGGCGATCCCAACGGCACCGTCTTCATCGATCGCGGCGCACCCGCCACCGCGATTCCCGTGGCACCTGGTGTCGCACCCGGAATCCAGGGAACGGTCGCCGCACCGTCCGCGTATGGCGCGGCCGTGGCAGTGCCCGGTGGCGGACGCAACGCAGGTCCGAAGGCGCTCGCCCTTGCACAAACCTACCTTGGTGTTCCCTACGTCTGGGGAGGCACCACACCGAAGGGCTTCGACTGCTCCGGCCTCGTGCAGTACGTGTACGCCAAGCAGGGTGTCTCGCTGCCGCGTGTCGCAGAGGCGCAGGCCCGCGTCGGTGTTCCGATCTCACCTGAGCAGCTGCAGTCCGGTGATGCGATCTTCTTCGCGGACCGCACCGGCTACATCCATCACGAAGGCATGTACATCGGCAACGGCATGTTCATCCACGCGCCGCACACCGGCGACGTCGTGAAGGTCTCGTCGCTCTACGACCCCTACTACGCAAGCCAGTACGCCGGCGCACGCCGGTACTGAGTCGTCAGCGTCCATGCCTGTCGGCCCGTCGACATTTCGTCGGCGGGCCGATGTGCATTTGGTGGCCGGGCGCAGTCCGGTTGTGAGCGCCCACCGGGCCCTGCGTCCGTCCCGTCGGGTATGAACCACACGTGGACCTGTACGGCACATTCATCGACCCGCTCACACCGCATCACATGCAGCGGGCACTGCTCGAGGTCCTCATCATGGCGGTGCCTGCGGGACTGCTCGGCGCGTGGGTCGTCGTCCGGCGTCTCGGATTTGCCACCCACGCCATGGGTCACGCCACATTTCCCGCGCTCGTCATCGCGGCGCTCGCGGGCTGGAGTCTTCTTGCGACGACGGTCGCCGCCGCCCTTCTGATCGGCGCGCTCATCGCCGCGCTGCACCGTCGTCGCGAACTGCAATCGGGAGCCGCGGTGGCCGTGGTGCTTGCCACCTCGCTCGCGCTCGGGGCCGTCCTTGTGAGCGACGTCCATGACCCGGGCGTGAGCGCCAACGGTCTGCTCTTCGGGAGCATCTTCGGCCTGACCACCGAGGATCTGGTCGCAAGCGCCGTGGTGGCCGCACTCGCAATCGGCGCCACACTGATCGGATTTCGCCCCTTCACCGTCGCGGCCTTCGACGACGACTCCCGCCGGCAACCTGGCGCGGACATCGTGCAACTCATGCTCATCGCCGTGGCGGTCGCGGTCTCGGCACGCATCATCGGCAGCCTGCTCGTGGCGGCGATGTATCTGATCCCGGCGGCCACGGCGCGCCAGTTCACCACACGACTTTCGTCGCTCATGATTTGGGGATGCATCATCGCGGCGCTCGACGGCGTCGCCGGTCTGTGGCTGTCGGCCACGGCCGACACCCCACCCGGTGCATCCATCGCGGCGTGTGCGACGGCGGTCTTCCTGATCGTCGCAACCGGCAGAACCGTCCGCCTTCGGTTCATGAGAACGATTCCTACTTGATAGCCATTCCCATGTAACGTAGTCTGTCGGGGTGATACGCCGCACCATCGCCCCAGCCGTCATCGTCCTCGCCGCCCTCGCCATGACGGGCTGCGGATCGAGCTCACGTTCCACCGGCCCGGTGATCGTCGCAACGACCACCCAGGTCGCCGACTTCGTTCGCAACGTCGTCGGACCCGAGGTCACTGTCGTCCAACTGCTCGCGCCAAACGTCGAGCCACACGACTACGAACCGAAGCCGAGCGACCTCACCGCACTGGCCGACGCGACGGCCATCGTGGCAAACGGTGCCGGACTGGACGACTGGATCGGACAGCTTCGAGACAGTGCGGGGGCTTCGGCGCCGATCATCGACGCCACGCAGGGGATCGACACCCAAAGCCACGCCGGTTCCACCGATCCGCATGTCTGGATGGACCCGCGCCTGGCGATCACGATGGTCGAGAACATTCGTGACGGCCTTGCGGACGCGCAACCGGAACGCGCCCAGGCGGACGCTGCTCGCGCGGACGCCTACATCACCGAAATTCGCAGGCTCGACACCGACATCGCACGGCAGATCGCAACCGTCCCTCAGAGTAAACGTCGGATCGTCACCGATCACGACGCTTTCGGCTACTACGCACGCCGCTTCGGCGTGACGATCATCGGAACCGCCATCCCGTCCCCGGTGAGCGGCGCCGAGCCGAGCAGCCGCGACCTGGCCGCGCTCATCGACCTGATGCGTCGCGAACGCGTGCGCGTGATCTTCGCCGAATCGGGCATCAACCCCCAGATCGCCCGGGCGCTCGCCGACGAGATCGGCGTGCAAGTGGCAGGCGTCCTTTGGGCCGATTCTCTCGGGCCGAAGAACAGCGGCGCCGCCACATATATTGAAATGATGCGCACCGACACCCGAGAGCTCATCGCCGGACTGCGACGTGGATAACGCCCTCGAGGTCGAGCGCCTCAGCGTCGACTTCGCCGGCCATCGTGCACTCGACATCGTGAGCTTCACGCTGCCACCCGGGCAGCTGGTTGGTCTACTCGGCCCCAACGGTGCGGGCAAGTCGACGCTCTTTCGGGCGATCCTCGGCCAGGTCGAGCACACCGGCGCAGTCCGTGTGAGTGGCGAAATCCCCTCCTACGTGCCGCAGGGTGACACCGTGGCGGCTGATTTTCCGGCGACCGCGGCCGATGTGGCAACGATGGGTCGCTTCGGACATCGGCGGTGGTGGCAACGCCTCTCGCGCGACGACCACGCAGCGGCAACGGCTGCGCTCGAGACGGTCGGGATGGCGGAGCACGCCGGCTGCACGTTCGCAACACTGAGCGGTGGCCAACGACAGCGGGTGATGCTTGCGCGAGCGCTCGCGCACGACAAGCAGGTGATCCTGCTCGACGAACCCATGACCGGCGTGGACTCGGTCAGCCGCGACGCCATCGCAGCCACCATCGCACGACTTCGCGACGACGGACGCACCGTCCTGATGTCGACGCATGATCTGAGCGACGCGGCGCGAAGCTGCGACCGGCTGATCTTTCTGAACCGCCGCATCATCCATGACGGACCACCGGCGACCACGTTCACACCCGAGGTGATCCAAGCCGCCTACGAGGGCGCCGCCGTGATGCTCACGCGACCCGACGGTGGCAGCTTCGGCGTGCTCGACGACGCCCATCACCACGACCATGGGTCGGTGCACGGCCATTCCCACGCGCCGAGCCATGAGGAGCACCACCACCCGTGAGTCTGATCACCGAGCCCTGGCAGTCGGGGCTGGTCGCGCGGGCCGGCGTGGCCCTGTTGATCGTCGGGATCCTCGGGGGAGTCATCGGCGTGTTCGTGGTCGTGCGCGGCCTGTCGTTCACCGTCGAAGCATTTGCGCACACGGCCTTTCCGGGTGCGGTCCTTGCCACCGCCGCAGGCGGCTCCATCGTGCTCGGTGGACTGGCCGCGGTCCTGGTCACCGCCGTCGCGATCGCGCTCGCCATGCGATCGGACCGGATCAGTGACGACGCGGCGATCTCGGTCGTGTTCACCGGCCTGTTCGCGGTCGGCGCCATCTTGTTCACCACGCTCGGACCCTTCGACCGCGACATCACGTCGTTCCTGTTCGGCTCGCTGCTTGGTGCCGACCGCCGCGACCTGGTCATGCTGAGCGCCGGCGCACTCGTGGTCGGCGCTGCGCTTTGGGCGCTTCGCCGCCCGTTGATCCTGACCTCGTTCGACCCCGCGTTCGCGTCGGTGGTTGGAACTCGGCCCGGACGGGTGCAGCTCGCCCTGCTCGGGTTGGTCGGCGTCAGCGTCGTGATCGCCGTCCAAGCAGTCGGCAACATGCTCGTGCTCGCGATGCTGGTCATTCCTGCTGCGACGGCCCGCCTGCTCACGCGCCGACTCCCGGCGACGTTCGCCGTGAGTGTCGCGGCCGGAGTGCTCGCAACGCTCATCGGCTTCTACGTGTCCTACTACGCATCGGCGGCCACCGGAGCCTGCGTCGTACTCGCTGCCGTGGCGTTGCTGCTGATCGCAGCACTGGCCCGGCCCCTCATCCGCCGGGGACGGTCAGTGGCTGTGGGAGGCGCTGCGGCGCCGACCTCCGCCTGAGCCCGCGCGGCAGGCGGAGCACATCCCGTGGAAGGTGAGCGAATGCCCGTCCACCTCGAAGTCGTGGTCCTCGGCGATCTCCGACTCGATCGGCGACAGATCACAGCGCGACAGTTCGATGACGGTACGACATTCCCGACACACCAGATGATGGTGATGATGGCCGCTGCACAGTCGGTAGGTGGCCTCACCCTCATGCCGGCCGATCGTGTCGATCAGTCCCGCGTCGGCCAGGGACACCAACGTGCGGTAGACGGTGGAGAGCCCGAGCTCGGCGCATTCGTCACGCGCCCGCTCATGCACCTCGTGCGCCGACAGCGCTCGTCCGCCCTGAAGCGCATGCATCACGGCCACCCGCTGCGGGGTGCGGCGCAATCCGTTCTCTCGAAGCGCAAGGCCGATGTCCATACGCCGATTGTAGTGCCCGCACCCGCGGTGGCGGGCGACGGCGCGGTAGGGGCGCCCACCGCCCGGTCCGCTATCGTCCGGCACCGAGTGCCCCTCCCCGCCAACCGACCAGCCCCATGGTGACCAATCGATGATCCCCGACCTGTTCACGATCGGGCCGTTCACGCTTCACAGTTTCGGACTGATGTTGGCGCTCGGCTTCGTCGCCGCCGGATACTTTCTCAGCAGGGCGATGGTGCACGAGGGCTTCGACGGGTCCCAAGCGTGGGAGATCCTGATCGGGGCGGCCGTCGGCGGCGTGGTCGGCGCCAAGGTCGACTACGTCATCCAAAACGGCAGTGACGGCGGCTTCTTCGGCGGCTCCGGCCTGGTCTGGTACGGCGGATTGATCGGTGGTGCGATCGGGGTGATCGCGGTGGCCGCCTGGCGGAAAATCCCGATCGGACGGCTTGCGAACATGTCCGCCCCCGGCCTCGCGATCGGCTATGCCATCGGGCGAATCGGCTGCCAACTGTCGGGCGACGGCGACTACGGTCGCGCCACGAGCCTGCCGTGGGGGATGAGCTATCCCGACGGCGAGGTGCCCACCACCGAAATCGTTCATCCGACGCCCGTCTATGAGACCGCCGCCATGCTCGTGGTCTTCTTCGTGTTGTGGCGGCTGCGCGACCGACTGAACCGCCCGTGGCAGCTGTTCGGGCTGTGGGCGATCCTCGCAGGCGCCGAACGCTTCCTGGTCGAATTCGTCCGCCGCAACGCGGACGTGGCGCTCGGATTGACACCGGCGCAGCTGTGGTCGGTCGGGATGATGGTCGTGGGAGCCGTCCTCATGGTGGCCCGCACGGAAACCGCCCGCGCCCGCTGAGGCCATGGACGACCCGTGTGCTGGGCTCACCACGGAGCGCTCGAATGCGGCATTCTGTGTGGAGTGACCACAGTGCCCCCCACACACCAGCCGGCGCGCATCGCCATTCACGACCTTCAGCCGCGCGTCGGCGAAGGGATCTACCCCACCAAGTTGCCGCTCGGCGACACCACCGAGGTCAGCGCGACCGTCCTTCGTGACGGACACGAGGCCCTGCGCGTCGTGGTTCGCCATCGATCGGGTGAGGGCCCGTGGATCGAGACCCCGATGGCCGATCAACCGGGCACCGACCGCTGGAGCGCCCGCATCACCCCGCAGGCGCTCGGGCTGGCCGAGTTCCAGGTGATGGCGTGGCTCGACCGCTTCAGCTCGTGGCGCCATGAGATGCGCCGGCGCATCGACGGTGGCCAGCAGGACCTGAGCAGCGAACTGCTCGAAGGCGCGGCGATACTCGCCGACGCGCAGCTGGAATCAGCAGACGCGGCGGTGGTCGACGCCGCAGCCAAGCTCATGCGTGGGCGCTCGGCGCAGCCGAAGAAACTCGCCGCCGCCCTGTCCGACGACCTTGCCGACGCCATGTCGCGCGACACCGCGCGCCCTGATTGCGCCACCTCAACGACCGGCTGGATCGACGTCGATCCGGTGCGCGCGACCTTCGGCACCTGGTACGAGTTGTTTCCCCGCTCGTGGGGCGGGTTCGCGGGTGTCACCCGCCAGATGGCCGCCTTCGCCGACCTCGGCGTGGACGTCCTGTACCTGCCACCGATCCATCCGATCGGCACCACCCATCGCAAGGGTCCGAACAACACGCTGACCGCCGGGCCGAACGATCCCGGCAGTCCGTGGGCGATCGGGGCGCCGGAGGGCGGTCACGACGCCATCCATCCGGCGCTTGGCACGCCGGCGGAGTTGGCCGCCATGATCGCGGCCGCCACCGAACGGGGCATCGACATCGCCCTGGACCTCGCCTTGCAGTGTTCACCGGACCACCCGTGGCTCACCGAACACCCGGACTGGTTCTCCCGCAGGCCCGACGGCACGCTGAAGTACGCCGAGAACCCCCCGAAGAAGTACCAGGACATCTACAACCTGGACTTCGACAGTGCGGACTGGCGTGCGTTGTGGCAGGCACTCGCCGACGTGGTGCTGCACTGGGTGTCGACGGGCGTGCGCATCTTCCGTGTCGACAATCCGCACACCAAACCGCTGCCGTTCTGGCACTGGCTGATCTCGACGGTGCGCGCGGACCACCCCGAGGTCATCTTCCTGGCCGAAGCGTTCACCCGCCCGTCGATGATGTTCGAACTTGCGAAGGTCGGCTTCAGTCAGTCGTACACGTACTTCACCTGGCGCAACACCAGGTCGGAGCTCACGGAGTACCTCACCGAGCTCGCCCAGCCGGAGCGCGCGCGGGTCTACCGGCCGAACTTCTTCGCAAACACCCCGGACATCCTGCACGAGTATCTGCAGCACGGTGGACCGCCGGCGTTTCACGCCCGGCTGGTGCTCGCCGCGACCCTCGGACCGAGCTACGGCATCTACAGCGGCTTCGAGAACTTCGAAAACACGCCGGTGCGCATCGGCAGTGAGGAGTACATGAACTCCGAGAAGTACGCGTTGAAGCACCGACGACTCGATGGCCCCCTGTTGTCTGTCTTCCGGCGTCTGAACATCGCCCGTCGCACCCACCGGGCGCTGCAACGCATCGAGCCCGTGCGGTTCGTCGAAACGGAAAACGAGCAGCTGATCGCCTACGTCCGCGGGAGCGCCGACGCCCCGATCATCTGCGTGGTCAACCTCGACCCGTACGCCGAACAGGTCGGTCTCATCCACCTGGAATTGATGGGCGAGCTGCCGGAGCTGTTCCAAGTCGCCGACCAGCTGAACGATCAGATCTACCAGTGGCGCCGCACCACCAACTACGTGGCACTGCGTCCCGGCGACGCCCATGTCCTGGCACTGCACCACTGAGCCCTCGCGGGTCCACTCCGCGCCCGAGGTAGCGACCGGTGCGCATTCGCGCCATACTCGGCAGTGACCGATGACTGACCTCCCGCACGACATCGCGCTCCTCGCAGCGCAGCGCCACCACGATCCCCATACGGTGCTTGGCGTGCATCCCACGTCGTCGGGCTTCGTCGTTCGCGCATGGCGCCCGATGGCGCAGCACGTGGCACTTGTGACTGCCGCCGGCGAGTTGCCGATGCATCGGGTTGGCGACGCCCTCTATGCGGCAAACGTCGCAACGCATCCGGAGAGCTATTCCATCCGGACGACCTACAGCGACGGCCCGGCGCACGAGAGCGCCGATCCGTACTGCTTCCCCCCCACGATCGGCGAGCTCGACCTGCACCTGATGGGCGAGGGCCGCCACCAGGAGCTGTGGCGGGTGCTCGGCGCGCACGTGCGCGAGATGGACGGGGTCCGCGGCACGTCGTTTGCCGTCTGGGCGCCGTCGGCACGTGCCGTGAGCGTGGTCGGCAGTTGGAACGGGTGGAACCCGGTCGCACATCCGATGCGGACGATGGGCGCATCGGGCGTCTGGGAGCTGTTCATCCCCGGCGTTCCGGCCGGCGCCCAGTACAAGTTCGAGGTGCGCAGCCAACATGGCTCCACACGCGGCAAGGCCGATCCGCTCGCCCAGCGCACCGAGGCGCCACCGCGCACCGCGTCGGTTGTCACCGACAGCACGTTCCAGTGGACAGATGCGCCGTGGATCGCCGCCCGACCGACGCGCGAAACATGGCGCGAGGCGGTGTCCATTTACGAGGTCCATCTCGGATCGTGGCGTCGAAATCCCGACCAGGGCAACCGTTCCCTGACCTACGTCGAGCATGCGGTGGAACTCATCGACTACGTCGTCGAGATGGGCTTCACGCACATCGAGCTGCTGCCGATCACCGAACACCCCTTCGGCGGGTCCTGGGGCTACCAGTGCACCGGCTACTTCGCGCCGACGGCGCGCTTTGGCGATCCCGACGACTTCCGCGCACTGGTGAATGCGGCACATGCGGCGGGGATCGGCGTGATCCTCGATTGGGTCCCTGCGCACTTCCCCCGCGACGACCACGGTCTTGCCTGCTTCGACGGCACCGCGTTGTACGAGCATGCCGATCCGCGGCGCGGCGCCCATCCGGACTGGGGCACACTCATCTTCAACTACGGGCGCAACGAGGTCCGCAACTTCCTGTTGGCAAGCGCCCTGTACTGGCTGCAGGACATGCATGTCGACGGCCTGCGCGTGGACGCCGTCGCATCGATGCTCTACCTCGACTACTCGCGCAACGAAGGCGAGTGGATCCCGAACATCGAGGGTGGGCGCGAAGATCTCGACGCCATCGTCTTCCTGCGCGATCTGAACGAAGTCACCCACGCCGCCCATCCGGGCATCGCGATGTGCGCCGAGGAGTCCACCGCATGGCCGGGGGTCTCGCGTCCGACGTCCTCAGGTGGACTCGGCTTCGACTTCAAGTGGAACATGGGGTGGATGCACGACACGCTGCACTACTTCCAGAATGATCCGGTGCACCGGCTGTACCACCACCATGAGCTGACGTTCGGGTTGTTGTACGCATTCAGCGAGCAATACATCCTGCCGCTCTCGCACGACGAAGTCGTCCACGGCAAAGGGTCGTTGCTTTCAAAGATGCCCGGCGACCGGTGGCAGCAGCTCGCCAACCTGCGCGCGATGTACGGCTGGATGTGGGCACACCCCGGCAAGAAGCTGTTGTTCATGGGCGGCGAGCTGGCGCAGCCGACGGAGTGGAACCATGATGAGAGCCTGCCGTGGCACCTGCGCGACGTTCCCGAACATGCCGGCGTGCAGCGTCTGGTTCGCGATCTCAACACGGTCTACCGCGACCAGCCGGCACTGTGGCGTGCAGACAGTGACGAATCCGGCTTCTCGTGGCTGGAGGCTGCGGACGGCGCCAACAACGTGCTCGCCTTCTGCCGATTCGGCGGCGATGCCAAGCCGGTGGTGTGCATCGCCAACCTCTCGCCGGTCGTCCGCCACGACTACCGCGTCGGGATGCCGCTTGGCGGTCCGTGGCACACGGTTCTGAATACCGACGATCGGGTGTACGGTGGTGCCGGCGTCGACACGGGTCCGCTCATCGCCGACGGACCATCGTGGCACGGACAGGATCAGTCGATCGTGCTGACCCTTCCCCCGCTTGCCTGTGTCTGGCTGATGCCACGCTGACAACGACCGCGACGACCGCGGTCGGGTGCGATCCACCTGAAGATCCCTACCATGGACGGTTCATGTCGCAGTTGATCACCCAATGGCCCGGCGCCGCGTTCCCACTTGGCGCCACGTGGGACGGACAGGGAACGAACTTCGCGGTCTTCTCCGAAAATGCGGAGGCGGTCGAGCTTTGTCTGCTTGACGACGAGCGCCGCGAGACGCGGATTCCCGTGACCCAGTGCACCGCGTACATCTGGCACACCTATCTGCCGGGTGTCGGACCCGGGCAACGCTACGGCTACCGCGTGCACGGCCCCTGGGATCCCGCGCGGGGCCTGATGTTCAACCCGGCGAAGTTCCTGATCGACCCGTATGCCAAAGCGATCGACGGGCATCCGGACACGGCCGACCCGCGGGTCAACCCGTTCACATCCGATGGCGAGATCTCACTTGCGGACTCGCTGCCGGCGATGAGTGCGAGCGTCGTGATCGATCCCGACTTCGATTGGGGTGATGACCGTCCACCGTGCACCCCGTGGAACGACACGATCATCTATGAGGCGCACGCCCGCGGCTTCACCATCGCCAACCCGGACATCCCGCAGGCGTTGCGCGGCACCTACGCCGGGCTCGCCCATCCTGCGGCGATCGCGCATCTGACCAACCTCGGCGTGACGGCGCTCGAGCTTCTTCCGATTCACCACATCGCCGATGAGCCGCCGCTGCTCGCTCGCGGAATGCGCAACTACTGGGGCTACAGCTCAATCGGGTATCTGGCGCCCGACAGCCGCTACGCCGCCGATCAAGGGCGCCAGGTCGACGAGTTTCGCGCAATGGTCAAGGCGCTTCACGCCGCGGGTATCGAGGTCATTCTCGACGTGGTCTACAACCACACCGCCGAAGGTGAGCCGACCGGCCCGATGCTCAGTTTCAAGGGGATCGACAACAGCGCCTACTACCGCCTGAACCCGGACAACCCCAGCCAGTACATGGACTTCACGGGCACCGGCAACAGCTTGAATCCGGTCAATCCAAGTGTGCTGCGGCTCATCATGGACAGCCTGCGCTACTGGGTTCTCGAAATGCACGTCGACGGTTTTCGTTTCGACCTGGCCGCCACCCTTGCACGCGAGTTCTGGGACGTGGACCGCCTGTCGGGCTTCTTCGACACCATCCACCAGGACCCGGTGCTGTCGCAGGTCAAGCTCATCGCCGAGCCGTGGGATCTTGGTGAAGGCGGCTACCAGGTCGGAAACTTCCCGGTGCTGTGGGCCGAGTGGAACGGCAAGTATCGCGACGCCATCCGGGACTTCTGGCGGGGGCAAGGAAGCGTGGCGGAGTTCGCATCGCGCTTTGCCGGCTCAAGCGACCTGTACCAAGATGACGGGCGCTCCCCGTTCGCCTCGATCAACTTCATCACCGCGCACGACGGATTCACACTCGCCGACCTCGTGGCCTTCAACGACAAGCACAACGAGGCCAACGGGGAGGACAACCGCGACGGCACCAATGACAACCGCAGCTGGAACTGTGGTGTCGAAGGGCCGACCGACGACCCGGACGTCATGGAGATCCGCACCCGCCAGGTGCGCAACCTGATGGCCACGCTGCTGCTGTCGGAGGGTGTCCCGATGATCTGCGGTGGCGACGAGGTGGGACGAACCCAACGCGGCAACAACAACGCCTACTGCCAGGACAACGACCTGTCGTGGCTGTCGTGGTCATTCGACGACAACGCCCGCCAGATGCTCGAGGTGACGCGCCGCCTGATCGCGATTCGACGCGCCAACCCGGTCTTTCGCCGTCGAGACTTTTTGACCGGCACCGAAGTGATGAACTCGGGGCTGCCGGATGTGATGTGGTTCCACGTCGACGGTCACCAGGTCGACGACGGCGCGTGGGGCGACCCGGGGGTGCAGACCCTTGCGGTGTTCCTGAACGGCCGCGAGATCCCGTCACCAGGACCGACCGGCGAACGCATCACGGGCGAGTCGTTCCTCCTGGTGGTCAACTCCGCCCACGGTGAGGTGAAGCTGACGTTGCCCGACCCGTCGGTGGGCGAGCGATGGGCGGTGGAGTTCTCATCCGATGGCCTCTCCGGTGAGTTCGTTGCCCGACAGAAGCTGCCGCTTGAGCCCCACATGCTGGTCTTGTTGCGCAAGCTCGCCTGACAGGTCGCGCGGCTGGTCGAGCGCCCGGTGGCGTTACGCCAGGCGTTGCCCTCCGGGCACCCACATCACATCGCCGGCGCCGCTCGTGGCGTTCACCGACCGGGCAAGGATGAACAGCAGGTCCGACAGACGATTGAGGTAGGCGAGCGCCTGCGGGTTCGCCTCGCCGTGCTCCATCAGGGTGACGACCGCCCGTTCGGCGCGGCGGCAGACGGTGCGTGCCACGTGCAGTGCGGCGGCGGCGGGAGCACCGCCGGGCAGGACGAAGCTCGTCAGGTCCGGCAGTGGATCGTTGTACTCGTCGCACCACCCTTCGAGCCGGCTCACCTGCTGGGGCGTCACACGGAGGCGCTCGCCCTCCGCGCCGTCGGGCACGCACAGGTCGGCGCCCAGATCGAACAGGTCGTTCTGGATGTGAGTGAGCTTCGCAGCGATCGCCTCGGGCAACTCGTGCGTCAGCGCCACACCGATCGCGCTGTTGGCCTCATCGACCTCGCCGAAGGCATGCACGCGGGCGCTCGCCTTCGAGGTGCGACTCATGTCGCCCAGGTGGGTCTCGCCACCGTCGCCGAGCCGTGTGTAGATGCGCGTCAGTCTGACCATCAGGCGACGCTATCAGCTGTCGGAATGTTCACGGGACGCCCAATCCCGGGCAAACCGCTCCGCCTGAGTGCGGGTCCTCACCCGGCCGATGATCTGCTCCTCACGCAGTGCCCGAACAAGCGCCGCCGTCCACGGCCCGGGATCGCGGCCGACGAGCGCCAGGATCTCGCGGCCGTCGAGGAGCGGCGCGGGTGTGCCGCGTTCGGCGAGCATGATCATCTGGCGAGTCACCTGGCGCGCCACGTCCAGATGCCGCTCGATCTGCGGCGGAGTGGTCCGCGGACCGTTGGTGGCGAGTCGATCCGCACACGACAGGACGATCAACTCCACGTCGGCCGGCGAGGTCCGGTCCAGGTAGCGCACGATCTGGCGCAACGACAAGGGCTGGCGGTGCACCATGAAGCCGAGCGCCAGATGCTCACGCACGCACTGCGCCACCACGTCGCGAAACCGGTTGGAGGTGTTGTGACGACGGCACCACTGCGTTGCGAGCTCCGCGCCGACACGATCGTGACCGAAGAACGTCGCACGTCCTTCGGGGGTAACCGCATAGGTTTCGGGCTTGGCCATGTCGTGAAACAAACAGGCGAACATCAGCGCGTCACCGCGCGTCATCTCGTCGGCGAGCGGCTCGCGAAGCAGTGCCGCCATGGCGGCGCCGTCCGCGCGGAAGATGTCGGCCGGAGTGCGACGCATGTCGCACGCGTGGCGCACAACTTCCAAGGTGTGTCCGAGCACGTCCTTGTGGTGGTAGGGCGTCTGTTCGAGTCCACGCCCTTCCTCGAGCTGCGGGATGATGACCCCGAGGCCGCCGACCTCATCCAAGATTTCGAACCCGCGCCAGGCCATGTCCGACTTGGCGATGCGCACCATTTCGTCGAAGACCCGCTCGGTGGCCGTCGTGGCGATCGCGCCGGCATCCATCCGTGCGCGAAGTCGTGTGGGGTCGTCGATCGCAAATCCCGTTTGCAGCGCGATACGCGCCAGCCGCACGATGCGAACCGGATCGGCATGAAACGCCTGGGGGCCGACCATGCGCAGCACGCCGCGCTCCAGATCGGCCATGGCGTCGGTGGTGTTGACGAGCGCCCCGTCGGCAAGTGAGACTGCGAGCGCGTTCACCGTCAGGTCGCGCCGCGAGAGGTCCTCCGCGATGGTCGCACCCTGCAGCGGCGTGATGTCCACCTGAAACGGCAGCGACCCACCGACGATGCGCCATGCGCCGAATGCGTCCGACAGTGGAAATCGCGTGGCGTCGTAGGCACGCGCCAGACGCTTGGCGGTGCCATCGGCATTTGCGGCGATCGCGATGTCGACGTCGAGCACCGGCGATCCGCGCAGGGTGTCACGCACCGCTCCGCCGACGATCCATGCCGGGTCGGTGATCGTCGACAGCTGCCGGCGAAGGTCGTCGAAGCGGGTGTCTACGGTGTCCACACCCGACGAAAACGTGCGCCCACGGCGCAGGTGACCTCGTAGTTGATCGTGTCGCGCCACCGACCGAGTTCCTCGGCAAGCAGCCGCTCCTGCCCTTGCGCGCCAAGCAGGACCACCTCGTCGCCCACGCGTTCCGCGGCCTCCGGACCGAGGTCGACGGTGATCTGATCCATGGAGACCATCCCGACCACCGGGACCCGTCGCCCACCCACGAGCACGGATGCGACGTTGGTGTACGCACGTGGGTAGCCGTCGGCGTACCCCACCGGAATCGCACCGATGAACGATCCTCGTGCGGCCCGCCACTTGCGGCCGTAGCCGACGCTCTCGCGACCGAGAATGGGTTTGACCGAGGACAGGTACGAGGCGAGCGTCATGGCCGGACGCAGATCGTGGTCGGCCGGGTCGTCCATGAACGGCGAGCAGCCATAGACCGCGATTCCGCAGCGGACCATGTCCAGGTGCGTGTCGGGGTTGCGAAGGGTTGCTGCCGAGTTGGCCGCATGGATGATGGCCTGCGGAAACATCGCGCGAAGGGGTGCGACCATCGCGCGAAAGCGCACGAGTTGTTCCACCATGAACCCGGCGTTCTCACCGGCCCGCTCATCGGCGGTCGCGAAGTGCGTCATGAGTCCCACGACCTCGACACCACTGTCGCGCGCAGCCTGGGCGAGCTCGGCGACGGCGTCCGGGCGTGCGCCCAACCGACCCATTCCGCTGTCGAGCTTCAGATGCACGCGCCGGATCCCCGCCCGCGCCGCCGACACACATCCCTCCGGCGACCACACGGCGATCTCACACCCGGTGGCGGCGGCCCGCCGCCATTCGTCGTCGATCAGTGGACCCCACATCAGCATGGGCGCGTCGATTCCGGCGGCGCGAAGCTCCTCCACCTCGTCCACCGCCGCCAGCCCAAGCTGGGCTGCCCCCGCCTCGATCGCGGCCCGCGCGACCGCAACCGCACCGTGGCCGTATCCGTTGGCCTTGACGACCACCAGCATCCGGGCACCGGCTGCCGTCCGGGCGAGCACACCGACGTTGTGGCGGATCGCCGACAGATCGATACGCGCGACACTGCGCACTTTGGTCTCGCCGGTCACTCGCTGATCGCCTCCGGAAGGTGCTCGACAAGGTCGCCGGCCAGTGTGCCATCTCCGTGCCCAGCGAGGACCCCGGCGCGCGAGTGCACGCGCACAGCCGTCGCGGCGGCGGTCAACGGGTCCATCCCTTTCGCGAGCATGCTCGCGACGATTCCGGTCAGCACGTCGCCACTGCCCGCCGTCGCAAGCGCCGAGGTTCCGATGGCGTCGATGCAGACGACCCCGGTGGTGTCGGCGATGATCGCCCCCGGCCCCTTCAGGATGGCCACGCCACCAGCAAGCTTTGCCAGTGACCGTGCGCTCGCCAACCGCTGCGCGTCCACCTGCGTGCGATCGCAGTCGAGCAGCCGGGCCGCTTCGCCGGAGTGCGGCGTGATGACGATCGGTGCGTTGCGCCGCTTCAGCCATCCCGGACGGGCGCCCAGATGCCACAACCCGTCGGCATCGACGACGCACGGCAGGTCGGTTTGATCGATCACCTGGCGGACGAACGCGCTGGTGCGCGGGTCCCGACCGATGCCGGGGCCGATCGCGATCGCCGCCACCCGACGTGCCTGTGCGAGCACGGCGTCGAGCGACGCGATCCCGAACACGCCGTCATGGTCGGGAACAGGCGTGGCCATCACCTCGACGACCTGCTCGGCAAACAGCGACTGCACCTGCGACGGGACGGCCGCCACGGTCAGTCCGCCGCCGCATCGAAGCGTCGCACGAGCGGTGAGCGCCCCGGCGCCGGTCATACCCGGCGACCCGGCGATCACCAGTACGGCACCCGCCGTGTACTTGTTTGCACTGTCGCCCTTTGGCGGAGCCGGAGCGGCGTGTTCGCCGAGAAGCCACCCGGCGGCCCGCGAGCGGACCGCACGTGGAATGCCGATGTCCTGGACGACGATCTCGCCCGCGTGCGCCCGAGCCGGTTCGACGTGGAGCCCGATCTTGTCGCCGTGGAAGGTCACGGTCATCTCTGCGACGACCGCCGCACCCGCCACGACACCCGTGTCGGCGTCGATCCCGGACGGCACGTCGATGGCGACGATCGGACCGGTGGCGTGGTTCATCATCGCGATCGTCGAGGCCACCGGCTCACGTGGTGCGCCCCGGGATCCGATTCCAAGCAGCGCATCGACGATGAGACGATCGCCCTCGAGCATCGCCGGTGTGAGGGTGCGCGCCTTGAGTCCGATGCTGTGGGCGATCGTGGCCATCGTCGTCGCGTCGGCCGTCTGCGGGCGCACACCACGAGGTGCGGCGATCTGCACGTCCCAGCCGGCGTCGGCCAGGATCCGCGCGACGACGTACCCGTCGCCACCGTTGTTGCCCGCTCCGCACACGACCGTCGCGGCGCCGGTGGGGTACCGCGCCATGATGTGCGCGGCCGCGCCCACCCCGGCCCGTTCCATCAGGACGATGGACGGGATGTGGTGGCGTGCGCTCGCACGGCGATCTGCCTGCGCGAGCGCCTCGACCCCGAACAGCGCCGTGGCGCGGGCGACCGGGGATACGTCACTGGACTCGGCGGTGCTCACCTGCCGATTGTAGTGGCCGGTCCGATCGCCGGACGGCACGGGTCGCACCCTCAGTCTGGCCAGGTGATGTTGGGGCTGGGCTCACCCTCGCCCTCTGCAATGGCCACTGCCACGGCAACGCCGCGGCTGTGGGTGATCGACAGTGTGATGCGGGTCACGCCACGTGCCGCAGCCCACTCTGCATAGTGGCCGTGCAGTGCCACCGTCGGAGCGCCTCGACCGCGCACCACCTCGACTTCACGCCACCGGGTCATCCCGCGTCCGAGTGCCTTGCCAACGGCTTCCTTCGCGGCAAAGCGCGCCGCGTAGTGCTGCGGAGGAAATGGCTTGGCGGCGCAGTAAGCCGATTCGGCCTGTGTGAAGCACCGTTCGGCCAAGCGGGGCTGGCGCTTCAGGGAGGTCTCGAACCGATCGATCTCGATCACATCGATGCCGACTCCGACGATCATGCGGTGTCCTTGGGTTGGGGGCGCCAGACGCGCCCGAAGAGGTCGCCGAGGCGAGCGAGTTCGTGGTCTGGCTCCACGCTGTCGTCAAGCGGCGCGGCGTCCCCGACCCACCGCACCAGCGGGCGGCCGGAGAGCACCTGCCACGGGTCGTCGTCGCGCACGCTGTGGCGGGCGACGATCTCGGCGGGGATCGACCGGTCACTCGCGGCGATCACGAAGTTGCCCGCGCTGTCGCCGCCGATGACCGCGGCGTCGGCCATGACGATCACGTCGGCGTACTTGGCGCGCAGCGTTGCGACCACCGCCGTGGCATAACCGTTCGGCGGGATGTCGATGAGATTGATGATGTGAACCCCCTCGGGGCGAAGCACGCGCCGTGCGCCGACGACGAACTGCGAAGTCACGAGCGCGTGTGGCACCACGAGCCCCATGAACGCGTCCACCACCACGATGTCGAGCGAGGCGTCGGGCAGCCGTTGCATGACCGCGCGCCCGTCGCCGACCTCCACGCGAAGGCGCGGGCCCTGCACGAGCCCCAGATACCGTTCGGCCGTCGCGATGACCCCGGGGTCGAGTTCGGCCACCAGCGCCCGCAGATCGCGGCGTGTGGCGTCCAGATAGCGCATCACGGCACACGGCCCGCCACCGATCTGAAACGCCGACAGCGCCCGCCGTCGCGGATGCATCACGTCGATCACGCTCGCCAGATGCCGCTGGTACTCGAATCCCAGGCGTTCCGGGTGGGCGATGTCGATGTAGCTCGACTCGACACCGTCTTGAAGAACGAGCCGCCCGCCGACGTTGCGGGGGTCGCCGACGATCTCGATCACTACCTGTTCGACCGGAATGGGGTGGGCGGGAAGATCCGGCAGCGCGTTGGTGTTTGCCGCCTTCGACACGCGCCTACGTTACCGATCCATATGCGTCGCGGCGGCCGCTGAGCCACAGTGAAACCTGCGTACGCTGCCAGCCGCGTGCAGTCGCCACGATCGCTAGCGTGCAGTGAATGCGCCCCGGACGAATCCACTACGCCTGGGTCGTGGCCGCCGTCACATTCCTCGCCTTGCTCGCGTCGGCGGGGTTTCGGTCCACCGTCGGCCTGTTCATCGTCCCGTTCGAGGCCGACTTCGGATGGACCCGCGACCAGGTGTCGCTCGCCATCTCGATCAATCTGGTCTGTTACGGACTGATGGCGCCGTTCTCAGCCGCGATCGTCAACCGGTTCGGCGCCAGGCGAATGATGATCGTGTCGCTAGCCGTCGTGGCGGCCGGAGCCGGGCTCACAACCACGATGACGGCCGTTTGGCAGCTGGACGCACTGTGGGGAGTCGCGATCGGCAGCGCGACCGGCGCGATCTCGATCCCGCTGTCGGCCATCGTCGCGACCCGCTGGTTCACCCGGTACCGGGGCCTTGTGACCGGGCTGCTCGCGGCGAGTTTTGCAACGGGCAACTTGATCTTCCTGCCGCTGCTCGCGTGGATCACAACCGCGCATGGGTGGCGTTCGGCGGTCTGGGTGGTCACCATCTGCGCTGCCGCCATGATCCCGCTCGTGGCGCTGCTCATGCGCGACCACCCCGCGGATGTCGGGCTCGCTCCATATGGCGGCGAGGTCGAGGCGGCCGCGCCGGTCCGCCATGGCAATCCCTTTCGGGCCCCCTTCACCGTCCTGAAACGCGCAGTGCGGGTGCGCGACTTCTGGCTGCTTGCCGGCACCTTCTTCATCTGCGGATGGACGACCAACGGCGCGGTGCAGACCCACTTCGTACCGGCGGCCCATGACCACGGCATCAGTGAGGTCAGCGCGGCCAGTGTGCTCGCGGTGATCGGCGTGTTCGACATCCTCGGCAGCACCGCCTCGGGATGGCTCACTGATCGAGTCGATCCGCGCAGGCTGCTGTTTGTGTACTACGCGCTGCGCGGCCTGTCACTGGCAGCCCTGCCGCTGTTTCTCGAGACCGGCCACGCGGCGCTCATCGCCTTCGCCGTGGTCTACGGCCTCGACTGGGTCGCGACAGTACCGCCGACGGTGATCCTCACACACCGCGCGTTTGGCCCCGACGCGGGGGTGGTGTTCGGGTGGATCTTCTGCTCGCACATGTTGGGTGGCGCCGCGGCCGCATGGTTGGCCGGGTACATGCGCGTGGTCTCCGACGACTACTTCGTCGCCTTCGTCGGAGGCGGCATCCTCGCCGTCCTGGCGGCGTTTGGGTCCCTCGCGATCGTCGGCCGACCACGGGTTGCACACACGTGAAAATCAGGGCTCAAGTGTTCGAGGGCATCTGCCGATAGGGATGCCAGAACTGCTTGTCAGGGAGTGTGCCGGTCATGGATGACGGGTACCAGGAAGGATCAGGGATGAAACTCGCCAAGCTCATCGTCGGGATGGCCGCCGCAGCCGTGCTCGGCACATCGAGTGCCGTCGCCGCGCCCAAGCAGGCGCCGGTTGAACGCAGCGCGTCCCCCGCCGCAATCAATGCGTTGCGTCAGGTGCCGACAAAACCCAGCCGTGTCGCGACGCCGCCCAAGGCGGCCCGTGCGGTCGTCACCCCGGTGTCACGCGGCGCCGTATGGCTGCCGAAGATCCGCTCCAAGTCGGCGAAGCTCCGCTAGTCGGACAAAAACTCGCGCACGCGATCTTTCGGGCGACCGATGATCGCGTGTGCGCCACGCACGACGATCGGTCGCTGAAGCAGCATCTTGCGTTTGAGCAAGAGTTCGACGATCTGTTCGTCGGTCTCGACGTCCGCCTCGGTCAGCCCGAGCTTCTTGAACTGGCTGTCGCGGCGCACGAGCAGCGTGGCCGGATCCTCGACGTGTTCCACAAGCCAGGTGAGCGCCTCCCGGTCGGGGGGCGTCTTCTGGTACAGAATGATCTCGGGTGTGATCCCGAGTTCCTCGGCAACGCGCACGGCGTTGCTTGAGGATCCTCAACCGGGGTAGTGATAGATCCTGACGTCGTCCATACGGCGCAGATTACCGTTCCGGCTACTCGACGGTGACGGTCTTCGCCAGGTTGCGCGGCTGGTCGACGTTCAGTCCCTTGGCCCGAGCCACACCGTAGGCGAACAGCTGAAGCGGAAGGTTTGCCGTGATCGGGCTGAGCAGCGGAGGAGTGCGCGGCACCCACAACACGTCGTCGACGTGCTGCTCGATGCTCGAGTTGCCCTCGGTCGCCACGGCGATCACTTCGGCGCCACGCGCCTTGACCTCCTGGATGTTCGACACGACCTTGTCGAAGACGTGGCCGTCGGTGGCGACGCACACGACCGGCGATCCCTCGGCAAGCAGCGCGATCGGACCATGCTTCATCTCACCCGCCGGATACGCCTCCGTCGGGATGTAGCTGATCTCCTTGAGCTTCAAGGCGCCCTCGAAGCACACCGGCACGCCGACGTGGCGACCGAGGTACAGGAAAAACGGGCGGTCGAAGTACCGGCCTGCGACCTCGAAGACCTGCGCCGGCGCCGGCGATTCCAGGTATCCGCGAACCAGGTCCGGAAGGGCCAGCAGGTCCTGTGCGAGCTCGACGGCGCCGTTCGAATGCAGTGCCCAGCGCAGACGACCGAGCTTCAGCGCAAGCAGGGCGAGCGCCATGATCTGGGCGGTGTGGGTCTTGGTGGCGGCCACACTGATCTCAAGTCCCGCACGGGTCAGGATCACACCGTCGGAGTCGCGGGTCGCCTGCGAGCCGACGATGTTGGTGAGTGCGACCACGTGCGCACCACGCTCACGCGCGACGCGCATGGCGGCGAGCGTGTCGGCGCTCTCACCGGATTGGGTGATGCCGATCACCATGTCGCCGGGACCGGCGAGGCATGTGCGGTAGCGGTACTCGCTCGCCACCTCGATGTGCACCGGCACACGCGCCCAGTCCTCGATCAGGTATCGCCCGACGAGGCCGGCGTGGTAGGAGGTTCCACAGGCGACGATGTGGATGCGCTCGACGCGCGCCAACTGTGCATCGTCCATGCCCAGGTCCACAAGGTCGACGGTGCCGTCGTCGTTCAAACGGTCGCCAAGGGTGTCCCACAGCGCATCGGGCTGCTCGTAGATCTCCTTGAGCATGAAGGTCTCATGGCCGCCCTTCTCGGCGGCGTCCTCGTCCATCTCGACGCGGGTGATCGACCGCTCGACCCGGTTGCCCTCCAGGTCCATGATCACGGTGGAGTCGGCTTCGAGCACGACGATCTCACCGTTTTCGACCAGTTGGATGTCGCGGGTCTCGCGGAGGAACGCCGGGATCGCCGATCCGAAGAAACGCTCACCGTCGCCGACGCCCACCACCAGCGGGCACTCCTTGCGCGCGCCGACCAGCCTGCCCGGCTCATCGGCGTGCATCGCAACGAAGGCGTAGTGGCCCTCAAGCTGCGGGACAACGTCAAGCACCGCCTGCACCAGGTCGCCGCGGTATGCCTTGGCAAGCAGGTGCGGGATCACCTCGGTGTCGGTCTCGCTCGAGAACGCCACGCCTTCACCGGCCAGATGCGACCGAAGAAGCACGTAGTTCTCGATGATGCCGTTCATGACAACCGCGAGCTTGCCGCTCTGGTCGAAGTGCGGATGCGCGTTGTCCCAGGTCACCTTGCCGTGGGTCGCCCACCGGGTATGGCCGAGACCGGTCATCGCGGGTGAGGTGTGCTCCACCGCCGCCTCGCGCAGCGCAGCCAGATTGCCCACCGCCCGAAGCATCGAAATATCGCCATCCGGGTCGAGCAGTGCGATGCCCGCGCTGTCATAGCCGCGGTACTCCAGCCGTTCAAGCCCGGAGAGGATCAGCTCCTGGCAAGCGCGAGGCCCAACGTATCCGACGATGCCGCACATGTCTGCGGACTCCTTCTGGGGGTGATTCGACCATTTGGTATCGGCAGAAACCCGGGCCAGCGTAAGCGCTTAGACTGCCCCGAGCGCATCTGTGACCGCCGCGGCGATCGTAGCGCACCACCTGTCACAGTCCGCGTCGGTCGGTGCCTCCACCATGACGCGCACAAGGGGCTCTGTGCCGGATGCGCGAACGACCACCCGGCCGTCGTCACCGAGCTCGCCCTCGCATGCGGCGACCGAATCCCACACCGCGCCGGCCCCGGTCAGGGCGTCCTTGTCGGCCACGCGGATGTTGACCAGCTTCTGTGGCAGGCGGGTGACGACACCGGCGAGCTCCGCAAGAGGACGTCCCGACTCGGCGACCGCACCGAGCAGTTGCAGGCCCGCTGCCAGACCGTCACCGGTTGGACCCGACTGCAGGTTGATCAGGTGGCCGCTCTGTTCCCCGCCGATCACAAATCCACCTGAGCGCATCTCAGCGAGCACGTACCGGTCGCCGACGTCGGTCCAGCGGACGTCGATGCCCTCGGCCGCCATCGCCTTGCGAAAGCCGAGATTGGTCATGGTGGTGGTCACGACGGTGTCGTGCGACAACTCCCCGCGGCGCTTCAGTCGCAGCGCGAGGATCGCCAGGATCTGGTCGCCGTCCACGACGGCGCCGGTGTGGTCGACCGCGAGTACGCGATCCCCGTCGCCGTCGAACGCCAGTCCGAGTTGCGCGCCCTCGGCGACGACGCGCGCGCCGAGTGCTCCGAGATGGGTGGACCCGCAGTCCACGTTGATGTTGACTCCGTCCGGCTCGTGGCCGATGACGGCCGCCACGTCGACACCGAGGCGCGTCAGCACGTCGACCGCGGTTGTCACGGTCGCCCCGTGCGCGCAGTCGACGACGATCCGCAGGCGTTCGAGCCGGTCCGGGAACCGTTCGACGAGACCGTCACGGTAGTGACGAAGCCCTTCGTCCCACGTGAGCACCTCGCCGATGCCATCGGCGATCGGGCGCTGAAGCTCACGCTCCATCGCGGCCTCGATCTCCGCTTCCTCATGATCGGGCAACTTGAACCCGTCGGGGCCGAAGAGCTTGATCCCGTTGTCCGGGAACGGGTTGTGGCTGGCGCTGATCACCACGCCTGCCGCCTGCTCGCCGCGGGCGACGAGTTCAGCCACCGCCGGCGTGGGAAGCACACCGCCGATCTCGACGTTCATCCCCATGCTCACCAGACCGGCGGCGACCGCGGCCTCGAGCATCGCGCCGCTTCGGCGCGTGTCGCGCCCGATCAAGACGATCGAGCCGGGGGTCAAACGTGAGCCCAACCCGCGACCGATCGCGAGGGCAAGTTCGGGCGTGAGGTCGCGATTTGCGACCCCACGCACCCCATCTGTGCCAAACAACTTCCGCGCCGGGGGGGAGGACATCCCGATTGGCCCGGGTACCGCTAGCGCTTGCTGAACTGCGGACGCTTACGCGCGCCGCGAAGGCCGGCCTTCTTCCGCTCCTTGATGCGTGCGTCGCGCACGAGCATCCCTTCACGCTTGAGATCGGGACGAAGCGACTCGTCAAGCAGCACGAGTGCGCGGGCGATCCCGTGGCGAAGCGCGCCGGCCTGACCGGTGACGCCGCCGCCGTTCAGGCGGGCGACAACCGAGACCTGGGTGTCAAGACCCGTGACCGCCAGCGGCGACCGTGCAGTCGTCACGAGAGCCTTGCGGGGGAAGTATTCATCGATCGGACGGCCGTTGCAGGTGATCGAGCCGTCGCCACCGCGCTTGACGATCACGCGAGCGATCGAGGTCTTGCGCTTGCCGGTGGCCTGCGGACGCTCGACGCCGGGCTTCGGCGCGCGGGGAGCTTCGGCTGCGGGCTCCTCCACGATCTCGGTGACCTCGACCGTCACCTCGGCGACCTCCGCCTGCGGGGTCTCGATCGTCTCGTCCGTCATACCTCAGCCTTTCTGGTGAGCCGCAGCGGCTCCGGTTTCTGGGCGGTGTGCGGGTGCTCACCACCGGCGTAGATCTTGAGCTTGCCGAGCTGCTGGCGACCCAGGCGATTCTTTGGGAGCATGCCGCGCACAGCCATGCGAAGCACCTCTTCCGGGCGCCAATCCAGCTGCTGCTGCAGCGTGCGCTCCTTGATTCCGCCGGGGTAGCCGCTGTGCCGGTAGTACTTCTTGTCGGTCAGCTTCTTTCCGGTGACCGCAACCTTCTCGGCGTTGACAACGACGACGAAGTCGCCGGTGTCACAGTGGCGGGTAAACCACGGGGATCGCTTGCCGGCGAGGGTTTCGGCGATGACGGAAGCGAGCCGACCCAGGTTTTGGCCGTCGGCGTCGACGATCCACCACTTGCGGTCTACGGTTCCGGCTTTCGCGCTCTGTGTACTCATTCGTGCCCTTTTGGGTTTCGACCAATTCGCGGCATGCGCCACTCGCGCACCTCTGTGCAGCCGGGGAATGCTAGGCAATCGGCGCCCGAAACGCAACCGCGCCCGCCCACCGGGCCTCCCAAGCTGACCGACGACATCGCTCGCGTGGCCAGACGTCCCGCCACGCAGAGTTTCGCTCAGAGCGGGAATTTTCCACCGAAATTGGGTCTCCACGAACCCGGTTCGGTCACTGACGACTGAGCAGAGGGGTATAAATCAGGGAACGAAGTTGTCGTTTGTCCCAGTCGGGGGACCGTCAGCTCGAGAAGGCAGGTCCGATGTCCGCAGCCCCAAGCCCAGTCCGCCGGTGCATCGCGGTGGCGAGCCATGGGCGACGCTGCCAGCAAAGCCCGTTTCGCGGAAGCCCATACTGTTGGCATCACCTCCAAAGCCGGAAAGTGCCTGCACCGAGCCGCACTCGGACGGCAAGTCCCGCGATCACAGCGGCTCCCGCCCCTGAGACGCTGCCAGTGATCGATCCCATGACCGCGGCCACGCGCCTGGTGCGGGAGCTGAATCGGGAGGCGCTGTCCGCACTCGTCGATTTCGTCGACGCGAGCCGCGACGGGTCGTTGACACTCCGCCGTGAGAGCGGCGAGGTCGTCGTGGACACGCACGCCGCGCGATCGGCACGCACCACCGTCAACTGACGGTCGCCGAGTCGCTCCCGCATATCTGCCCGGGCCCGCCTGACGGCGGACAGGGCACCGGCGCAGCAGGCTGAGTGAGCGTCCCGATGGGTCAGCCTTGTCGACGTCGGCTTCGACGACGACTCCGATGCCGCGATCGGCGGCCACCAGTCCTGCGCCACGTGACGACGGTCTGCCCGCCGGGAGCGAGCCGATCCCGCACACGCCACCACGTCTGGTGCCGGCGAAGCACGTCGCGTCGCGTCCGCTCCTCACACGCTCGAGCGACCGCCGTCGCCACTCAGTCCACGGACGTGATTTGGAGCGATCAGCCTTCAGCGCAACAATATTCGTGGAGGCCGGCACCGTGAGCGATGCGTCGAACCACTCCTTCAACGGGCGAGCGCTTCGCCGAGTCACGGCGAGCCGGTGGTCGGACATCCGGGAACAACCCCCCAGAGCCTCCGCCGCGACCCCGGACACCAGTCCACGTGTCGGGGCACCGGGGAGCACGACAGGTGGACTCGTTCTGACGGTGGAGCCCGTGCGAACGCACCCGCGCACCCGGCCGCGCAGGCGTCCGTGAACCGTCCCCCGGCTTGGCCGCAACCGCGATCAGACCGACGGCACCACCCGCCGACGGCGCCGAAATCCCCTCGGATACGGCATCAACGCAGATCGATAGGACACTTACTATTGGCATTCCTCGCAAAAACTATACTTCCGTTTAGCTATTCGAATGTCCCGAGCTATAGTTGTCGCTGAAAGAATTGACGATGCTCTTCAGTTGCGCCCATCCCCCGGCTGCGTCGCTGCGGGACTGTGCGTGACGCCTGACACGAACAGGAGCCGCGGTATGACACTTCGCAGGAACAGCAACCGTCCGGGCGCGACTGTGGAGAAGTTCTCGACTTCTCGAAGGAGGCCATTCCCGCGAGGCCGTGGCGCAGTCGCCGCAGTGCTCGTCGCGGGCCTCGGTGCAGTCCTGGCGACCGGGTGCAGTTCCTCGTCACCTTCGGTCGTGGAGATCAACTGGATGGTCGGGCTTGGCACAGGGTTCGACCTCACACAGGTGAAACCGCAGGAAGAGGTCGTGAAGCGCTTCAACGCCTCGCACCCCCGCATTCACCTGACGTTGGACATCGTCGAACACCCGGCGGCCAACGACGTGCTCGATGAACGGTTGGAAGCGGGCACGGCGCCCGACATCATCGGGCCGATCGGCATCACCGCAATGGGCCGCTTTCGCGACGTGATCTTGCCGATCCGTCCCGATCCGGCCGTGATCGACCTGAGCCACGTCACCAACGGCCAGTTGGCGTCGGCACGTGATTCCAACGGTGACCTGATGGGTATCCCGATCGGCGTGTACCCGTCGTTCCTGTTTGTCAACAAGGACCACTTCAGGAAGGCCGGACTGCCCCCTGTCTCTTATACACATCTGACGCTGCCGACGAGCGATCTAGTGTAGATCTCGGTGGTCGCCGTATCATT
>CALMXK010000188.1 GCA_937871165.1 uncultured Actinomycetes bacterium
GTCAAGATCCTGTCCGATCGCTACGCCTCCGACCCCGGGTTCGTGGAGCGGTTTCGTCGCGAGGCGTCCGCCGCCGCAAGCCTGTCGCACCAGAACATCGTCACCGTCTACGACCGGGGCGAAGCAGCCGGCAGCTACTACATCGTGATGGAGCATCTGCCCGGCCCCGACTTGAAGGCGATCATCCGCCAACACGGTCGGCTCGAACCGCGCCACAGCGTCGACGCGGCCTTGCAGATCCTGGCGGCGCTCAGTGCCGCACACCGTCGCGACCTGATCCATCGCGACATCAAACCGCAGAACGTGCTCGTGTCCCACGACGGCCATCTGAAGGTCACCGACTTCGGCATCGCGCGCGCCGGCGACGAAGCCGACGTCACCGAGGCCGGATCGGTGATCGGCACCGCCCAGTACCTCTCGCCGGAACAGGCGCGTGGCGCCGACGTCACCACGGCGAGCGACTGCTATTCGGTCGGTGTGGTGCTGTACGAAATGTTGACCGGGCGCGTGCCCTTCGATGGAGACAAGCCGGTGGCAATCGCCATGCGGCAAGTGCACGAGCCGCCGATCGCGCCGAAGCTGATTGTGCCGACGATCCCCGACGAGCTGAACGCCATCGTCATGAAGGCGCTCGAGAAGCGGCCGAGCAGTCGCTACCGCACCGCCGAGGAGTTCACGCAGGCGCTGCTCGCGATCCGCCCGACACTCGCCGCTCCGGCGCAGCCGACGCAGGTCTTGCCGGCGGTTCCGGAACAACGGACCGAGATGCTGAATCCGTCGGCGCCGGAGCCGGTGCCGGTCCAGGCGCGCGGTGAGCGTGCGACGCGGACCGTCATGCAGACGGGACGACCCGTCCCGCCACCCCCGGCCGCCAAGCCGAAGCGCCGTGGATTGTGGATGGCGGCGATCATCGCGGCACTGGTCGTTGCGACCGGGCTTGGGCTTGCGCTGTTCACCGACCTCGGCCGGGCCGGGATCTCCGTTCCACCCGTGTCGGGACTCACCCCCGACGCCGCCAAGCTGGCACTGATCGAACAAGAACTGAAGGTCTCGGCCGACACCGAGACACGTGCCGATCCAGCGGTGGCTGCCGGATTTGTGATCGGCACCGATCCGCCGGAAGGCTCGACGGTCAAGAAGAACACGCTGATCCGACTCATCGTCAGTTCCGGGCCCAAGCTCGTCGTCGTGCCCGATGTGCGCGGCAAGACGCGCAAGGTCGCAGCCGAAATGCTGCAAGCGGACGGGTTCAAAGCCAAGTTCACCGAAGAGTTCAGCGCCGACGTGGAGAAGGGACTGGTGTCGGATCAGACCCCGGCCGGCGGCGAGTCGTTCGCGGACGGTGGAACGGTCAACGTGGTGGTCAGCAAGGGCGCGGACCTGGTGAAGGTGCCGAATCTCAAGTTGATGTCGCAATCCCAGGCCGAGGGTGCGCTCAGCGACGCCGGGCTGAAGCGCGGGACGGTGACCACCCGCGTGACCACCCAGCGCGACCCGGGAACGGTGCTCGATCTGTCGCCGGGCGCAGGGAAGATGGTGCCGCGCGGCAGCTCGGTCAACATCGTCGTCGCGGCGGCGCCCACCACGATCGCGATGCCGACGCTGATCGGCCTGACCAGCACCGAGGCGAATGCCAAGCTCACGCAACTGGGCTTGTCGGCCACGAGCAGTGAGCAGTCGAGCACCGAACCCGAAGGCACGGTCATCGGGCAGGATCCACCCGCGGGACGCCAGATCGATCCGTCGAACGTGGCGATCAACATCGTCGTCTCCACCGGCCCACCCACAGTCTCGACCCCGTAGGAGCCAGCATGAGCAAGATCCGGATCGCCGTGCTGATGGGCGGGCGCAGTGGAGAGCACGAGGTGTCGCTCGTATCGGGCGCGAGCGTGGCCAAGGCGCTCGACCCCGAGCGGTACGACGTCATGCCGATCCTGATCGCCAAGGACGGCGAGTGGTCGCTCGATGGCGAGCCGGTCGCGCTGGTGCCGGGCTCCGACGGCGTCGGGTTGATCGCGTCGCTGTCGGGCGGCGTGAACCGCGTGGTGGACGTGGTGTTCCCGGTGCTGCACGGCCCGTTCGGCGAGGACGGCACGGTTCAGGGCGTGTGTGAGATCGCCGGCGTGCCGTACGTCGGCGCGGGTGTGGGCGCATCGGCCATCGCCATGGACAAGGCGATGTTCAAGACGGTGGCGCGGTCGCTGCACATCCCGGTGGTCGAGTCGATCGAGGTCTACGCGCCGCAGTGGCGCGCCAATCCCGGCGCCATCCGCGACGAGATCAACGGCGCGCTGCCCTACCCGGTGTTCGTGAAACCCGCACGCCTTGGCTCCAGCGTCGGCATCTCACGGGTCACCGGCCCGGATGAGCTCGACGCGGCGATCGACGAGGCGCTGAAGCACGATCGGAAGGTGCTCGTGGAGCGCGGCATGAGCGGCCGGGAGGTCGAGGTCGGCGTGCTCGGCAACGACGACCTGCAGCTGTCGCCGGTCGGCGAGATCAAGTACGACAACGACTGGTACGACTACGACACCAAGTACCTGCCCGGACGCATGGAGCTGCATGTGCCGGCGGACGTCTCCTTGGATCTTTCGGACCGTCTGCGCGACGTCGCCCGACGCGCGTTTGTGGCGATCGGGTGCGAGGGCATGGCGCGAATCGACTTCTTCGTCGAGGACTCCGGCGACGTGCGCGTCCTTGAGATCAACACGATCCCGGGCTTCACCCCGACGAGCGTGTACGCCAAGCTGTTCGAGGCGCACGGCATCGGCTACAACGACCTGGTGGAGCGACTGGTGCAGCTGGCGCTGGAGCGCGGCGCGCCGGCCTGAGCGTGCGCGTCGGCGTCGTCACCGACACGCACGTCGGCGAGTACCTGGAGACCCTGCCGACGGGCGTGACCGCGGCGCTCGCCGGTTGCGACCACATCATCCATGCCGGTGACATTTCACGCGCGTGGGTGCTTGACCAGTTGCGTGCGATCGCTCCGGTGAGCGCGGTTCAGGGTGATCACGACACCTTCGGCGACATCGACCTGCCGCGCACGCAGGTCATGACGTTCGACGGTGTGCGCGTCGGAGTGACCCATGGCAGGCGCTGGTATCCACTCGAGGTGGCCGTCACGCTGGTCACGGTCCTGTCAAACGGGCACATCCGGTGGACCGGCCGTCTCGACCGGTCGCTCCTTCGCCGGACCGGTCCTGTGGACATCCTGATCTTCGGGCATTGGCACGCGCCGGTGACCCGTCACATCGGACGCACACTGGTCTTCTGCCCCGGTGCGGTCTGTCCGTGGGGCAGCATGCAGAACGGGCGTGCGGCGCGACGTGGTTTCGGCGGCGTGGTCGACCGGACGGTGCGCCGCTTCCGGGTCCTTCAAGGCGTCGACGCCATGCGCCCCGCGATCGGCATCCTCGACATCGTCGACGGTGGTGTCACCGCACACCGAATCGTGCTCGACTGACGCGCGGCCCTGACTGCGGCGGGAAGGTTAAGCGGGACCGCTGACACGTCGATGTCTGTGGGGCGTGAGCGACGAACAGCATCAGGACGGGCCCGAGCCGCGGCAGCAGTCGAAGCCGCTTCACTGGCGCCTGGGCGAACGCCCGATGCAGTTCGGCTACATCTTCATCTGGATCTTCGTGTTCGTCGTCGCCGGTGTGCTGTCATCCGGAGCGGGATTGACCTTCATCTTCAAACATCCCCCGGCGGAGCGCCAGGGCGGCGGTCAGCCGATTCCAAGTCGCGGGACTGCGCCGACACTCGCGCGCGAAGCGGGCTTGCAGATGCCGGCGAAGGTCGTCGGCGAACAGATCAAGATTTGGCGAAATGGCCGGTACACGTCCAAGTTCCTGATGGGGGTGAACCTCGGGTCGGCGGTGCCGGGCGAAGACCCTGGCGGACTTGCGGCAACCCGCGGCGACTATGAACGCTGGTTCAGTCAGATGGGCGAGCTCGGTGTGCAGCTGCTTCGCATCTACACGATCCAACGCCCGGAGTTCTACGCGGCATTTCGCGGATACAACCTGAACCATCCGGATGCGCCGATCCTGTTGTTGCACGGCGTCTGGATCCCCGAGGATCGCTGGTATGAGACCGGCAACGCATTCGATCCGCAGGTGATGGGCGACATGCGAAACGAGATTCGCGATGCTGTCGCCGCAAGTCACGGGCACGGGACGATCCCCGCCGTCCCGGGACATGCGGCGGGCCAGTACTCCGACGACATCTCTCCGTGGATGCTCGGGTGGTCGTTCGGCATCGAGTGGGACCCCACCACGGTGATCGAGACCAACACGAAGAACGCGCACCGCCGCCCGTACACGAATGGCACGTACATCACCGCCACCGCGGCGGCGTCACCGATGGAGAGTTGGATCGCCCAGTGGATGGATGAGCTCGCCAAACAGGAGGTCGCCAACGGCTCAAGCGTTCCGTTGACGTTCACCAACTGGGACACCACCGATCCGCTGCACCATCCCGACGAGCCGTTTGATCTGGAGGACGCCGTCTCCCTCGACGCGCGGCACCTGCGTGCCACCGAATCGTGGCCGGGCGGCTACTTCGCCAGTTTCCACGCCTATCCGTACTACCCGGACTTCCTCAGCCATGAGCCGGGTCTGCTGAACTACCGGCGCGCGGACGGGGTCGTCGATCCGTACGCCGGCTACATCAATGCGCTGCGCAAACATCATCGGGGAATGCCGCTGATGATCACAGAACTCGGTCAACCGACCGCGCTCGGATGTGCCCACCGTGGGCCGCTCGGTCGCGACCAGGGCTGCCACTCGGAGCAGGAGGCCGCGCAGTACCTCATCGACATGATGCGCGACATCCAGCAAGAGGGCGCCGTTGGCGCGGTCGCGTTCATGTGGATCGACGAGTGGTTCAAGTTCACCTGGAACACGATCGACTACGAGCTGCCGCATGAGCGTCGCTCCAAGTGGCGCAGTCCACTGACCAACGAGGAACACTTCGGGTTCATCGCCGCCGAACCCGGACCATCGCCCACGGCCATCCTTGACGGCAAGGACGACGAATGGGAGACGGCCGAGGTCATCGCGAACGGCACCGGTCCAGTGCGCGAGGTACGTGCGCTCCACGACGCCGAGCACCTGTACCTGCGTCTCAAGGTTGCGCCGAACCTGTGGCAACGCGAACGCATCGTGATCGGCCTGGACGCACACACGGCCGGCAACGCCGGCTTGCCGGGCCTTCCCGGGGTCGATCCGGGCGCAGATGTCGCCGTGGTGATCACGCCCGGCAACAAAGCGCGCATGATGCACGCCGGATTTCTGGACGTCATCGGCGCCCGCCTCGGAGGGTTCGCCGATCCCGAACGCAACTGGGTGAGGGTGTCACGGCGCTCACTGCAACCCGGCAGCGGCGTGTGGGTGCCGCTCCGCCAAGTCCTCAGCTATCCGTTCGTCGTTCGGAGCACCGGCAAGAAGATGCCCATCGACATCCGTGACGCCTCCGAGATGCCATGGGGGACGACCGATCCGAAGTCACCGAACTTCGATGATCGGCACCTGATCGATGGCGAGGGTGAGGTGCTCGAGGTCGCGATTCCCTGGGGCATGGCCACGTTCGCCGATCCGTCGACCCACAAGGTGTTCGAGCTGCGGCTCGTTCCGCAGCGCGACAAGCAGGTGGTTGCGCGACCCATCGAACGCCTTGGCATCTCCGTGGCCGCCGGCGGGCGTCTTCTGAAGACCTCCGGCTACACGTGGGACGGATGGGACGCGGTCATCTGGCACGAGCGCAAGAAGGCCGGATGGTCGATCCTTCTCGCCGGGTTCAACGAGCTCGGCAATGCGCCCATACTGGGGCGTCCCTGACGCAGGTCAGCCGGCGCGTCGGCTGCGCGGATGCGCCCGGTCGAAGTCTTCGCGCAAGTGTGCCGCGGTGACGTGGGTGTAGATCTCCGTCGTTACCGGGCTCGCGTGGCCAAGGTGCGCCTGCACGTAGCGGATGTCGACGCCGGCTTGGATCAGGTGGGTGCCGCACGAGTGGCGCAAGGCATGGGGGAACACGCGCTGACCGTCGGCGACGAGGCCTGCGCGCTCCGCGACCGCCTGCACCTCCCGCCACACCGACGTGCGCCCGATCCGGCGTCCACGCGGTGTCAAAAACACGGCGTCCGCGTCGCGGTGGCGTGCCTGATCGGCGCGCGGCTTCACGTCGCGTGCACGGAGCTCCGGCCGTCCGATGCGCAGGTAGGCGAGCAGGACGCTTCGGGCGACGGTCGGCACGGCCACGGCGCGTTGGCGTGCACCCTTGCCGTGCACGACGACGAAGGGGTCGTCCGGATCGTCCAGGTGCAGGTCCGAGACGTTGAGTGACGCCGCTTCGCTCGCCCGAAGCCCCATCCCGTAGAGCGTCTCGATCAGGGCGTGCCGGCCCGCTCCTTCCGGCCCGCCGGACCTGGCCGCCGCCTCGCACATCGCGCGGATCTGCGCCTGGTCGAGGGCCACCACCTCACGCCCCAGCTGGCGTTTGGCATCGGCGACGCCACCTGGCGGGCTGAGATCCTCCACCGGATTTCGCAGCGCGAGCAGCTTGCTCCACCAGCGGCAGAAGGCGCGAACGCCTGCGACGCGGCGGCGGCGGCTTGCGGCGGTACCGGGCAGGCCGTCGCGCCACGCCTGCCACCACTGCGGGGCGATGGCCGCCAGATCGCTCGCGGCCTGTCGCGCCGACGGGTCGTCTTCCACGCCGAACACGGCGCGCGGCGCATGATCGGATGCCGGCAGTCCAAGTGCCTCGGCGAGGACGATCAGGTCGCGTCGATATGCGGCGCGGGTGTTCGGGCTCGCCCGACCGGCGAGGAATGCGTCGACCAGCGTCCAGTACCCCTGGCTGGACACGTTCATCCGCGGGGGTGTCCGCGTCGAAGGACGCCCTGCATGGCTTTCGTGGTCACGCCGGTATAGCGCTGCGTGGTCGCGAGACTTTCGTGGCCGAGGATCTCCTGGACCACACGCAGGTGGGCGCCGCCCTCGCCGTCAGGCCCTTCCAGCAGGTGGGTGGCGGCGGCATGGCGCAGCAGATGTGGTCCCCCGGCGCGACCGGCGTGGCGAAGCTCCCGGCTCACCACGCGGTAGACGGCGCTGCCGTCCATGGGAGCGCCCGAGCGGGTCACGAACACCGGCTCGCGCGTCGCAGCGGTCGGTGGTCGGGTGACCACCTTCGATCGACCTTCGGCCAGCCACGTTCGCAGTGCGTCGACGGCCGGTTCGGTGAGCGGCACGGTGCGCGCCTTGCCGCCCTTTCCGATCACCCGGATCGTCTCGTGTTCGAAGTCGACGCCGGCGAGCACCAGATCACAGACCTCCTGGCGCCGCAGCCCGCTGCCGTACAGCACCTCGAGCATCGCATGGTTGCGCAGTGCGAGCGCCGCGGCGACGGGTGTTGCGGTGGGTGGCGCCGGGGCGCCGAGAATGGCTGCCGCGTCGGCTTGGGAGAGGCGGGGCACCGGTCCTGGAATGACCTTTGGCGAATCGATCAGGTCGGCCGGTGAGCGGCTGGGCGGAAACAACGGGGCCAGCCAGTCGCCAACCGCGACCAGCGCGCGTCGGCGGGTCGGCGCCGACCACTCCAGATCCAGGAAGCAGGCCTGGAGTGCACTCGCCGTGATCGCGGACGGGTCCGCCACCCCGTGCGCGCTCATCCAGCGGGCCACCCGCCTGCAGTCGGCGACGTACTGCTCCTTCGTTCGTGGCGCAAGTTCACGGCGCCGCGCGCCTTGGCGTTCCAGGCGGTCGGCGAATTCGGTGAGCGAGACCTGCCAGCGCGTCGCGAGAGTCACCCGGAGGAGTTCGCCGCCCCCATCACCGTGACCTGCCCGACCTCCGCGCGGTACCCGCCGTCGATCAGCTCGTCCCCAGGGCGGGTGAACCACACGACGATTCCCGCTTGCGCCTGCTCGGTGGTGATCGCAATGACCGTCTCGTCACTGCTGATCGTGGTGGCGGCGCTGATCACCCGACGATTTGCGAGGGTGCCGCCCTGCCCCAGGATCACCACGACGGCGCCGAGACTGTCCGACGCCAGGCGAACTTCGTTCACCCGGTGGGCTCCCTCGAACCGCAGAAGCACTCCCACACCAGCCTTGCCGAACGTGGGTGTGGCAGCGGTGTAGGTCTCGGTGGTCCACTCGGAGAGCAGGTCCGTGTCCGCGACGTTCTGAACGGTGTCGGGGTGCTCACGCTCGTCGCCGAGCGGGTCGTAGTCGGCCACTGTGAACGTGAGCGGTCCGTTGGAGGATGACGCCCCCGGCTTCTGATCGCTCAGCAGCTTCGGGCTGATGAAGCCTGCGAGCGCGGCGAGGACGACGATGCCCGCGAACCATGCGATCGCGGTGCGCCGGCCGCGCTGCGGCGCCGGCCCGCGGATCGCTCGCATCCGTGAGGTCGTCTCCGAGTTGTCCGGCTGCCCTGCGGGTTCCTCCACGTCGCCGCCCATGAGCGCTTCTGCGAGCGCGTCACCCGTGGTGAACCGCCGGCGGGGATCCTTGGCAAGTGCGCGGACACAGGTTTGGGCGAGCGACTGGGGGATCTCAGGGACATAGTCGCGCGGATCGGGCGGGTCGTCGTAGACATGCTTGGTTGCGACGGCGACCGGGTTTTCGCCGGTGAACGGCAACTTGCCGGTCAGGGTTTCGAAGAGGACCACCCCGAGCGAGTAGATGTCGCTGGTGGCGTCGAGCGGTTTGCCTTCGGCTTGCTCCGGCGACAGATAATCGCTTGAGCCGATCACGATCCCGGTGCGTGTCAGGTCGCCGTCACTCTCCATGATCCGTGCGATGCCGAAGTCGGTGAGTTTGGCGATGCCCTCTTTGGTGACGAGGACGTTGTGGGACTTGATGTCGCGGTGGATGACGCCGGCCCGGTGGGCGACGGCGAGTGCGCGCGCGACCTGCGCACACACCGAGGCGGCACGTTCGAACGGCATCCGTCCGTGTTGGCGAAGGATCGTTTTGAGGTCCTGGCCGTCGACGAGTTCGAATACGAGGAACGGCTCGTCGTCTTCGCCGCCCTGATCGAGCAACCGAACAAGGTTCGGATGGGTCAGGTTGGCG
Organism: uncultured Actinomycetes bacterium; assembly: GCA_937871165.1. Lineage (GTDB taxonomy): Bacteria > Actinomycetota > Thermoleophilia > Miltoncostaeales > Miltoncostaeaceae > CALMEC01. The sequence goes on from CALMXK010000188.1 coordinate 9,083, forward strand.
ACCAGACGCCCTTCACGTCGGAAGCGTTCCTCGAGCTCCTGGTCGCCGTGCAGGCGGGCGTGCAGACGCTTGACCGCCACCTCGCGATCGAGGATGGTGTCGTGGGCACGCCACACGGTGGCCATGCCGCCACGGCCGATCAGCCCGTCGATGCGGTACCGCCCGCCGAGCATGCGTTGCGAGGTGCTCATCTGGCGCGACGATAGCCCACGCGCCGGATTGCGCGCAGGCGCGGCGTCCCTTGTGGTGTATACATCCGCGGGCGTGAACCACTGAGAAAGTGTCCATGATTCCTCAATCTTTGACAGCGTGGAGCCGATAGCCATGCGGCATATGCCGCGCGGCGCCTCTACTCCAACCGCCTATCTTGGTGACGTCGAACGCGTTGGTCGCGAGGATCCCCGGCGCGCGCGGCAGCTTGCGCGTGCGGTTGAGCAGGGTGCGCGTGGCGCCGGTGACCGGGTCGGTTTGCTGCGTGCGATGGCGCTCGGCGGGAAGATGGCGATCGCCATGGGTGACCTGGACGACGCCTGTGCCACCGCCGGCCGAATCGAGGGTGCGTCGGTCGGTTTGGATCATCCGTGCGCCGAAGTGGCGGTGCTGACATTCCAGTCGCAGCTGGCGTTCTTCCTCGGTGCGCACCGGGATGCGCTCGTCAGCGCCACACGCGCGATCGCGATTGCAGACAGCACCAATGACCGGGTGCTTCGTGCCGCGGCCCGTCGCGGAACCTGCGCGGTGATCGGCACGCTTGAGGCGCCGATGCTGCGGACGGTGCTGCGTGAGCGCCATGAGTTGTGCGACGAAACGGACCTTTGGGACCGTGGGGTCATTCACAACGACTTCGCGGTGATCGCAATTCAGGACGGCGATATTGCAAGTGCTCGCGACGAGCTGGTGATGGCGTCGGAGGCGGCAGCCCAGCTCGACGAGTCGGCCGTCTCGCTGCGCACGGTGGTCGATGGGACGTGGGCGGAGCTTCATCTCGCGCTCGGGGCTCCGGATGAGGCGCTGCCGTATCTGCACTCGGCGCAGCGTCGTCTTCAAACCGCCGACAGTCAGCACCCGTATTTGTGCGGGATCACGACCTCGCTTGCCATCCAGGTGCACACCGCGCGGGGTGATCTGCAGCAGGCCGAGCGGGACGGTCGAGCCGGGCTGCAACGGATGCAGCGGTATCTGCCGTGGCTTCAGGCGGCGATTCTCGGGATGCTCGCCGAAGTGTTGCGTCAACAAGGTCGCGTGGATGAGGCATATGAGGCGCTTCGCGCGAGCATGGAGCTTGATCGCGAGACCAAGCGGCAATTCGTGGAGCTGCAACACGATCTGACGCACGTCGTGTCGGAGAATGTGGCGGCGCGCACCGAGGCCGAGACGCTGCGGGAGATCGCCGGTCGCGACTGGCTGACGGGGCTGCTGAATCGTCGCCATCTCGACGGATTGTCGTTTGTCGGGTGTGGCACGGTCGGCGTCGCGGCGATCGATCTGGACGGGTTCAAATCGATCAACGACACGTTCGGCCACGCGGCGGGTGATCGTGTGCTTGCCAAAGTGGCGGGGGTGCTTCAGGCCAATGCGCGTGAGGGCGACCCGGTGGTGCGTCTGGGCGGTGACGAGTTCGTGGTGGTGATGCCCGGTGTGGACGCCATCGTCGCCGACATTTGTGCGCGTCGCCTGTTGCGCGCCTTGACGGCCGAGGATTGGGACGCCGTGGTTCCAGGCGCCCGGGTGGGTGCGAGCATCGGGCACGCGGTCGGAGCGGATACCGACGCCGTGGCGTCGATCCTGGCGGTCGCCGATCGTCGGCTGTACCGCGCGAAGGCCGGTGGGCGCGGTCGGGTGGTGGGCAACGACCTGAGTGAGTGAGCGTCACTCGAAAAACGTGGTTTTTGGGCTTGAGCAACGCGAATGATTCGAGTACCCTGCATCGGCCCGGGGGGATGCCCGAGTGGTCAAAGGGAACGGTCTGTAAAATCGTCGGCTCCGCCTACGGAGGTTCGAACCCTCCTCCCCCCACTAGCCGGTTTCGACCGGTGTTGTGCCCAGTTAGCTCAGTTGGTAGAGCACTTCCATGGTAAGGAAGGGGTCAACGGTTCAAGTCCGTTACTGGGCTCTCGCCGCGAGGCGAGACTTTGGCGGCGTAGCTCAGTCGGTTAGAGCAGCGGAATCATAATCCGCGTGTCGTAGGTTCGAGTCCTACCGCCGCTACTTTGCGTTGTGCTGAGGTGTCTGGCACCAGCAGCGCTGAGCGTTACCGTTCGGCACCACAAGGTGCCTGACACCAGCTGTTAAACGCCGTCAGCCTTACTTCAGCACCAGCGCCGGATCAACTGCACTTACGGCTGGTGTCAGGCACCTTGTGGGTGCAACACGGTCACGCGGTGAGCTGCTGGTGCCAGACACCCCGTGACAAGTGGTGCAAACTCCACTTTCGCATCGTGAACCTTCATACCCCGATAAGTGGCAATTGATACCAACGTAGCGGAGTATGAGCGTGCGTTGCGAGTCGTACAGGTGACGCCGCAGCACCCGCATCACCTGACATTGCCACTCGGGCGCCACGCACGCGCCGAGACGCGAACTCCCGGCGTGTGAACGACCACACACATCTTTTCGGGGGCTTCGCCATGATGATCACGGATCTGTCCAAACGCGTCATTCCGTTCCGCAAGCACGATGCCAAGCACGTGGGCGACGGATGTTTCTACATCGATCAGATCGTCTGGTTGAACAGTTCGACCATCGAGATGGGTGACGAAGTCAAGTTCAACTACGGCTGCTGGGTGAACGGCTTCGGCGGGCTGACGATCGGCGACGGCACGATCTTCGGGCCGCGGGTGATGCTGCACACCGCGAATCACATCACGGACGATCTGGATCATTCGATGGCCGACCAGGGGTGGAAGACGCAGCCGGTGCACATCGGCAAGAACTGTTGGTTCGGGATGGGCGTGTTGATTCTGCCGGGTGTGACGATCGGTGACGGAGCGATCGTCGGGGCCGGGTCGGTGATCACGAAGGACCTCGAGCCGATGTCGGTGAGCGTCGGCAACCCGGCCAAGACGATCAAATACCGCGACCGATGAGGGTCCTGTTCGTCCATCGCCAACCATGTATCCGGACGCTCAAGTATGCGACCGCACTGCGCAGCGCCGCGCCGGATATCGACGTGGCGTTCGCCTATCAGGGCAAGACGCTGACGCAGTTTTACGGGTCGGGGGACGAGTTGTTCTCCGGCTGGTACCAGTTGCCGTACGCGGTCGATCCGGTGACCGAGCTGGAAGCGACGATCGATCGGTTCCGTCCGGATGTCATCCACTGTCACAACCTGCCGGACACGCTCACCGTGAGCGCCCAGCAGGCAGCGGCTGGCCGGATCCCGGTGATCCACGATGTGCATGACTTTCAGAGCCTTCGCAAGACGCCGTACGAGGACGGGTTTCCCGATCCGCCGGATCCCATTGCCGACGAGCGGATCGCCGTTGAGGCAAGTGACGGGCTGATCACCGTCAGTGACCAGCTGCTTCAGGAGATCGCGGACCGGTACGAGCTTCCGGCACAGCATCGGGTGATCGCCAACTACGTCTTGGCGGAGGATCTGCCGGACCTGTCGGCGCGCCGTGTGCGTGAGCGGTCTGCGCCGATCCGCATGGTGTACCAGGGGTCGCTGTCGACGTCGCAGGGCCACTACGACTTGCGCGACATCTTCACCGACCTGGTGGAGTCGGGCATCGAGTTGCATGTGCATCCGGCTCGGCCGGCCGCAGCGGAGTATCGAGCGCTCGCCGATCGGCTGAACGTGCATGGCGTGCGGATGCACATCCACGAACCGTGCGCGCCGCGGGAGCTGTTGCGACGGCTCACCGACTACGACGTCGGGTGGGCCGGGTTCAACACCACGCACAATGACGCCCACTTGAACACCGTGTTGCCGAACAAGGCATTCGAATACGTCGGCTGCGGGCTGCCGGTCGTGTCGCTGCCGCATGACGCCCTTGCCGATTGGATCGATGGGAACGGTGTCGGCATCGTGGTCCAGCGTGCGTCGGATGTCGCCGCGGCACTTCAGGGAATGGACCTGGACGCGCTTCGTGACACGGTGCGTGCAAAGCGTCGTGACTTCACGATGGAGGCGGCCATCGGTCGGCTTCGTGATCTGTATGGCGCGGTGTCCGGGAGCACGTCGCTCACACCCACGTTGCACATTCCAACCTTGCAGCCCTAGTGTCGCAATCACCCAAGTCGTACCCGTGAGATCTGGAGCCCGGTCGTCCGCGGCGCGACGTTTGCGAAGTGGTCAGACCGGGCACGAGGAAGGGGCTGCTCCGGGGGGAGCACACGTGCGCGTGGCCGCCGGTGGCCGAGGGAGGTGACAATGATGCCCGCCAGGCAGCTGTCATCCGCACGAAACGAGGTTCGCCAACCCCAGTTCAACAATTGCATTTGCATAGTCTCAGGTCAGGGAAATCCCTGCAGATTGGTCAGAAACGCGGAGATGTACGGAGTGCGCGGCTCGCGCTAGACTCCACCAGCCGTGAACGGATTCGGACGGATCATTTGTCTCAGGTTCAGACAGTGAGTAATACTCGGTGAATCGCGCACAGAAGACTGTGCTTGCGATTGCGTTGACAATCAGCGCGGCCGCCGCCCTCATCGCGATCCTGTTGGCAAGCAGTGCCGACGAACCTGTCTCGCCTCAGCTGTGGATCGGGCTGCTGCTCGGTGGCGCGCTCATGGAACTCGCCACCATCCCCGGCGACGAGGAAGAGGCGGAGCACCCGTTCAGCCTTGCCACGAGCTTTCACTTGGCGGCCGTCATGCTGCTTCCAGGCGGCTGGGCCGCACTCATTGCCGGTGGCGCCACGCTGCTCGGCGAGACCGCCCGGCGCAAAAGTCCGATCCGCATCGCGTTCAACACGGGTGTCGCGATCACAGCGACCCTCGCGGCCAAGCAGGTGTTCACCGGCCTGTCCCAGAGTGCGACCATCAGCGACCCGGGCTGGGGCATCTATGTGCCCGTGATCGCGATGCTGGTCGTGTACGTGGCGGTCACGGTGTTCGCCGTCGAGGCCATCAGCACGGCGACGACCGGCAACCGGTGGGATGTGCTCTCATGGGTCAAGCGGCCCGAACTTGTCAGCTACCTGATGGAGGGGTGCCTGGCGGTCGTGCTCGCCGTCCTGATCAAGGGTGCGCCGGAGGTGCTCGCGTTCGCCGTGATCCTGTTGGGCGCGGTGTTCTTGTCGATGAAACGCCATCGTGCGCTGCGTCGTGAGACCCGCCAGACGTTGAAGGCGCTCGCTGGCGCAGTCGACGCGCGGGATCCGTACACGGCCGAGCACTCCGAGCGTGTCGGGCAACTTGCGGCGCGGTTCGCCGAGGCGCTGCAGATGTCGGCCAAGGACGTCTCGGACGCGCGCTGGGCGGGACGGATGCACGATCTGGGCAAGGTTGTCGTCGACAACTCCATCCTCCACAAGGAGGGGGCGCTCGACGAACGCGAGTGGGAGCTGATGCGCAGCCACCCGAACGTGTCGGCCGACCTGCTGCAACCGCTCAGCCTCACGAGCGACCTGGCGCCCGCCATCCGCTACCACCACGAGCGCCCGGACGGTCTGGGCTACTACGGGCTGACCCTGGAGAACATGCCGGTCGAGGCGGCCATCATCACACTTGCCGACTCATACGACGCGATGACGACCAATCGGCCGTATCGCAGCGCCATGACTCATGAGGCCGCATGCAACCGCATCGAGCAGTGCCTCGGCACCCAGTTCCATCCGGTCCTCGGTCGCGCGTTCGTGCAGATGCTTCGTGGCGAGGCGGTCGACCCGGTCGAACTGCCGCGTCCGACCCGTCCGGAGCGGCGCTGGTTCTGGCAACGCGCCGCCGTGCCCACTGCCATCACGACCGACGAGGGATGGCAGCCGACGAGTGCGATCGATGCCGAGAAGTCCTCCACGGGCACCCATTCGCTGATACCCTGAGCGGGCTTCGGATGGTGGTCGCCGTGAGGCGCGTTGAGGGAAGCCGGTGCAAGTCCGGCACGGTCCCGCCACTGTAACCGCGAGCGTCACCGCACGGCATTTGCCGGCCACTGAGAAATCGGGAAGGCGCGGGAGGCGCGACGACCGGGAGTCAGGAGACCTGCCCCCATCCAGAGCACCGCGGTACCCGGGGTGGTGTTGCCACCCGCACGACCTCCGAGGAAGAGGAAGCGGTGCACGTCAAATCAGTTTGCGGTTCGATCGGCCTGATGATGGTGATGATTTTGGGCGGCTGCGCTCGCGTGTCCGACGGCACGTCACGCAGCACGACCTCCGTCTCTCCGGGCTCCACGGCGACCGTCGCCGGCCCCGTCGCGCTTCCCGAATCCGAGCCGCGTCAGCGCATCAGCGAAGGCTACGGCGCCACCGTGCTCGTGGACGACCAGCCGGTCGCACCGGGTCGGTCGGCCATGGATGTGCTTCGCGCGAGTACGCCCGTCGAGACGGCGTACGGGGGTGGGTTCGTTGCCGGCATGTACGGGCGCGTGTCGAGCACGAAACCGCGACGTGACTGGATGTACTTCGTGAACGGTGTGGCCCCCGGGGTCGGGGCCGCCGACTACACCGTCCGACCAGGTGACCGGATCTGGTGGGACTTTCGGCGGTGGGACGACACCACTCCGACGCTGCCGGTGATCGTCGGCAGCTGGCCAGAGCCCTTCGTTCACGGGTACCCGGCGGCTCCCGAATCGGTGCAGGCGGATGCGCCACTTGACGCGGTGCTTTCGCGTCAGGGCGTTCGCGTGTCGTCCCGTCCGAGCTCCTGGCGGGTCATCGTCGGCGCCAACGCGGACCTGGTGGCCCGCGACGCCGCGTGGCGACGTGCGCTCGCCGACCCCACAGCCGCGGGTCTGCCGGTGCGCATCGACGGGGGCGCAATCTCGGTGATGGCTGTCGACGGCGGGCGGATGCGACCGGTTGCCGGGGCGGGTGCCGTGGCGGCCATGGTGTTGAGCAACGCCGGCCCCGAGCAGGGCGGCGTGGTCTTCGTGGTCGCAGGTGTCGATCGAAGCGCAGCCATTGCCGCGGCCCGCGCCATTGCCGCCGGGCCGGCGCTGCTTGCGGGACAGGTCGCGGTGGTGTTCGACCGGACCGGGCGGCCACTGGCCTCCGCGGGTCACGCCGCGCCGTGATCACCCGCGCCCCGGGGCCGCTGCTCGTTGTCGGCGTCGGCCTGTGTGCGCTCGCGTTCTCGACGGCACATCCCATGATCATGGCCGCCGTCCTCGTGGTGGCCGTCGCGCTGCTGTTGGCGTCTCGAACGCCGGCGCGCGGGGTGCTGCTGATCGCCGGGATCCTGGGTGTGGGGGTCGCGGTGCTGAACCCGTTCGTGCAGGCCTCCGGCGACCTGATCCTGTTCCAACTGCCGGAGATTCCCATCTTCGACATGCAGGTGACGCTCGAGGAGGTGATGGCCGGGCTGACGCTCGGGGCACGGGCGGCGGCGGTGACGATCGTGGTGATGGCCGTGCTCGCGCTCGCCGACCCGGACCGTCTGCTGCAACTTGCAAGCCGGCTCGCGCCACGCTCGGCGCTCGCCGCGTCGGTGGCGGCACGCATGGTGCCGACCCTTCGCCGTGACGCCGTCGCACTGGTCGAAACGTCGCGTCTTCGGGGTCGCTCGCCGCGCGTCGGATCATGGGTGGCCCGAGGACGCACAGCAAGCACGTTGGCCTTGCCACTCGTCGGGTCCGCACTCGAACGCTCGCTCGACGTGGCGGAGGCCATGGCGGCGCGCGGCTACGGCGTCGGCACCCCCACGCGTCGTCCCCGAGTGGCGTGGGACGCCGTCGACCGGTTCACCATGGCCGTCGGCGTGGGGATGTGTCTTGTGGCGTTCGCCTCGATCGCCGGGTGGCTCGGCCGGTACGGGTTCTTCCCGACCATGGACCCGCTCATCGACGTCCGGAGCCTGGTCGCGGCCGTCGGCACCGTCCTCGCCGGGATTGTCCTCGCCGGGGCGATTCGTCGATGATCGCCGCCGCGTTGACCGACGTGCGGTTCACCCACACCGGTCGGCAACGTCCGGCGCTTGACGGAGTCTCGTTGCAGGTGCGTGCCGGCGAGATCCTGCTGGTGGAGGGCCCGTCGGGATCGGGCAAGTCGACCTTGCTGCGGGCGATCGCCGGACTCGCACCGCACTTCACCGGCGGCCGGTTCGAAGGGACGGTCCACGTCTTCGGCGCCGACACGCGCCGCGCCGGGACCGCCGAACTGGCCCGCGATGTGGGACTCGTCTTCCAGGATCCGGAGACCCAGGCGGTCCGGACCGGCGTGTCTGCCGATGTTGCGTTCGGGCCCGAGAACCTTGGTGTGGCGGCCGGTGCAATCGGGCCGCGCGTCGAGCGGGCGCTCCGCGACGCCCGCGCGACGCACCTTGCCGATCGTGTGGTCACCACCCTGTCCGGCGGCGAGCGTCAGCGCGCGGCGCTTGCCGCCGTCCTCGCCGGGGAGCCCCGCATCCTGCTGCTTGACGAACCCACCTCACAGCTCGACGGGGCCGCGGTGGCGGCACTCGACGGGATCTTGCGCGATCAAGCGGCACGCGGCGTCGCCGTGGTGATCACCGAACATCACGCCCATCGCTTGTCGACCATCGCCGATCGGATCGTCCGTCTGGAGCGCGGACGGCTGGTGGACCGCGTCGACGATGCGGTCCCCTTGCCGGTGCGGGTGGCCGCACGAGGTCGTGTGGCCGTCGAGGTGCGTCACGTGTCTGCACGATTTGCCGATCGGCCGGTGCTTCGCCGGTGCACCGTGACACTCACCGAGGGAACCGTCACCGCACTGCATGGCGACAACGGCGCAGGCAAGTCCACGCTGCTTCGGGCGGTGATGGGCCTGCACCCGATCGAGGACGGGGCGATCGTGGTCGACGGCCGGGACGTCACACGAATGGCGACCGAGGCCCGGGTTCCGACGCTGGGCTTCTTGCCCCAGGACGCCGGCCGGCGCTTGATTCATGAACGGGTCGCCGACGAGCTGGTCGATGCCGTTCGCGGCGTCGGTGCGCTTGAGCTGGACCGGCGGCTTCGACAGGTGGTGGAGGACCTGGATCTCGGTGCGCTCCTGGGGCGCCACCCGCTCGATCTGTCCGTGGGTGAGCGTGAACGTGTGGCGCTCGGAGCGGTGCTGATGGCCGACCCGCGCGTGATCTTGCTCGACGAGCCGACTCGGGGCATGGACGCGGCCCATCGGGCGACGTTGGTGGCGGCGATCAGGAGGAGAAGCGCTGATGGCGCCGCTGTGCTCGTCGCCACGCATGACCCGCAGTTCGCGCTCGCGATCGCGGACGAACACATCCGGATCCGCGAAGGGGTGATCGTGGACGAGACGGTTGCGGTGGCCGGATGAGCGGCGCGAGCCTCGTCATCACCACCGTGCTCGCGGTGCTCGCCGTCGGGCTGCTCATCGTCGAACGCGGCACACCCGATCCGCGCCGCATCGCGGTGATCGCCGCGTTGGCGGCCGCCGCCACCGCCGGGCGCCTGCTCTTTGTCGCGATCCCGAGCGTCAAACCGGTGACGGTCATCGTGCTGGTGACAGGCGCGGTTCTCGGTGCTCGCGCGGGGTTCACCGTCGGCGCACTCACGCCGCTGCTGTCCAACGTGGCGCTCGGACAAGGCACCTGGACGCCCGGCCAGATGACCCTGTGGGGCCTCGTCGGGGTGACTGGGGCGCTGCTTGGTCCTGTGTGTCGCAACACCCGTGGTCTGGCGCTCGTCGGCGCCGTGTGGGGAATCCTGTTCGGGTGGGGGATGAACCTGTGGGACATGGCCGTGCTCGGGCCCACGTTCACATGGAGCACATTCGTTGCACGGGCCGGTACGAGCCTGTGGTTCGACGTGGCCCACGCAGTCGGCAACATCGTGTTCGCGCTCGTGATCGGTGGCGGGCTTGCGCGGCTGCTCGTTCGCTACCGCAACCGGATCACCACGCACATCGTCTGGTCGGCCGCGGTCGACGGCGACGGTGTGAGGACCGTCTAGCCGGCGAGCTCCCTGGCGCGTCCGAGCAGGCGGTCGGTCGCGAGGTCCGCGCGGCGGCGGTTGCCGGTGATCCAGGCGCGATCGGCGAGTCCTCGGTCCCGGCCGTCGGCCACCATCGCCGCGATCTGCTGCGGGGTTGCCGAGCCGATCTGGGTACGGGCGGCAAGGCACGCGGCCGGGTCGAGGGCCGCTTCGACGGCCTCGTCGGGAATGTGGACGCGGCCTCCGGCGATCTCCATCCCGATGGTGCGAAGGAGCTCACCGGTGAGTGCGGACGGGGGCAGACCCTCGTCGCTCAGGCGCCGAACGGATCGGCCGACGATGGTGTGGGCGGTGCGGTAGTCGATGTCGGCCACCTGTGCCACCACGTCGGCCACGTCGGCGGCCACGGTGAAGCCCTCACGCGCGGCGGCCGCCATCGCATTTTGGTTGACCGTCAGGTCGCTCACAACGGCGGCGCTGAGCGCCGTGGTGCGGACCGCATTGCCGAGCAGCGTGGGAATGCCGCCGTTCAACACCTGGTAGTTGTCGGTTCGTGCAGAACCAGTGTGCAGGGCGGTGAGGATCGTGGTGACCATGCCCGCCGCCTCGGCCGCTGCCGCGCGGATGACCGGCAGCGCGTACGGGTTCTTCTTCTGCGGCATCAGGTCGCTCTGGCGGCTGTGGGCGTCGGCGAGTTCCACGGCGCCGAACTCACGGCTGCACAGGATCTCCAGGTCTTGTGCCAATTGTGACTGTCCGGTGAGTGCGATGGCGACGACCGATGCCAGGTCGGCGTATCCGTCGGCCGCCCACATCGCATCCTTCGTGTGGATGGCGACGGCCTCGCAGCCCAGGTACTCCGCCAGGCGCGCCCGATCGAGTGGCCACCGCGATCCGGAGCTGCCGCCGCATCCGGCGACGCTGTGGTCGAGCCAGTCGTGAACACGTCGCAGGCGTTCGACATCCCGCCGCACGGCCTCGGCGAACCCCAGCATCAGGTGGCCGAAGGTCGTCGGTTGGGCCGGCTGCAGGTAGGTGTAGTCGGCGGCAAGCGTGGCCGCGTGGCGCTCACCCTGGTCGGTCAGCGCGTCGGCCAGGTCGAGCAGTCGGTCCGCCAGGTCGAGCACGCCGCGGCGGGCGACGATCCGCAAAGCGACGCGGAAGGCTTCACGTCGTGGGCGCCCGGCGGTCAGCCAGCCGGACGCGGCCGGACCAACCCGTTCGCGAAGCACATGCTCGCGTGAATTGAACGCGTCGCCGCGACTGGCGTCCCAGGGGAACTCGTCGGCAGGGATGTCGTGCAGCTCCAACAGGCCCGCCACGAGGTCGCGACCGGTCTCGCCACGGACGGCGCCCGCGTCGAGCAGCACCACCGCATGGGCGAGGTCCGACAGGGACAGCGCCTCGGCGAGTGCCTGGCCGTGGGCGATCTCCGCCTGATGTCCTGCCGCCACGAGTTCGGGGGCCGGGCCTCCCGCGAGACGTCCGGTCCGGCCCAGATTCACGTCGCCGTCGCTCATTCGGTCTCGTCGACGTCGTAGCCGGCGTCGACGATGGCCGCGGTGATCGACGCAAGCGGTGCGTCACCGTCGATCGTGACGGTCTTCGTCGGGACGTCCACAACGACGGAGGCGATGTCGGGCAGCGCCGCGACGGCGCCCTCGATGGCCGCCTTGCAGTGGTTGCAGCTGATTTCCGGGACCGAAAGTGTGTGATGTGCCATGGGCGCATTCTACGACCCGGGGTCACTTGCAACGGTGTGGTCGGGTGCGGCAGCCTCAACGGCAGGTGGGCGTGCCTCGAGGGCGGTATTGGGTGTAGGCTTTCGGCCGATTCCACCCACGTCACCCGAGGTTGCTGTGCATCGCATCCCCGCTTGGATCCTTCTTTGTCTCGCCGCCTTGACCGTCACACTCGTGATCGTCGGATGGAATGAACGCCATCACATCGGCCCGCTCCCTGTGGCGCTTGGGATCATGTGGGGTCTGTTCGTGCTTGCGAGCGCACCGAAAGTGTTCAGCCAGAAGGACCACCAGCACTAGATCGCGATCCGCCGACCGATCCGGTCGGCATGCGGTTCGGGCTGTGCATGACGGGATGGGCGCCGACGGGAGTCAGCACCGAACGTCAGGCTGCGGTCACTCTCCCAGTGCGGGTGTCGGCTCGCCGTCGGCGTGTTCGGCAAGTGGGACGACGACCACGGACCGGGCCGCCAGGTCCGCGAAGGTCTGGTGGGCCGGCGAGCGGAAGAACCACAGGTAGCCGACGGGGAGCACGCTGCACACGACGTACTTGACGATCCAGCGGATCGTCGAGCGGCCAAAGCCGATCGGTGTGGCGGTGTCGAGGTCGAAGGTGCGAAGTCCGAGCAGCCGTTTGCCCGGCGTTGCGCCCACGTGGGCCTCGGGCAGGATGGTCCACACGATGCCGATGATGAAGAACGCCGCCAGGGCGAAGATCCATCCGCCGAGCTTGGCCGCGAGGTACGGGGCGACCACGTAGGGCACGGCGTCGATCAGCCACGCGCCGGTGCGCGCACCGAAGGTGCCGAGACTCGCTCGCGTCGTGCTCATTCGCCGGAGAACTTCGGGGTGCGTCGGGCCCGGGCGGCCTGAACGCCTTCGCCGAGATCTTTGGAGCCGAACGCACGAACGCGGTACTGCTGCGCGCGGGCGTCGGCGTGTTGGTCGTCGTCCTGGATGGTGCGAAGGACGACACGCATCCCTTCAACGGCAAGCGGCGCGTTGGAGGCGATTGCCGCCGCCATGCGATTTGCCATCGGAAGGAGCTCATCCAGGGACGTCAGGTGGTTGACGAGTCCCACCTGATGAGCGTGCGAGGCCTCGAATGCGCGGCCGGTCAGGAAGATTTCGCGGGTGCGTGCCAGGCCGATTTCGCGGACGAACCGACGCAGCCCTTCGGCGGTGTACACCAGGCCGAGGCGCGCGGGTGGCATCGCCAGGCGGGCACCTTCACGGGCGAGTCGCCAGTCGCACGCCATGGCAAGCTCGAGTCCGCCGCCCACCGCGTCGCCGTTGAGGGCCGCGATGGTGGGAAACGACGCCTTCTGGATTGCGGTCGCGACGGTGGCAAGGCCCTGTTCGATCCGCTTGATGCGCTCCACCCACGAGGCGATCGCGTCGGTGCCCATCTCGGCGCCGCTTGAGAAGTGCCGCTCACCGCTGCCGGTCAAAATGGCGGCGCGGATGCCGACGCACTCCTCCGCCTGGAAGTGCTTGGCGAGCGAGGTCAGCATGTTCTCGGTGAGGGCGTTCGCCTTCCCGTCGTGCACCAAGGTGAGGGTCATCACCGCACCGTCGTCGGTACGTTCGATGCGGTCGGGCGCGGGGGCGGAAACATCGGCTGCGGACACACCGGAAATGTAGCCCGTTCTGCGTGCATTGGCCAACGTCCTGACACGATGACAGTTAACCGTTCTGGTGTCTGACACCAAAACGGTTAACTGCAAACGCCCTCAGGAGCCCAGGTCGGCGAGCTCCAGCACCCTGGCGATCAGGTCGTCGAAGCTCATTCCGGCGGCGGCTGCGGCCACTGGGACGATGCTGGTGTCGGTCAGGCCCGGGATGGTGTTCAGTTCGAGGACCCAGGGTTCGTCATTGCCGTCAAGCATGATGTCGACCCGACCGAACCCGTGGCAGTCGAGGACCGCGTAGGTCTCGAGCGCCACCTGAACGACCGCCTCGGTCACCTCGGGCGGCAGATCCGCCGGCGAGCGAAGGTCGGTGGCGCCGGGCGTGTAGCGCGACTCGAAGTCGTAGAACTCGCGGCCGAGCGGGATGGCCTCCACGATCGGCAGGGCGACCGGGCTGTCGCTGCCCACGATCGCGACCGACAGTTCCCGTCCGGGGACGTACCGCTCCAGCAGCAGTCGTTTGTCGTAGGCGAGCGCGCCGACCAGTGCGGTGGCGATCTCCGACGGCTCATGGACCAACTTGATGCCGAGGGCGGACCCACCGCGGGCGGGCTTCACCACCAGCGGCAGCCCGAGCTGCGACTCGATGTCCGTCAGCAGGTCCGCGGCGCCGAGTTCCAGGAACGCTTCTTTGCCGAAGGCGTAGGACTGCGGCGTCGGAACCCCGGCCGCCTCCAACATGGCCTTCGAAACCACTTTGTCCCACGCACGCTCGGACGCGGACACGCCCGACCCGGTGTACGGAATGCGAAGGATCTCGAGCAGCTCCTGGACCGTGCCGTCCTCGCCTCCGTTGCCGTGCATCGCAATGAACGCGACGTCGGGACGCTCGGCCTTCAGTTGCTTCACCATGGCCTTGTCGACATCGAGCGAGGACACGTCGTGCCCCAGACGTCGCAGCGCCGCCTCGACGTTGCCGCCGCTTCGCAGACTCACCTCACGTTCGAATGAACGTCCGCCCTTGAGGACGACGACCTTAGACACCGCCAAGTCCTTCGAACAGGTCCGTCAGCTCGCGAATGACCTCGCCGAGGCGACGAATACCCTCGGAGATGACCTCCGGCGAGTTCTGTGAGAAGTTCAGGCGCATCTCGTTGGATCCTTGTCCGTCCAGGTAGGCGGCGCCTCCCGGCACGAAGGCGACATCCCGGTCGAGCGCACGGGCGAGCAGGTCCTTCGTGTCGATGAACTCCGGCAGCCGCGCCCAGACGAACAGGCCGCCGCGAGGCTTGGTCCACGTCGCCGTCGGCGGGAACTCCTCCTCCAGCGCGGTCAGGAGCGCGTCGCGGCGCTTGCGGTAGATCTCGTTGAGTCGTGCCACATGCTCACGCCAGTCGTAGCGGCGCATGTACTCGAGCACGAACCGTTGGCTGAGGGTGGACGAGCACAGATCCTCCGCCTGCTTGCCCAGGTTCATCTGGCGAAGCACCGGCGGTGGCGCCGCAACCCACCCCACGCGAAGACCCGGCGACAGGATCTTGGAGAACGTCGAGAGGTAGATGACCCAGCCCTGCCCCTCATCCAGCTCGTACAGCGACGGCAGCGGGTCGCCCTCGAAGCGCACCTGGCCGTAGGGGTTGTCCTCAACGATGATGAACCCGCGCCGGTGCGCGATCTCGATCAACTTGCGCCGACGCTCCTCGGACATCGTGACGCCGGCCGGGTTGTGGAAGTTGGGGATCGTGTAGAGCAACTTGACCGTTCGCCCCTCGGCGGCGACACGGTCGAGCGTCGGCTCCACGAGGTCCACCTTCATCCCGTCGTCGTCCATCGGGATGTGAACGACATGGGCTTCGTAGGTGGTGAGCGGCGGGACGGCGCCCGGGTAGGTGGGCCCCTCGGCGATCACGACGTCACCGGGGTCCACAAACGATCGGATGGACAGCTCGATGCCCTGCTGGCCGCCGCTGGTGATCATGATCTCGTCGGCCGTCGCGGTGGCGCGCTCGTACGCCATGATTTCGACGATGCGTTCGCGAAGCTCACGCGACCCCTCGGTCGGGCCGTATTGGAGCGCCGAGGCCAGGTGGTCGCGCTCGATCGCGCCCATCACATCCTGGAAAACCTCGGTCGGGAAGGATGCGGTGTCCGGGAACCCGCCGGCCAGCGAGATGATCTCGCGGCGCTCGGCGAGGGACATCAAGTCGCGCATCGCCGACGCCTTGATGTTGCGCGCGCGCGCCGCGAACCGCTCCTCGTAGCGCGAGGAGTCGCGGGGTGTCACTTTGCTATGGGAGCTTTTGCGTGCCTGGTCGATCGCCACGTGTCTCACTTTGTCATTGCCGCTGCCCGATAGTAGACACCCTGCGGACTGCGGGCGAATTTGCCTGCTTTGGTAGCATCGTTCGTCGTGGACCTGCCTGATGCCTCCCCTCCGCGTGAGTCGCATCGCGCAGTCTTTCGAATTCCCCGCCTCGGGGAGGTCGAACGCGACGACTGGCATCAACTGCTTCGCTTCTGTCTCGTTGGGACATCAGGCGTCGTCGTCAACCTCGCCGTGTTCTCGGTGCTCGTCACCCGGTGGGACGTGCATCACATGGTGGCGGCCACGATTTCGTTCATCGTGGCGTGGTCCACGAACTTTTGGCTGAACAAGCACTGGACGTTTCGCCGTCACGGTCTGAGCATCGTGCAGCAGGGCGCCAGGAACCTGGTTGTCAGCCTCGTGGCCCTCGGTCTGAACCTCGTGCTCCTGTACGTCCTCGAGAAGAACGGGCTCAGCGAGATCCTTGCCCAGCTGATCGCGATCGCCGTGGTCACGCCGGTCAACTTCTTGCTCAACCGCCGCTGGTCGTTCAAGTAGGGATGATCGCGCGGTCACGCACCGGCCTCCGGTTGGTGGTCGCCGTGGCCTTCCTGGTGGCGCTCTGCGGGTTCTTCGTCCCGCACACCTCGCACGCGGCGACGACAACGCAGACCGGCGCGGCGACCTCCGAACTGTTTCCCGAAGGCAAGCCGTACATCATGCGCCTCGGCGCGACACGCGCGAAGCGCATCGCCCGCGAGTCGACGTTGCTCAACGAGTGGCGCAAGGACCATCCGGTCAAGAACGTGCAGGTCTCGTCCGACTCGAAGGACCACACGTGGACGGTGTCCTACCAGGGCGCCGACAAGAAGACGCACTCGCAGGTCATCATCGACGACAAGTCGGGGCGCGTGAAAGAGGTGCGAACCGGCGCGCAGGTCGCGTGGCAGATGGCGCGCGGTTACAAGGGCGCGTTCGGGCGCTCACTCACACGTCCGATCATTTGGATCCCGTTGTTCGTGTTGTTTTTGGTGCCGCTCATCCGGTGGCGGCGGCTGATCAGCCTGCACACCCTCGACCTGCTGATGCTCTGCGCCTTCGCGGCGTCGCTCGTGTGGTTCAACCGCGGGGAGATCGAGACGTCGGTGCCGCTCGCCTACCCGCCGCTCGTCTACCTGTTCCTGCGGCTCATCGGAATCGGGTTCTGGCGGGAGCGTCGCTCGCGGCACGACGAATCCGGCGACCGGCCCCCGCTGCGGCTGCGGCCGAGCCTTGAGAGCGCATTCCCGACCTGGGCGCTCGTCAGCATCATGCTGTTCGCCCTCGGTTTACGGGTCGGACTGAACGCGTTTGACTCCAATGTGATCGACGTGGGGTATGCGGGTGTCATCGGCGCGGACCGTATCGAGCACGGCCAAACCCTGTACGGCACGTTCCCGAACGACTGCTCGCAGTGCGACACGTATGGACCGCTCACCTACCTGTCTTACGTGCCCTTCGAGAAGCTGATGCCGTGGACCGGCACCTGGAACGACCTGCCTGCCGCGCACGTCGCCGCGACGGTCTTCGACATCCTCGCCTTGCTTGGGCTGCTGATCCTCGGCTGGCGGATCGCCGGTCCCCGACTGGGTGTCGGTTTGAGCCTTGCATGGGCGACGTATCCATTTTCGGCCTATGCGCTCGAATCCAACTCCAACGACTCGCTGGTCGCCGCGATTCTCGCCTGGGGGCTCGTGGTGGCCCATCGCCCGATCGGGCGGGGCATGGCGATCGCTTTCGCGGCCTGGGCCAAGTTTGCGCCGGGGATTTTGTTGCTGTTGTGGCTTCGCCACCCGTTCCCACGTGCCGGGTCGCGGAAGCGGTGGCCGGGGTATCTGGCGGGCCTGGTACTCGCCACCGTCCTGTCGGCCTGGCCGCTCCTGCTCGACGGAGGAGACGGCGTGCGCCGGTTTTGGTCGCGCACGATGGCCTACCAACTTGATCGCGAGTCCCCATTTTCGATCTGGGGCCAGCACCTCGGGTTGCAGCCGGTCCAACGCGCCGTCGAGGTGGTGGTGGTTCTGATCGCCATCGTCGTCGTCGCGCGACCCAGGGCGCTCGACCTGCGGCGGTTTGCGGCACTGTCGGCGGCGCTGCTGATCGGTCTGCAGATCGCGATGCCGCACTGGTTCTATCTGTACATCCCCTGGTTCCTGCCGTGTGCACTGGTCGCCATGGTGCCGACCTGGCGAGTGGTTCATGACGTGCGCGAGCCTGCGCCGGCCGGTGACCAGGTGGCGACCGGTGAGCCCGACGCCGGTCCCGAGCAGCTCGCACCGGCATGAACAGGCGGCGGCAGGCACTCGTCGCTCTCACTGCCATCGCGGCATGGATCGCCGCGGTGAACCTGCCGGTCACGAACCCGCTCACATCGGATGTGGCGCTGTACGAGGTCGTTGGTCGGGACATGGCGGCCGGGCAGATGC
Organism: uncultured Actinomycetes bacterium; assembly: GCA_937871165.1. GTDB lineage: Bacteria > Actinomycetota > Thermoleophilia > Miltoncostaeales > Miltoncostaeaceae > CALMEC01. Next base: position 27,244 of record CALMXK010000188.1, read on the forward strand.
CGTACCGTGACTTCTTCCTGGAGTACCCGCCGGGCGCAGCGTTCTTTTTCTGGCTCGCGCGGATGGTGCCGGTCTCGTATGCGACGGGCGTCAGCGTCCTGCTGTGCGCCGCACTCGTCGTCACTTCCGTCGCGGTGATGTCGGCCGCACACGGGCTGGGCTTCAGCCGGCGGCGCCAACTGGCGGCCGGACTTGTTGTGGCCATCTCACCGCTGCTGCTTGGCCGGTTCATCATCGCCGAGCGCTTCGATCTGATTCTGTCGGCCGCCGTCGCGCTCATGGTGGCGTTTGCAGTTCGCCGGTCGTTCGGGTGGTCGTGGGCCATGCTTGGCGTGGCGGTGCTCGTCAAGCTGGTGCCGGTGTTGCTCGCGCCCCTGCTGTTCATCTGGCAACGGCGGACGCGTCCACGGACGCTGTGGCGTGACGTCGGTGTGGGGGTCGGCGTGGTGGCTGCCGGTGTCGTTCCGTTCGTGATGCTGGCACCCACGGGCCTGTGGCGAATGCTCCACTACCACCTGGTGCGCCCGCTGCAGATCGAGTCGCTGGGCGCGTCCTACATGCGTGGGATCACGGTCCTTGCGGGCCATCCAAGCGGCGTCACCTACTCGTTCGGCAGTCACAACCTGGTGGGGACCGGTGCGTCGGTGGTGTCGGCGATCACCACGGCGATCCAGGTCGCGGCGATCATCGCCGTAGTGGTCAGCGTGGTTCGGATGCGCACCACCGCCCCGCAGGTCTACGTTGGTGCCATCGCCGCGACGCTCGCTGTGATCGTGGCGACGGCCAAGGTGCTGTCACCGCAGTTCATGCTGTGGGTGCTGCCGGCCGGGGTGTTGGTGGCTGGGAGGTACGGCCGGCTCGCGAGCGTGCTTTGCGCGGCGGTGCTCCTTGCCACCCAGTTCGAGTTCCCGTTTCGCTATCTGGATCTGGTGGCGGGCGACGGGGCGGCGGTCGCCCTGGTCGTCATGCGCAACCTGTTGCTGATCATGTTGGTGGCGGCCTGCTGGCCGCGGCGTGATCAGACGGTGATGCTGAACGAACGGATCCCGGCGGCGAGCCCGTCGGGTGTCGCGTCGATCACCGCGCCCTGAATCCGGATGTCGGAGTCGGCCGGCTCGAACCGGCCGCTTGAACCGGTCAGGAACCGGCGAAGGATGATGTCCGAGCGCACGCCGATGACACCGCCGTGCGGTCCGGTCATCCCGAGGTCGGTCATGTAGGCGCTGCCGCCGGGAAGTACCTGCGCATCGGCGGTCTGCACGTGGGTGTGGGTGCCGACCACGGCGGTCACCTGTCCATCCAGGTGGCGCCCCATCGCGACCTTCTCGCTCGTCGCCTCGGCGTGGAAGTCCACCAGGACGTACGGGGTCTCGCGTTTGGCCCGGGTCACCAGGGCGTCGATGACCGCGAAGGGGCTTTGCGCCACATCGAGGAACACCGCGCCCATCAGATTGATGACCGCCACGCGGTAGCCGCCGACGATGTCGACGACCACGGTGCCCTTCCCCGGCGCACGTACGGCGATGTTCTCCGGGCGAAGTACGCGTGGATTGGTTTCGAGCACCTGGTACAGGTCCGTCTGGCGCAGGGTGTGGTTGCCGCCGGTCAGGACGTCGACGCCTGCGTCGAGCAGTTTGGCGGCCTGTTTGGCCGACGTGCCGGACCCGGACGCGCTGTTTTCGGCGTTGACGACCACCATGTGGGGCTGGTACTCATCCCGGAGTGCGGGCAGCCGATCGATGAGTGCGTCCAGCCCGCTGCCGGCGAACACGTCGCCGATGGTCATGATCCGAAGATGGTTCGGGGCGTCGCTCACGACGGGACCCGCACCACCTCCAGGTGGACGTGGTTTCCCCCGTCGGAGGTGTACTTGGCGATCAGCGGGCGCGGGATGTCGCCCAGGTCCGCGGCAACGTCGAGCACCTGGCCGAGGCAGGTCACACCGGCGATCACGACGGTGCCGACCTTCGGTGCGCCCTTGGTGCGGCACAGCGCGGTGGCGTTTCGATCCAGGGGAACGCCGGTGATCGACTGCACCCGTACGACGACGTCGCTTGCGGCGTCCGGGCTGATATCCAGCTCATATCCGGCGGTGCGTCCGCCGAGGACGTAGTCGCGCACGCCCGAGACGTGGCCGGTGACCGGCGAGTAAACGATGGTGCCGGCCGGGGCTGCGATGTCCATTCCCGCAGTGCGGGGGCCGACGCCGGCAGTGGACCAGACCTCGTGTTTCCACGACTCGTCCGGTGACATGGCCACACCGTCGGCGCGGTCGATCGGGCGGAAGAGTGTGACTTTGGCGAACTTGCGGTCGACCGGCAGGTTGATCTCAACGGGGCCGGCGGTCGCGATCGTGCGCGAGGGCGGAAGCTCGCCCAGTCCGGGGTCGACGGATGCCACCGGCGACGCCACAGCGGCGTTCTGGGTGGTGATCTGCTGACGCAGCTTGATGAGCGTCACCGCGACAACGGCAAGCACCATGACGAGTGCGACAAGCAATGTCGCACGTCGACGCTTGACCCGCTGATGGCGCCTGTGACGTCGTCCTGCCGTCGCGAGTCGCTCCTGTGAAACCGCACACATGTCTGTGGACACTATCGGACCTTTGGCACAGATCAACCATTCCGGCGTGTGCGCAATCGTCGTTGCAGGATGCGAAACGCCTGCATTTGGGCGCTGCGGGGGTGTGACCGGGGCCGCGGACGGTGCAGTTAACCGTTCTGGTGTCAGGCACCGGAACGGTTAACTGCACCCGTATCCGTCGCGAAGGAGGCGATCGGCGCGCCAGTCCTTCAGAGATTCCACCAAATGACGATACAAACGGTGAAATCGTGGCGTGAGTTTCACCGAGGCGCTGGACCTGGCAGCATGCCGGTGCTTCAGCAAAGGGGCGTAACGTGCAGGAGATCTTTCGAACGGTGCTTGGTGACGCGGGGTCCGAAGCGGCCCGACTCGCTGAGCGTGTGGACGATCTGACCGAGCAGCTCTCGGTGGCCGAGGCTCAGCACTCGCTGGTCGCCGACTGGCCCGAGGGACGTATTGCGCTGCTGCGCACTGCGCTGCGCCAGGATCGCTTCGCCGACGTTGCCGGGTACACCGCTGAGCTTGAGCGTGCAGAGGCGGAGCTCGGTGCGGTTCAGGAGCTTCGACGGCGCCTTGCCGGCGAGCACACCTGATCCCTCCCGCGTGAGGTTCCGTCAGCGCGGAAGCGCCTCCGCCAGCCGCCGCAGATAGTCGTCCTCGTCGATCTCAATCGCACCGAAGCGCTCGGTGTGGGGCGAGGTCATCTGGATGTCCCACAGGGTGTAGCCCTGGAGTGTCAGGTGCGCGTGGCACGCAACCAGGGCGGCGCTTCCCGCGTTCGAGACACGGTGGAACATGGACTCGCTGGTGAACAGACTTCCGAGCGCGATTCCGAACAGTCCGCCCGCCAGGTGGCCGGAGTGCCAGACCTCGACGCTGTGGGCGATGCCCAGCTCGTGCAGTTCGATGTAGCGGGCGCCCAGGCGCGCGCTGAGCCACTCGCCATCATGTCGCGGTCCGCCGCAGGCATCCACGATGCGCTCGAAGGCGCTGTTGATCCTGATCTCGAACGCGGTGTCGCGCAGGCCTCTGCGCACCGACCGGGGCACGCGAAAGCCGTCCATCGGGATGATCGCCCGCGGGTTGCAGGAGTAGAAGCCCACGTGCCCGTCGACATCCATCGGGAAGACGCCGTTCATGTAGCCGACAAGGATTTCGTCGACGGACGGGATGCGGGTCATACGACCATTGTCGCCAAGTGGCGGCCTCCGCGTCGGCAAAGGCGCGGTTTGGCCGTCTACAGTTCGTCGACAATGACCGCACCAATCGACCAAATCGTCGCTCGGGCGACGGCTGCGATCCGCACCGCACTCGGTGAGGACTTCGCCGACGCCGACCCGGTCGTGCGTCCCTCCCAGTTCGCCGACGTCCAGCTGAACGCACCGCTTGCCCTGGCAAAGCGCGCCGGCCGCCCGCCCCGCGAGATCGCCCAGGCCATCGTCGACGCGCTCGACCAGGCCGGAATCAGTGTCGAAGTGTCCGGTCCGGGGTTCATCAACATCACGTTCGACGACGGGTTCCTCGCCGCCGCCGCCACCTCCCAGCTGGGCGATGCCCGTCTGGGCGTGGCCACGCAGCCCGCGCAGACGATCCCGGTGGACTACTCGGCGCCGAACGTTGCCAAAGAGATGCACGTCGGGCACCTGCGCACCACCGTCGTTGGCGACGCCATCGTGCGCACCTTGGAACATCTCGGCCACCGGGTGCTTCGTGAGAACCACATCGGCGACTGGGGCACGCCGTTTGGCATGTTGATCGAACGGCTGATCGACGTGGGTGAGGACTCGCCCGAGGCCGCGCTGCTTGAGACCGATCCGAACGCCTTCTACCAGGCGGCGAACGCCGCGTTTGAAGCGGACGCCGACGTGGCGGACCGGGCGCGGCGACGGGTCGTTGCCATGCAGGCCGGCGATCCCGAAACGCTGCGTGTGTGGCAGCGCCTGTCGGATCGCTCCAATGTGTACTTCAACCGCATCTACCGGATGCTGGACGTCACGCTCACCGACGACCATTTGATGGGCGAGAGCTTCTACAACGACCAGCTCGCGCAGGTGTGCGACGACTTGGAGGCGGCTGGGATCGCCGTGGTGAGCGACGGGGCGTTGTGCGTCTTCCCGCCCGGGTTCACCGGGCGCGACGACAAACCGCTGCCACTCATCATCCGCAAGTCCGACGGCGGGTACGGCTACGCCACCACCGACCTGGCGACGATCCGCCACCGCATCGACGTGTCGCATGCCGAGCGAATCGTCTACGTGGTCGGTGTGACGCAGGCGATGCATTTCCAGATGGTGTTCGCCGCGTGCCGCATGGCCGGGTGGCTGCCGGACGACGTCCCGGCCATCCATGTGCAGATCGGCTCGGTGCTCGGCGAGGATCGCAAGCTGCTGAAGACGCGGTCGGGCAGTTCGCTGAAGCTGGTGGCCCTGCTCGAGGAGGCGGTCGACGCCGCGCGCGCGGTCATCGACGAGCGTCGCCCGGACATGGACGAGGCCACACGTGCGCAGGTGGCGGGCCAGATCGGCATTGGCGCCGTCAAGTACGCGGACCTGTCGGTGGCGCACGACAGCGACTACATCTTTGATCTGGACCGCATGCTCGCCTTGTCGGGCAACACCGGTCCATACATGCAGTACGCCGCCGCCCGCATCCGTTCCATCTTCCGCAACGCGGGTCTCGATCCGGCCATGCAGTCGGCGCCGATCCTGGTGGGTGAGGCGGCTGAACGTGCGCTTGCCCTCAAACTGCTCGACTTCGGCGCCGTCGTGGCGCGTGTGGGAGACGATCTGGCGCCGCACCTGTTGTGCGCATACCTGTTCGAACTCAGCCAGGCGTTCAGCACGTTCTACGAAACGTGCCCGGTGCTCAAGGCCGAGGGCGACGTGCGCGCGTCGCGCCTGTCGCTGTGCGCCCTCACCCTGCGCGTCATCGTGCAGGGTCTCGACCTGCTCGGTGTCGCCGCGCCGCAGGAGATCTGAGCAGACTCAGCGGACGATGGCCCGCGCGGAAACGCAACATGTTCATGTGATCACCGAGCGAGCGTGTTTACCGACCTGCGCGCTGCCTCGTCGCGGTGTTTCAGGGGCACTTCTCCTGACGAGTTTCCCGCGTCTCAGTTAATCCCATTTTGTCCCTCTGGTGCCGGGCACCTCATACACAATTCATACCGTGGTCCATGCACCGCCGCGGGAGGTGGCACCCGGGGCGCTACACTCGCCCGCGTGAGCGAGAACACGGTTTCGAACGGCGGGGTGTTCCCCCGCGTGCGCCCGCGCCGCAACCGGCGCACGGCGACGATCCGCGCCATGGTGCGCGAAACACACCTTCGGGTGGACGACCTCATCCTGCCGCTGTTCGCCGTCACCGGCGCCGACGGTGAGCAGGACATCGCCTCGCTGCCGGGTGCCCGGCGCGAGCGGCCGCAGGCGCTCGCCGAACGAGCGAAAGCGGCATATGCGGCCGGCATCCCGGCGGTGCTGCTGTTCGGCATTCCCGACAGCAAAGATGCTCGGGCCTCCAGCGCATACGCCACCGACGGGGTCGTGCAGAACGCCATCCGGGCCATCAAGGACGCGGTGCCGGACATGGCGGTCGTCACCGACGTGTGTCTGTGCGCCTACACCGACCACGGCCACTGCGGAGTGCTGCACGACGGGGCCATTGACAACGACGCCAGCATCGAGCTGATCGCGGCCACCGCGGCAAGCCACGCGGCCGCCGGTGCGGACATCGTGGCGCCGAGCGACATGATGGACGGGCGCGTGGGCGCCATCCGGTCGGCCCTCGACGCCCAAGGCGCGGTGGACACGGCGATCATGAGCTACGCCGTCAAATACGCCAGCGCGTTCTACGGACCATTCCGCGACGCCGCCGGTTCCGCGCCGGGCATGGGCGACCGCAAGCACTACCAGATGGATCCGGCCAACCGGCGCGAGGCGCTCGTCGAGATCGCACAGGACATCGCCGAAGGCGCCGACATGGTCATGGTCAAGCCGGCCGTCACCTACATGGACGTGATCGCCGACGTGCGCGCCAACTGCAACCTGCCGGTGGTCGCCTACCACGTGAGCGGCGAGTACTCGATGCTGAAGGCCGCCGCCGAGCGCGGCTGGCTGGATGAGCGCGACGCCATGCTGGAGACCCTCGTGTCCCTTCGCCGCGCGGGAACCGACCTGATCATCACCTACGCCGCCGAGGATGTCGCGAGATGGCTGAACACCTGACCCCCACAAGCGACGCGCTGTACGAGCGCGCGGGCCGCGTGCTGGTGGGCGGTGTCAACTCGCCGGTGCGCGCCATGCGCTCCATCGGCCGCACGCCGATCTTCATTGACCGCGCCCAGGGTCCGTACGTGTGGGACGCCGACGGCACCCGCTACGTGGACTACCTGTCCAGCTGGGGGCCCGCCATCCTCGGCCACGCCGACCCGGCGACCCTCGACGCCCTGCGCGACGCGCTGCCGCGCGGCACCTCCTACGGCGCGCCCACCGAACGTGAGATCGCGTTTGCCGAAGCTGTGGGCGAGATCTTCCCGTCCATCGAGCAGCTGCGGATGACCAGCTCGGGCAGCGAAGCCGTGACCGGCGCGATCCGCCTGGCGCGTGCCGCCACGGGTCGCGACGCAATCGTCAAGACGATCGGCGGCTACCACGGCGCCATCGACCCGCTGCTCGTGGAGGCCGGCAGTGGTGCCACCACGCTGGGTCACCCGAACAGCCCCGGTGTGCCCCAGGGTGCGGTGGAGTACACCCGCCTGGTGCCCTACAACGACCTGGCCGCCGCCGAAGAGGCGCTGATCGGTGCCGCGGCGATCATCATCGAGCCGGTGGCCGGCAACATGGGGACGGTGCTTCCCGCGCCGGGTTACCTGGCGGGACTTCGCGCCGCATGTGATCGCACCGGGGCGCTGCTCATCCTGGACGAGGTCATCACCGGGTTCCGGCTTGCCCGCGGCGGCGCACAGGAGCGCTTCGGCGTGGCCGCCGACATCACGTGCCTCGGCAAGATCATCGGCGGCGGTCTGCCGGTCGGCGCATTCGGCGCCCGGCGGGAGATCATGGGCGAGCTTGCACCGGAAGGTCCCTGCTACCAAGCGGGCACCCTGTCGGGAAATCCGCTCGCCACCGCGGCAGGCCTTGTCACGATCGCGTCACTTGGCAAGCCCGGGGTCTACGACGCGCTCGAGGCGAGCGGCGCCGCGCTGGAGGCCGCCATCGTCGACAGTGGCGCACCGGTGCGCATCAACCGCATCGGCTCGATGCTGACGCCGTTTTTCACCGACACCGAGGTGACGGACTACCGGTCCGCAACCACGAGCGACGCCGACGCCTATGGCAGATTCGCCCGGGCGCTTCTTGCCAACGGCATCTACCCGCCGCCGTCGCAGTACGAGTGCTGGTTCACCGGACTCACCCACGGGGAGGACGAGCTCGCCGCCACCCGTGAGGCGCTTGCACGCGCCGTGGACAGCCTGTGAGGGACGCGTTCGCCGCACAGCCGGCGCTGGCGGCCACGCTTGTGGAACCCGACCCGGGGCAGGTGGTGGCGCCGCTCGCTGCACCGGGACTGACCGGCCGGTGCGCATCGGGCCTCGACCTCATCCTCGAAGGGTTCCTGCTGCACCACGGCCGCCCACGCCACCTGATGGTCGACGACGGCAAGCGCATCCTGGCCGGGGACTACTGCTACGCCCACGGGCTGGTGCACGTGGCACAGGCCGGTGATCTGGCGGTGATCGCGTTGCTTGCCGATCTGGTCGCGCTGTCGGCCTCCCTGGTGGCCACCGACGACCACGCATCGCTGCCGGCGCTGTGGCGGACGACGGTCGCGGTGATCGCACATCCCGAGGACCTGGCACAGGAGGCCGCCCTGGCGGCAGCGAAAGAGTCCCTGCGCGCCGGAGACGTCGAACCCCTTCGCGTGCTCGGCGCCACCCTGCCGTCGACCCCCGAGCTGGACGAGGCCCTGAGTCATGCGTGACATTCGTGAGTGGATCAAAGCGCTGCGCAAGGCCGGCGAGCTGGTTGAAATCGGCGCGCCCGTGGACGCCCACTTGGAGATCACCGAGATCGCCGACCGGGTGATGAAGTCTCCGGACGGTGGCAAGGCACTGCTGTTCACCAACGTCGTCGGCAGCCGCATGCCGGTGCTGATCAACCAGTTCGGCAGCTGGAAGCGTCTGCAGATGGCGCTCGGTGGACGCCACCCGGACGAGCTCGCGTCGCGAATCTCGGAACTGATCGAGCTGCAGCCGCCGCAGGGACTGGTCGAGAAGGTCAAGGCGCTCGGCAAGCTCAAGGAGCTCGCGTCGTTTTCGGCCAAGACGGTTCGCGAGGCCCCGTGCCAGGAGGTGTGGCTCGCCAAGCCCGACTTGGACCTGGTGCCGATCCTGCACTGCTGGCCCGACGACGGCGGCCCGTTCATCACGCTGCCGCTCGTGTTCAGCCACGATCCGCGCACCGGATCGCGCAACTGCGGCATGTACCGCATCCAGAAGGTCGACAGTACGACGGCCCTGATGCACTGGCAGATCCACAAGGACGGCGCCGCCCACCTGCGCGACAGCGACGGCCGTGTGCCGGTGGCCGTGGCGATCGGCACCGATCCCATCACCACCTACGCCGCCAGCGCGCCGCTGCCACCGGGTATCGACGAGATGATGCTCGCCGGCTTCATGCGTGGTCGTCCGGTCGAGATGGTCAAGTGTCGCACCAACGACGTCGAGGTTCCGGCGAACGCAGAGATCGTGCTCGAGGGCTACGTGGATGCCACCGACCTGCGCGACGAGGGGCCGTTTGGCGACCACACCGGCTTCTACACCCCGGTCGACAAGTACCCCACATTCCATCTGACCGGCATGTCCATGCGTCGCGACGCGGTGTATTCCACGACGATCGTCGGCAAGCCGCCCATGGAGGACTACTACCTGGGCAAGGCCACCGAGCGCATCTTCTTGCCGCTCATCAAGACGAGCCTGCCGGACATCCTGGACATGAACATGCCGGTGGAGGGGGTCTTTCACAACTGCGTGATCGTCTCCATCCGCAAGCGCTACCCCGGCCACGCCAAGAAGGTGATGAACGCGATCTGGGGTCTCGGCCTGTTGTCGCTGTCGCGTCTGGTGGTCGTGGTGGACGAGGACGTGGACGTCCAGAACCTCTCCCAGGTCGCCTTCTACGCGTTCTCGAACGTGGACGTGGGTCGCGACATGCTCGTGACCGAGGGTCCGGTGGACGCGCTCGACCATGCCGCGCCGTATTTCGCGCTCGGATCGAAGGTCGGTTTCGACGCCACCCGCAAGTGGGAAGGCGAGGGGATCGTCCGGCCGTGGCCCGCGGAGGCCACCATGAGCGACGAGGTCCGTGCCCGGGTCAGCGCCCGGTGGGCGGAGTTCGGTATCCGTTGACGTGCGAATGATCAGCGTCCGCAGAAATCCGCAATGTTGGACCGGTGCTTGCAAAGTCCCCGCAAATGGGGCCACACCGGGGAACGTGCGCCCGATCTTCGGGACATGTGACCCCGGAGGGCGCGTTGCAACCGCAGCCCCGGTCAGGTTGAATCCGAAGTCAGTCTGTGCGAGCGGAGGTTAAGTGGAGCACGAAGAGAAGAACGGGGTGCCTGCCGACCACGGAGACAAGGGTCTCTACGCTGGTCCGCAAGTCGTTGATGTCGTGGATGAGGATCACCACGCCGACGATCCGGGATTCCACACCCGTACAAAGTTTCTGTCCATGGTCGCGATGGCCATGGGCGGTGTGATGGGCGCGGCAATCCTCGTGCCGGTCGTAGGCTTCGCCATCGCCGAGCCCATGAAGGGCGAGGAGTGGCGCTGGATCGACGTCGGTCCATACAGCGGCTTTCCGAAGGGCAAGACCACCTCGGTGTCGATGCTCGGTCCGGATCCCGAGGCCCAGCGCCGCGTGTACGTGCGCAACCGCGATGACAAGCTCATCGTCATCTGGAACCGCTGTGTGCACCTCGGCTGTCCGATCTCATACAGCGCCGCCGCGGACAACTTCATCTGCCCGTGCCACGGTGGCGCCTACGACAGCAAGGGCTTCGTGAGCAGCGGTCCGCCGCCGCGTCCGCTCGATCGCTTCGACGTCAAGATCGTCAACAAGGCCGGCGCGACCGTCGACTACGCGAACGCCGGTCCGGACGATCGCGTGCTCGTTGGCAAGGCGTACTCGATCGACGCCGACGAGAAGCCCTACAAGTTGCACCCGCCCGGTGACCCGGTCACCGGCGTCCTGTCCCACCTCTTCCCGTTCGTCTAGGAACTCATGGCGACTACCGACTATCCAGATCCGCCCGCAAAGAAGATCGGGCCCAAGAATCCACTGGTCCAGGCCGGCGAGGGCGTTGTCGAGTTCATCGACGAGCGCACCGACGTCGTCAAGGGCGCCAACTGGTTCATGTTCCGCAACGTGCCGAAGGGCATCAGCTGGTTCCAGACCCTCGGCTTCACCGCCATGGCGGTCTTCGGCCTGCAGGCCATCACGGGAATCATCCTGGCGATGTACTACAAGCCGGATCCCGCGACGGCACACGAGAGCATCCGAATGATCACGGAGGACGTGACCTGGGGATGGCTCGTGCGCGGCATGCACAAGTGGGGCGCCAGCGTCATGATCGTGGTCGTGTTCCTGCACATGGGACGCGTCTTCATCTGGGGCGCCTACAAGTACCCGCGTGAGCTCACGTGGGTCACCGGCGCGCTGCTGCTGTTCATGACGATGATGATGGGCCTGACCGGCTACCTGCTGGTGTGGGACCAGAAGGCCTACTGGGCCACCGTCGTGGCGGTCAACATCACGGCGCAGGCGCCGATCCTCGGCCCGTACCTCGGGCAGATCCTTCGTGCGGGACCTGAATTCGGGCAAAACACCCTGTCCAGGTTCTATTCCATCCACATGCTCTTGATCCCCGGCGGCATCGCGACATTCATCGCGATCCATCTGGCCCTTGTCTCGAAGCTCGGCATCGCGGAGACCCCATGGTCGAAGCGTCGCCTGGCCATCGAGGCCGAGGAAGAGAATGCAAAGCGCCGCGCCGCCCGTGAGCGGATCGCACACGGACGCACCCCGGTGCCTGCAGGCCAGCCCGCCCCCGACCCGGTGCGGACGGAGGTGGACGCATGAACAAGGCGCAGAAAGCGGCATACAAGGCGGACTACGCCCAGGCGAAGGCTGAAGGCAAGCCCTTCTTCCCGTATGCGGTCTACAAGGACCACATCGTCGCCTCGCTCGTCATCGGATTCATCATCTTCCTCGCCATCTGGGCGAAGGTCGAGGTTGGGCCCGAGATCGACCCCGCGACCGAGACCTACGTCCCGCGTCCGGAGTGGTACTTCTTCTTCCTGTTCGAGCTGCTTCGCATCTTCAAGAACCAGAACGCGCTGCTTCCGGTCATCATGGCGACGTTCCTGGTGCCGAACCTGCTGCTCGGTCTGCTCTTCGCGTGGCCGTTCCTCGATCGCGGTCCGGAGCGGCGCATTCACAAGCGTCCGTTCTCGATCATGGTTGCGGTGGCCGTCGTCGCGTTCCTCGGCTTCATGACCTACAAGGGTGCGACCACCCCTGAAGGTGCATCCAGCGCGACCCTCCCGATCACGGTGCCGGAGTCGGA
>CALMXK010000189.1 GCA_937871165.1 uncultured Actinomycetes bacterium
CGGCAGCGTCAGATGTGTATAAGAGACAGGACATCGGCTCATCGGCGGTCGCCACCCTGCGCCACCCGCTGAGGACCTGGCGGGCATCCGCCGCCCATCGACGTCCACGGGCGGCCATCACGATGCTCGGAGTGGCGCTGGTCACCGTACTGCTCTCGCGGGTCGCAGCGATCGCGGCGATCATGCAGACGGGATGGCCGTTTTGGACGGCCATGCCGATCGCGTCGTGTTTCGACGCGATCCTGGTGGGAGGTGCGCTCATGATCTCCGCTTCCCGTCGTGCCGGGACGACTCAGCCGCCCCCGACCGTGGCACAGGCACCCGCATGAGTGCGAACGTGCAGCCGATGGCGCACCATCGCGTGACGCGGTACCTGACGCCGCTGCGGGAGGGCGGCTCGCTTCCCGGCCTCGTCGAAGCGGACGACGAAGGCACCTATGTGATGAAACTCCGCTCCGCCGGGCAGGGTCCCAGGGTGCTTGCGAGCGAGGTGATCGTCGCGTCGCTGGCTGAACGTCTGGGACTTCGGGTACCCGATCTCGCACTGCTCGACTTGGACGCGTCCATTGGACGGCGCGAACCGGATCCCGAGATCCAACATCTGCTCGTCACGAGCGCGGGAATGAACCTCGGAATGGACTACCTGCCGGGCTCCATCGGGTTCGATCCGACGGCGTTCCAGGTGGATCCGACGTACGCCGCCACGATCATCTGGCTGGATGCGTTCACCGCCAACGTCGATCGCTCGCATCGCAATCCGAATCTGCTCATGTGGCACGGCAACCTCTGGTGCATCGACCACGGGGTTGCACTCGGCTTCCAACACAACTGGTCACGCGCGGATCGTTTCCCGACCGCCCCGTTCGACGCCTCCGATCACGTGCTCGCTGAACACCTGGGTCATGTGGCGGGTGTGGCCACGGCGCTCGCCGCCCTGATCGATGCAGCGGCGATCACCGAGGCGCTCGCCCTGGTGCCGGATGTGTGGCTCGGCCCCGATCCGGATCGCCCCGATGCCGCCGCGCCGGCCACGGCCCATGAGGCCCGTGAGCGCATCGCGCAGTTGCTCGACGGGCGTCTGGCGGCGATGGCCGACTGGTGTCCGGGGCTCGAGCGATGAGTGCCCCGTACGAGTATGCGTTGATCCGGGTGGTGCCGCGTATCGACCGCGGCGAGTTCGTCAATGTCGGCGTGATCCTCTACTGCCAGGACCGCAACGTCCTGCAGGCGGACACCGATCTGGACGAGCGCCGACTCCTGGCGCTGTGGCCCGCAGTGGACGTCGCCGGTGTGCGTGCGGCGTGTCGGGCGATTGCGCGCGCGTGTGACGCCCCGGCGGCCGGCACCCTTCGCGACGGCGGGGGGCTCGGCGCCCGATTCCGCTGGCTCACCGCACCGCGCAGCACCGTGGTGCAACCCGGCCCGATCCACGCGGGCATTACCGACGATCCCCAGGGCGAAGTAACGATGATCCTGCGCCGAATGGTGGCGATGGAGCGAGCCGACGACTCAGTCGACGGCTGAGCCGTTGACCGTCCAGTGGTAGCTCGGCGTCGCCTTCAGCGAGGCGCCCACGAAGCAGCCTTTCTCGGCAAACTGCAGGAGCTTCGCAAGATCAGCCGGCGGCGGGTCCACGGTGACCACAAGGTGAACATCGACCGTCACCAGCGCGAAGCGACCGTCGTCCTCCCGTCGCGTCACGACACCTGACGCGGACGCGGTGCCGGAGGCTGTCGAGCCGCCACGGCTCGCGGCGTATTCCAGGCTCTTCAGCGAGCACTGGCACAGCCCGGCGAGCACCAGGTGCTCGGGTGTCCACGCCGCGTCCGGCGCGATTGGTGCCACTCCGTCTGCCGTCATCGATCCGGACAGGTCAACGGCGACGGTGTAGTCGAATGTCTTTGCCCGTGTCGTCATCAGCGTCCCTTTCGTTCGCCGACGTGGTGGGTCGTAGCCTCTCAGACGTTGTGTGAAAGCGCGCACCGGCCGGTGCCGGCGCAGACTTCGCACTCGTCCGCGTGGCCACCTGCGTGCGCAACGCAGTGCGCCACGCGGGCGGCGACGACCTGTGCCATCAGCGGATGTAGACCGAGCGGTGCGGTCACCAGATAGGTGACCCCGGGATGCGCGCGGGCCGCGGCAGCGGCGAGGTCCGGGATGTCGCTCGACCAGTGCCGACCAGGCAACAGGAAGTACGGACTGATGATCACGCGTTCGGCGCCGGCCGCGACGCACCGCCCGAAGGCGTCGGCGATCGAGGGTTCTGCGAGCTCCATGTGCGCCGCCTCGACGATGTCGTAGGGAACGACGTCGGCGACCATCGCCACCAGCTGTTCGTGCATGGCGTTGGACTCGGCCCGCCGCGACCCGTGGTCGACGACCACAAGCCCAGTGCGCACCGCCGGTTCGTTCGTGCTCATGGGCGCATGGTGACACGGCATGAACGGGCGCGTCGGGCAATCGGCGTGAGTATCGTTCAGCGCATCGGTTCCACGACTCGGAGGTGGTCACCATGAGCGAGCACGCAACTCCTGCCCCGTCGTCTGTCGCGGACCTGCCCGTGCTTCGCGCCATGGGCAACCGTCGCAGCATCCGCTACTTCGATCCCGAACGCCGGGTCGAGCGATGGAAGATCGAAACGATGCTGCAGGCCGCGCGCTTCTCGTCCTGCCAGGGCAACATCAACTGCACCGAGGCGGTGGTGATCGACAAGGACACCTGCGAGATCTGGGACGAGCTTGAGGAGTGCGTCTCCGGCTTCAACGTGCAGTTGCTGAACCAGGCCTCCCACCTGATCCTGTGGCTCACCAACCTGAATGCCTGGTACGGGAGGGCGATCGACGGCATCAGTGCGCTGTCGCTGTCGGGCGCCATGTCGCGCTACCACGGGTGGAACTACGAGTTCTCGATGACCCAGACGATTCCACGGCTGATGAGCTTCCCCGTCGAGCGCACCGATGCGCTGCTTCGGTTCGAGACCGGCCAGGCCGTGGCGAATGCGATCACCGCCGGGGTGAGTCTCGGCGTCGGCAACATCCTGGTGGCGTTCGGCCGCAAGCCGGGTGGGGTCGAGAAGGCGCTCGAACTGCCGCCGCACTACCGCTTCACCTGGGGGCACGCGGTGGGCTACCCGCACGAGGACGCGGCGGCCGGCGGCCAGCGACCGCGCCTCAAGTTCGAGTCGCTGTTTCACGACAACGCGTTCCGCACACCGTTCAAGTCGACTCCCGAGACCGTGGCGATGCTGCGGGAGAGGGGTCTGATCCAGGAGCAGGCGCCGCTTCCCGGCCGTTTCGAGGAGATGGAGGAGATCGCGACGCACTTCGGACGCGACAGCGGCGTCATGCACTTCCCCGCCAACGAAATCAACCGGCTGATGAGCGACGAGGATTGGGACTTCGGCCCCGCCATCCGCGAACGCGCCGAGGAGGTGCTCGCCACGGCAGAGCTGCCCGACTACCCGGAGGAGATGCGCGAAACGTTCACGCGGTTGATGGAGGAGCACGGCCTGGACACGGCCAAGCATCTGCCGAAGGACGCATGAGCTACGAGGACATCCGGTGGCACGCCGCGGACGGGCGTGCCACCATCACCATCAACAGGCCCGAGCGGCTGAACGCGTTTCGCACGCAGACACTCGTCGAGCTGGCCGATGCCTTCGAGCGTGCCGCCGATGACGAAACGGTCGGCGTCATCGTCCTGACCGGCGCGGGTGAGCGTGCCTTCTGCGTCGGCGGCGACGTGCAGGATCCTACGAACACGATGGCCACCAAACGCCGCGGACACCACGTCGCGGATCGTCTTGGCGCCGCGATGCGAAACAACGGCAAACCCATCATCGCCCGCGTGCAGGGGTTCTGTATCGGCGGCGGCAACGAGCTCAACATGGTGTGCGACCTGACGATCAGCGGCGAGTCCGGCCGATTCGGGCAAGCCGGACCGAAGATCGGGACCGCGCCGCTGTGGTGGGGATGTGAGTACATCCCGCTGGTGCTCGGCGAGAAGAAGGCCCGTGAGGTCTTGTTCCTGACCAACCAGTACACGGCGTACGAGGCGCTTCGCATGGGTCTCGTCAACGCCGTCGTGCCGGACGATCAATTGGACGCCGAGGTGGACAGCTGGTGCGAGCAGATCCTTCAGCGATCCCCCGTCGGACTGCGGATGGCAAAGTTGGCGCTGAACAGCGCGTCCGACCTGCTGTACGGCGCGATCCAGCCCGGCTATGAGTTGATGGCGATCAACCACATCCATGGTGACGAGGTGCAGGAGGGAATCACTGCGTTTCGTGAACGGCGCTCGCCCGACTGGCGCACGTTTCGCGGTGGCGCCGGCCCGGCCGTGTCGCCCTAAGAGCGGCGCACCTGAATCAATCGTTCCAGCTCCTGGATGCGCCTTCCGATGTCGGACAGCTCGCTCAGGATGTGTTCTTCATCGACGTCCATCTCGTGCGCCACGAACTCCGCATCCGGCTTGACGAATCGTTCTGCAATCGCACCCGTAACAAGAGCGATAACGCCGATTCCCATTC
>CALMXK010000190.1 GCA_937871165.1 uncultured Actinomycetes bacterium
GCCATGGCAAGGGTCTGTTGCTTCATGTCGGAGTCAACGCATGGAGCGTCCTGGCGGTGGACTTGATCAGCGTTGCCCTAACCCCTCTACAAGGACTTCCCCTCCTGTCAAGCTGGCTGTTTGGTAATTGGCTGTTTCGTTCTTTCGGAAGACGGCTGAGGACGAAGGTGCGGTGCGACAGAGAACAGACTGCACATCTACAAACGGCCTTGTTGCACCCCGACGGGTGCGGACCCAGATACGAACCGCTCAGTCGGGCTCCATTCGCTCCGCGGGTTTGGGCGCGATTGCCGCCACGCAGGGTTAGTCGAGTTCACCGGCTGCCGGTCTGACCTGTCAATGCATCTTCGAGAGCACGTCCATCGTGGAGGAGTTTGGTTGTTGGATTCCGGTCTGATCGGTCTTGCTCGAGCCTTCAGGCCGGGCAGGTGACAGCAGCTTGCGCTGACGCCGCAGCGCGCTCCTTCAGTGACACCTTGGCCTGCGGCTTGGCGCTGACGTGCCGGGGGTCGAAGCCCTGTTCGCGTGTCATCACCGCCCACAGAATCCGGGCATTCTTGTTGGCCATGGCCACGCAGGCTTTCTGCCAGCCCACCCGGGCCGTCAGTTGCACCAACCAGCGCGAAGTCGGGTCGTCGCGCTTGCCCGCGCTCATCACCGCCGACTTCGCACCCTGGATGAGCAAGGTTCGCAAGTAGTCGTCACCTCGCTTCGTGATGCGCCCTAGACTGGCCTTGCCGCCGCTGGAGTTCTGGCTGGGCACGATGCCCAGCCAGGCGCCGAACTGCGCCCCGCTGCTGAATTGCTTGAACTCGCCCACGCCGGCCACCAGCGCCGAGGCCCCGAGCTCGCCGATGCCGGTGACCTTGGCCGGTGCCCGGACCAGGTCCACCGGAAGGCCCATCCCATCAGCGGTCTTTTCGTCCATCGTGAAGAACAGCACGCTTTCTTTTCGCATGCCGTCTACGACCAGGACGGCGTCAGGAATTTCAACGCCGGTCATGTAGAAGAAGTCGTGCCCCTGCCGGAAGGCGACGTCGCTCTCCGGCGTCGTCGCTCCCAGAAAGATCGCACCCCCGTCGCCGATCCCTCCCATCAACAGGCTGCGCCGCGACGCGTACTCCGCCGTATCGAGTGCGCGTGCCGTGGGCGCCGCAGGACTCACCGACACGGCCACACACACGAATGCCACTGCCAGAAGACGTCGTCTCATCGCCATTCTCCCTTTGGCGGCGCACCGTGAAGCGGCGGTGCCGCGGGCCATGGGCGCATCATACTCGGGAGTCGCGTCTGCGCTTCCTCTCGTTGGACTGCGTGCTCGACCGCTCTTAGCGCGCGGAGCGTCAACGTGTGCGCGCGTTCTTTGTCGATACGCGCACGCGAGTACACGAGCGGAAAGAATTCATCGTTCGCCCACAGCGCGTGCAGGTTGCTGAAGAATGGGCTCTCGGGTTGTGCCGACTGGCCGGGCACGTTGGTCACGAGTGATCGATCCCAGTCGGCCACGTCGAGAATTTCGCGATAACTCGCGCCGTCGGCGGCGAGGGTGCCGGTGCCGCCCGGACGTTCGACGGTCGCGAGGCTGTAGGCGGGCACCAGCGGGAACGGGAACGGCCGCGTGTGCAAGCGTCCCCAGCGCCACTGCGACCAGTCCGCGCCCTGTGAGGACGTCATCTCGGCGACGGCTTTCGCCAGCGTCGCTTCGTGTTCAGCCTTTCGTGCGTCCGCAGACCGTGACGGGTCACGCTCTGCGGCGCTCGACATGCCGCGCCACACGTCGTGGATGGCCGCCGCGGCGCTGTCCCTGGCGAGGGTTGCGTTCCACGAGGCGAGCAACTGTCGCGCGCGTTCGACCGCTGCGGTTGAGGAGGTCCATCCACGAAACAGCGCAATCTCGCTCTCCGCGCGCAGATGTCTGGCGTCGAGCTGCATACGTCGGTGGTCGTCCAGCGTGAAGGGCTTCGGCGAATCAAACAACTGCCGCAGCCGGGTGATGCGCTCGTAGGGCAGATTGGCTGACGACTTGAACATGAGCGGCGGCGCGTAGTCCTTCGGCTGCACGTTGTGATTGGCGGTCGCAATGAAGCCGCGCTCGGGATTGAGCTCACGAGGCAGGTCCCGACGGAAACCATTCCACTCATACGCGCCGGTGCCGGGCACCGGCAGTCGGCCCACCCAGGACCGTCCGTCCGCACCGGCGGTGCGGCGATCGGGCGTGAGTGCCGAGGCCTGCCAGGAGATATTGCCCTCGACATCGCCGCAGATCAGGTTCTCGCTCGGAGCCTTCCAGTACATCGCATCGGTGAGGAACGTTTTGCAGTCCTTGGATTGCGCCAGGCGCAGGCTGCCAAGGTAGGGCGCCGTGCCGGGCTCGAGCATCGCCGAACGAAGAACGTAGAACTTGTTGCGCGCGCGGTCCTCGTGGAACACCGGACCGTGCCGTGTGAACTTCAGCTCGACCGTCTCCGCGGCGCCGCCTTTGACGCGCACTTCTTCGCGCACCACGCGCACCGGTTCCCACTGTCCGCGGAATCGTACTTCACCGGGATTGGCCGGATTGACGTCCTCCACGTAGACGTCCTCCATGTCGGTGCCGACAATCGTCAGGCCCCATCCGAGTCGTTCGTTGTGACCGATGGCCGCGCCGACAAACGGCACTTCGCCCGATCCGATCACGTTCCAGCCTGGCGCATGCAGGTGGACGATGTAGCGCAGCGACGGATGGGTCACCGTGCGATGAGGATCGTTGACGACGACGGGTTTGCCCGTCGCTGAGAGGCGGCCACTCACCACCCAATTGTTTGAACCGGGAGGATCAGGTGGCGCGGAGGGGCCAAACGTCTTCGGTTCAAATCCGCTGCGGCCGCGCGCGCCGACCAGGGGCCGATACTGTTCCTGTCTCTTATACACATCTCCGAGCCCACGAGACTAAGGCGAATCTCGTATGCC
>CALMXK010000191.1 GCA_937871165.1 uncultured Actinomycetes bacterium
ATACGGCGACCACCGAGATCTACACTAGATCGCTCGTCGGCAGCGTCAGATGTGTATAAGAGACAGCTCCAAACCGACGGCGCGCCGTGTCGCGTTCTGAGCATGCGGAGGGATACGCGCACCCCGACGGCCACGCGGACCTGACAGCGCCTCAGGCACCATCAAATCAACCGGAACTCCGATCGAGCTCAGCCACGTTCCGGGTTGACGCGCCTGTGGATCGAGAACGAAACCGGCCGCGATCATCGCTTGCTCAATCAGTGGGTCGCCGGAGAGCGACCGCGCGTCGATGGCCAGGTCCGCATCCTTCGTGTACGGCGCCAATGAGACGGGAGCTTCTCCCGTGTGGAGGTAGATCGCTTGTGCGCCGATCAAGATCACCGCATCGCGATGTGCGTCGAGCGCTGCCAGCGCATCGAGCAGAGCCGCCCTGGCTGCCACCTCGAGCGGAATCTCCTTACCCATCGTCCTTCCTTCTCCAGCTGTCCTGGTTGCGCCCCATCCAGTCCAGGAACATCGCTGCCTCCGATGGTCCGCGCCCCGGACCGCCGAGCAGGTCGAGCGCAATCTGGCTGGGCGCAGCGACCTTCAAGCCGGCCATCACCGAATGCCGCTCGAAAACCACATCGTCGATTGGAGTACCAATGAGAACGTTCCCATCCGGTGATGGTCGCAGGCGCAGATCGTCGACCAAGCCCTCCACCGAATCGGCATAGATGACTGCCAGCCGAGGAGGCACGATCTCGTCGTAGTAGCGAGCTGCCAGGCTTCCGGTCAACACGTATGGGCGCTTGACAGCGCGGAGTTTGGTCAGAAGTTCGGGCAGGCCGCGCGGTTCAAGGTAGAGCGTCATCCGCTCGACCTCTGACAGCCCGATGTCCTCACCCCACCGCTCAATCAGCCCCCGCCAGTCCACGTTGGCGATGGGCGAGCGTGGCGCACGTTCCACGAGACCCTCGCGCTCCATGAATTCGATCATCCGGTATGTCGCTCCCACCGAGGCGCCGCTCATTTTGGCAACGTCGGGCAGGCTGTACGGAGGCTCGAAGTCAGCCAGCGCGCGAACCAGCCGAGCAGCCGTCGCGCCTTTCAAGGTGCCCTGTGGCCGTCCGGGGCCACGCCACGGATCGCGATTCTCGCCGACATCACGGACAAACATGGGTGGTTGGTCGCCGCGAAGGTAGATGTTGCCGGTCGCGTCCGCGTAGCCGACACCCATCTCACGAATTCGCTCCCGCGCGGGAGGAGAGAGGTACCTCGCGACCACCATCGGCATCGCAACGACGCCTCCGTCGGCAACAAGATCGGCCAGTGCCGAAACCTGCTCGACGACGTTGGCAGCGTCTCGTGTCTCCAGAGTCAGCTTTGCTTCGATCACGATCGCGACTCGAGTACCGTCTGGGATCCTCATTTCAACGACCCCGTCGATCACCTTGCCCTCGATTCGCACACGCTCTCGCACAGTGCTGAGCCATGGGAGGCGCTCTGTGAGAAGGTCCACAGAGCGCCGGAGGACGTCCACCTCTCGACGAGGCGGTGCGTTGATCCAAGAGACGATGTTTCCGCTTTTCATCATTTTCCGTAGTTGACAGAATAAACCAATATCCGGAATAGACAAAGGTGGCCTCGCCAGCTGTTGAGCGTTGGTCCAACGCCACACGGTGAGCCTCGTCTTGATCTGGCTCAGGGACGACCTACGCGAAACACTGCTGCCGCCGCCCCCACCTGATCGCCAGGATCACTCGGTGGCATGACCGACGTTCGCCGCGGTCGCGGCAAACCTGAGTCCAGGCCAACCGTCCAGTTCGATCCGACCGGAGTCCACTCGTTGTCTCCGGCATGCAGGTTCGAGTCCGGCTGCGCCCAAGGTGGAACGCGACGCCGCTGCACCTCGCACCCAAAGGTGCGAGGCTGCCGAGGTGATGCGCACCCGGCAGGCCATGGGGATCATCCTTGAACTGCGGCTCATCCCCGTCGTCCAGTGGTCGTTCACGGGCGTGGTCCTCGGGAGTGCCCTCGCCGCGCGCGACGGATCGATGAACTGGGCGATCCTCGCCGCATCGGCGGTGGTGGCGATGTTGATTCACGGTGTGATCGCCCACACTGCAAACGACATCGTCGACTGGGAGTCCGGAACCGACACGCACCCGAGTCCACGCGTCCTGTCAGGCGGCAGCAAGGTCATCGGCCTTGGCCTGCTCACTCCGGCCCAGTTGCGTGTGATGGGCATCGTCGGAGCGACACTGGCGACCGCGATCGGCATCGTCCTCGCCTCGCAGCAGGGGTGGTGGCTACTGATCCCTGGCCTCGCGGGCCTGGTCGGCGCGGCCGTCTACTCCCTGCCCCCGCTGCGCGGCGCCTATCGCCCCATCGCGGGCGAGGCCATCGCCGTGATGTGCGGCTGGATCTGCCTGTTCGGCGCCGACGCGGTGCAGCGCGGGAGCGCCTCGCCGCTCGCAGCACTCGTGGCGCTGCACTGGGTGCTCGCCTGTATGACGATGCTGATGCTCCACCACATTCCCGACCGCGAAGCGGACTTGGCCGCGACCCCGACCAAGCGCACCACGGTGGCGCGCTTCGCCGTGCACCCGCACTGGTACGCCGCTGCCTGGGCCGTCGCCGGCGCAGCTGTCGGAGCGGGGATTGCCGCCACCACACTTCCCGAGCTGTGGCCGTCGGTCATCGGGGCGCTTCTGGCTGCGCTCAGTGCGCTCGCAGCGCGTCCAGACGACCTCGCTTCGGTCACCCGGAGTGAGATCGCCTCCGTGCTTGTCGTGATGATTGGAGGTCTCGTGTCGGCGGCGCTCATGTACCCGCCCGTCGCCTGGATGGCGGTCGTGCCGGCGCTGCTGCTTCCCCTCGATGCCACCGTCGGCCGTCTGGCCGCCGCCCCGTCCGGCCCGACCATCATCGAACCGGCCGCCGACGTCACCCACCGCTCATGAGTGTGGGTATCGTCCGGCCATGGCACCGCCCCAGCCCAGCCCATTTGTCGAGTTGCACGTCGGTGAGCGCCTGGTCAAGGTGACCAACCCCGACCGGGTGTACTTCCCCGAGACCGGCGCCACCAAGCTGGACCTCGTCAACTACTACCTGTCGGTCGGCGACGGCATCGTCCGGGCACTGCGTGAACGGCCGTGCATGATGCACCGTTTCCCCGAGGGACTCGCCGGCGACAAGGTCCATCAGAAACGCCTGCCCAAGGGTGCCCCGGACTGGGTCGAGACGGTCAAGATCCACTTCCCGCGCTACAACCGTACGGCCGATGAGCTCTGTGTCACCGAACTCGCATCGGTGATCTGGGCGGTCCAGATGTCGACGGTCGAGTTTCACCCGTGGAACTCACGGCGCGCCGACACCGAACGCCCCGACGAGTGGCGCATCGACCTGGATCCCATGCCCGAGTGCGAGCCGCACCTGGTTCGCGAGGTGGCCGCCGTGGCACACGAAGTGCTCGACGAGCTCGGCATCATCGGGTGGCCGAAGACCTCGGGCGGCAACGGTTTGCACATCTACGTTCGCATCACGCCGGACTGGAGCTTCACGGATGTGCGACGCGCCGCGCTGGCCTTCGCCCGCGAGGTCGAACGCCGCCACAGCGGCGCAACGACGACATGGTGGCGCAAAGATCGTGACCCGCGTGCGGTGTTCGTCGACTACAACCAAAACGCACGCGACCACACCATCGCGAGCGCGTACTCGGTGCGGGGCGTGCCTCGGGCGACGGTGTCGGCACCGCTTCGCTGGGACGAGGTACCCATCGCCGATGCGCGCGAGCTGACGATGCTGACCATGCCCGCCCGGTATGCGGCACTCGGTGACCTGCACGCAGGGATCGACGACGTCGCGCACTCCCTTGCGCCGCTGCTTGAATGGGCGGACCGCGACGAGCGCGCCGGCGCGGACGACCCCGGCGACGAGGTGCCCGCGACCGACGGCTGACGTCGCGCGCTAGTCCTTCCGTGGAGCGTCGTGCGTCTCCGGCAGCGGATCACCCCGCACCAGCGGCCCCGAGACACCCGGACCGAGGCGCTCCAAGGCAAGACGGCCGACCAGTTGCTGGTTGGTCGTCGTTCGTTCAGAACGCCCGTTGCTCGCGAAGGTGATGAACCAGCGAAGGACGGTGGAGATCTGCTGCTTGAAGCCGGTGATGTACAGCAGATGGAGGAAGAGCCACATCACCCATGCGGGGAACCCCGTGATGCGCAGCCGCCCGACACTCACGACGGCGCGGAACCGGGAGATCGTCGCCATGCTGCCCTTGTCGCGGTAGCGAAACGGCGCCGGCGCAGGCTGACCCGCAAGGCGCGCCACGATGGTTTTGGCGGCGTACTTGCCGGACTGGATCGCCCCCTGGGCGACGCCGGGCACGCCGTCGACCGCCATCAGATCGCCGATCACGAAGACTTCGGGATGACCCGGCAGCGTCAAATCTGGACCGACCGCGACGCGGCCCGCACGGTCGCACTCGGCGCCGCACTGCTCGGCGATCAGGCGCCCGAGCGGACTCGCCTCGACACCTGCGGCCCAGACCTTGCACACCGACTCGATCCGCACGACCTGCCCGTCGGACTGCCGCACCGTCACAGATGCGTCGTCGACATCCGTCACCATGGCGTTCACCATGATCTCGATCCCAAGGCGCTCCAGCGACCGACGCGTGACGTCGCCCAACCGGGACCCGAACGACGGCAACACCTGCGACGCACCGTCGATCAGCACCACGCGCGCGTCGCGCGGATCGAACCGACGAAAGTCGCGGGCGATCGTCGTGGACGACAGTTCGCGAATCTGTCCGGCCATCTCGACGCCGGTCGGACCGGCGCCCACGACCACGAACGTCAACAAGCCACGCCGAGCCTCGGGGTCCGTCTCGACCTCGGCCAGCTCGAAGGCGCCGAAGATCCGCGACCGCAATTCCAGGGCGTCGTCGATGGTCTTCATTCCGGGCGCATACGTGGCGAAGTGCTCGTTGCCGAAGTACGACTGCCCGGCGCCGGCAGCGACGATCAGCGTGTCGTACGGCGTCACCGTCGGCCGATCGTGAAACCGTGACGTCACCGTGCGCGCGGCAAGGTCGATGTCCTCGACCAGCCCTTGCAGCACGACGGCGTTGCGTTGCCGACGAAGGATCTCGCGCGTGCTCGGAGCGATCTCGCCCTCCGACAGGATGCCCGTGGCCACCTGATAGAGCAGCGGCTGGAACAGGTGGTGGGCGGTCTTCGCGATCATGGTGAGTTCAACCGGCGCCCGCTTCAGCGCGCGTGTCACGAAGAGGCCGCCGAACCCTGATCCGATGACCACAACGCGATGCCCGTCGCCTGCCAGATCCGCCATCTCATGTCCTTCCCACACTCACAGGTGCGGAACGCCGCACGCGATTCACCATAGCGCCCTGATGCGGGTCGCCAGATCGGCGCCGTGCGCATATGCTCGAGTCGTGTCCGATCTCATTGTTCTCACCGACGTCGACCAGCGCGTCCTGGGCGCCCTCCTGGAGAAGGAGGTGACGGTGCCGTCGTCCTATCCGCTCACACTGAACAGCCTGCGGACGGCGTGCAACCAAACCAGCAGCCGCGATCCGGTGACCGACTACGACGAACGCCAGGTCGAACACGTGCTGAGCGATCTGAAGTTGCGCGGTCTGGTGCGCTTCGAACACAGCGCCTCCGGCTCACGCGTCATGAAGTACCGCCAGCTGGTGACCGACGTCCTGGGGCTCGGCGACGACGAGCGCGCCGTGATGACCGTGCTGCTGCTTCGTGGCGCGCAGTCGGTCGGCGAGATCAAGACCCGCACCGAGCGCCTGTTCGGGTTCGCCGACCCGCGCGAGGTGGAGGACTGTCTGGGGCGACTGGCCGCACGGCCCCAACCGCTGGTCCGTGAGATCCCCAAGCGACCCGGCTGGCGCGACCCGCGCTGGGTGCATCTGCTCGGCGCCGATGCCCCGACGCAACCGACCGCCGCCGCGGAGACCTCCTCACCGGCAACGGACCTGGAGCCGGCCCCGACGATGGACCCCGCCGAACGCGACGCCCGGATCGAAGCGACCTACGACACGGTGGCCGCCGCATACACCGACATGTTGGTCGACGAGCTCGACCACAAGCCGTTTGACCGGTGGCTTTTGACCCGCGTGGCCGCTGCCGCCGACGGCGGGCCGATCGTCGAGGTCGGATGCGGCCCCGGGCACGTCGCAGCGTTCCTCGCCTCGGCGGGCGGTGACGTGACGGGCATCGACCTGTCGGCGGAGATGGTCCATCAAGCGCGTCTGCAGTTCCCATCGCTCAACGTCGTCCACGGAAGCTTCCGCAACCTGCCCGCACCCGAAGGCGCCGACGCATGGGCCGCCATCGTCGCGTGGTACGCGTTTGTCAACGCACCGACCGCGGACGTGGCGTCGACGCTGCCCTCGCTTGCGGCCCGTCTGCGGCCCGGCGGACTGTTGGCCCTCGCCGTGCACGCCGGCCCGGAGGTTCGTCACGTCGACGACTGGTGGGGGCACCAGGTGGACATCGACTTCGTGTTCCACGACGCGCGAGCACTGCGCGCCGCGGTGACCGCCGCCGGGCTGACCATCGACGAGTGGTACATCCGCTCACCGCTGCCCGAGATCGAGGCCGACACCAGCCGCCTCTACCTCCTCGCCCGGCGGGCCTGAGGAGCATCGCTCGGCGTTCGACCGCGACGCGGGGCCTCCCCACCCGCCCGCGCACTGCGGTTCACTGCCCGAGGGCGTCCATCATCCCTGACGGATAGCGAAGACCCGCCGGCGCATCCGGCGTGAAGACGCCATCCAAGGTCGCGATCTCGTCTGCGGTCAGGTTGACCTGGAACGCCTGGAGGTTGCGATCGACATTCTCCGGACGACCGATGCCGACGAGCGGGATGATGTCTTCGCCTTTCGCGAGGATCCAGGCGAGCGCCACCGACGACGGTGTCACGCCGTGCGCTTCGGCGATCTGTTCAAGTGGAGCCAGCAGCGCGACGTTGTGTGCCAGGTTGGCGCCCTGGAACCGCGGGACCTGGCGACGCCAGTCACCCGCGGGCAGGTCGTCGGTCGATCGGATCCGGCCGCTGAGGAGCCCTCGGCTGAGCGGGCTGTAGGCCACGAAGCTGATGCCGAGCTCCCGCGTCACGGGAAACAGCAGCTCCTCCGGTTCGCGGTGCATGAGCGAGTACTCCGTCTGGAGCGCGGAGATCGGATGAACCGCGTGGGCGCGACGGATCGTCTCCGGTCCTGCCTCCGACAGTCCGATCATCCGCACCTTGCCCGCCACGACCATGTCGGCCAATGCACCGACGGTCTCCTCGATCGGCACCGTCGAGTCCACCCGGTGCAGGTAGTACAGGTCCACGTGGTCCAGACCCAGATGCATGAGGCTGCGATCGATGGCCTCACGCAGGTAGTCCGGCGCCCCGCGACTTGCTTTCGTCGCGACCACCGCCTCGTCGCGCCGACCCGCGATTGCCCGGCCGACGAGGCCTTCACTGCGCCCCTGCCCGTAGGCCTCCGCGGTGTCGATCAGTGTGATGCCCTCATCGAGCGCCCGACGGATGGCGCTCACACCGGCCTCGTCCTCACCTCCGCCGTAGAAGCCGGCGAATGCCATCGCACCGAGTGCGATGGCTCCCACCTGCACGTTGTCACTGCCCAGCCGGCGTTGCTCGATCATCGGTGCTCCCTCTGCGTGGTCCTTTCAGCATAGGACCGTCGCGGGAGCCGAGCCCACCCTGTGGTCGCTCGCCGCCGAGGGCTATCCGGCCGACGTGATCTTCCGCCACGAGATCTTCAGCGTCATCGACATCGGCCGTGCGCTCAGGTTGGTCAGCCGAAAGATGTAGCTGCCCGTCGCAGTCGGAGCGGGCGTCGAGATGTTCGAGCACAAGAGCGTGCCCGCAGCGGCGTCGCACGCAGACGCACCGTCGAGCACCTTGAAGCGGGTCGAGCCGACGCGCTGTTGGCTGAGCACGAACTTCTTGACGCCGTCGCTGGAAGCCTTGAGGACGAACCGGAACTCGCCCTTCGGGACCTGACTCATCGTCATGGCGACGCGCTGTCCCGGCTGCAGAACGACCTCGAGTGTGGTGGGCGTGGGGGCGGCCGACGCAGTTGTTGCAGCGACTGCGGCGACGGCGAGGGTGAGTGCGGAAACAACGGTGCGGTTCATGGTGGCTCCAGGTTCGATCATGTGTCGTTAGCCGACTTGAGACACCAGCGACTGCGGCGATACATCGCAGCTGGGATTCACGTCCTACGCCGAGGTGATACTTCGCGCATGGACCAACCGACGCTGCAACCCCCGCCCGTCATCCCCGCAACACCAGGACGCCGACTGGCATCCGGACTGATCGACGTCCTTGTGGTTCTTGTGGCGGGTGTGATCTACACGCTGATCTTCGGGTCGAACCAGCCCAAGGGCGCGTTCAGCATGACGGTCAATGACAAGGTTGTGAACAACGGGGGCGCCTGGGCGTTCGTCGGTCTCACGCTCGTCGCGTTCTACCTCGCCGAAGTAGTATCGGGCAAGACCATCGGCAAACAGGTCACTGGCCTGCGAGTCGCAATGGCCGACGGACAGCCGCCGACGCCGGGAGCGATCTTCATGCGAACGCTCTTGCGACCGATCGACGGCGTGCCGTTCATCATTCCGAACCTGCTCGGGTTCATCACGGTTGCTTCCTCGAAGCGCAACCAGCGGATCGGCGACATGGTGGCAGGCACCATCGTCACGTCCGCCGACAGGACTGGACCCGACCTGCCGGCAGCGCCCCTTCAGTAGGCGACCCGGCCGTTCACCCGGCCGAGGTGACGGAGCGCCACGTCACGCGCAGTGTGACGGCGAGCGGAGCGGTCCCGAGGTTGCGCACCCGGAAGATGTACGCGCCGCGCAGGGCGGGCGCGGGCGTGGTGATGGACGAGCATCGCAGCCCACCGGTGATCGGTTGGCACGCCGACGACGCTTGGTCAATCACCTTGAACCGGACCGACCCGACCCGCTGCTGGCTGAGCACGAAATTCTTGGCTCCGGTACCCGTGGCACGCAGAGTGAATCCGAACTCGCCACGGGGCACCTGGCCCATGGTCATCACCAGGCGCTGCCCGGGCTGCAGCGTCATCTCCAATGTGGTGGGCGTTGGTCCGGCGGTCGCCGTGCCGGCAGACGCCATCGCAAGTGCCACCCCAACAAGTGCGCGCTTCATTTCGACTCCTCGCTCGTGGACGTGGCGTGAGCCTACGGTCCGTCGGCGACGGTGCCAATCATCGAACGAAGCTCCGGCGGTGGTGGACGATCCCCCGGATCGCCCACCACCAGCCCCGATTCAGGACGCGGGACCGATCCGAACGCCGAGACCGTGCGGCATGATCTGCTCGGCCAGGCCGTGCAGATCGTCCGGGTACTGGCTTGCGCCGACGGCCGCTGACATGCCGCCATCGACCATCAGCGTCTGGCCGGTGATGTAGCTGCCGGCATCCGACGCGAGCAGCAGCAAGGCACCAAGCAACTCGCTCGGCTTGCCCAGACGCCCCATCGGCGTCTGATCCTCGATGCGCTGGCGAAACGGCGGGACGGCGAGCGCCTGGTCGGTCATCTCACTGGGGAACCAGCCCGGTCCGATGGCGTTGACCCGCACGCCGCGATCGGCCCAGACCACAGCCAGGTACTTGGCCATGTGGGTGGTTGCCGCCTTTGATGCCGCGTACCCGATCGGAATGTTGTGATGGCCACCGAACCCTGCGACCGACGACAGCATGATGATCGAGCCGCCGCCGTGGGCGAGCATGTGGCGCGCAGCTGCAGCCGCGCTCACGAAGGTGCCGGTCAGGTTGATGTCCACCGACTGGCGAAACAGGTCGGCCGGAAGCTTCTCCGGAACCGAAAGTCCCTCAGGGACCGAACCGGCGTTGGCGACCATGATGTCCAGGCCGCCAAAGGCCTCCACAGCGGCCGCAACCGTGGCATCCACCTGTGCGGCGTCGGTGACGTCACATGCCTGGACGATCGCTTTGCCGCCACGGCCGTTGATCTCGTCGGCGACCACCTGCATGGGCTCGACACGGCGCGCAGCCAGCACCACGTTCGCACCGGCGTCGGCCAACGTGTGGGCGAAGGCCACACCGAGCCCCGCGGATGCGCCGGTGACGATCGCCGTCTTGCCAGTCAAATCAAACATCGGAGCTGACACAGCTACCTCCAAAGGATGGGTTGTCGCTGCACAGCATCCTCGGGCCGCCCGCTGCAATCCAATCGGGAAACCCCACCGTACGATAGGTTTTCCCAATGAACGAGACGGCTGGCCGCGATGCGTGAGCTGCGGTATCTCACGGCATTCGTCGCACTTGCCGAGGAGCGGCACTTCGGCCGTGCGGCGCAACGACTTGGCGTGTCCCAGCCGAGCCTCAGCGAACAGATCGCACGGCTCGAAGATGCACTTGGTGTGCAGTTGCTCGAACGAGGCATGCGCCCGATCGGGCTGTCGGCGGCCGGCGAGGATCTGCTGGCCGGTATCGCCCATCCGATGCGCACGATCACCGAGACCGTCGACCGACTCCGGGTCGGCGACCCCGACCGGGTCCTGCGCCTCGCCGTGCCGCGCGCGCCCTACCGCCTCCACCCTCCTGTGCGCGCGCTGGTGGACGATCTGCGATCGCAGCTGCCGGGGTGGGAGGTCGAGGTGAGCGAGTTGCTCGGATCGTCGGCAACGGATGCACTGCGCGAAGGACTGGTGGACCTCGTCATCGCCTATGCGCCGGTCTACGGCGAGGAGCTGCGCTTCGAGCCGCTGTTCATGGACCAGCCGATGGTGTTGATGCGCACCGACCATCCGCTTGCCGACAACGCGGAGGTGCCACTTGCAGCACTCGACGGGATGCCGCTGCTCACCTGGAGCGAGGACTCCGCACCGGGCTTGATGGATGCCTTCTTCTCATCGTGTGGTCGGTACGGTGTCCGGCCGGACGTGGTCGAGGTGGCGCCCACACCTGGTGAGCTCGCCAAGGAGTTGCATCGCGGACGAGGCGTCGCCATCGTCGCCGCGGCATGGGCCGACAACGCACTGTTCGGAACCGAACTCACGGTCCTGCCGCTTCGACAGCCGGCAACGGTGATCACCGGTGTCGTGGTGTGGAGCGAGTCGGGGCGTCCGACGGTCGTGTCGGCACTGACCTCGTGCCTCGCGCAACGCAGACGAACCGGCAACCGCGGCCAGGACTGACCGCCGAGTCGCTAGGTCGCGCGTCGGAGATTCGTGTCAGTTCGCAGGCTGCGACCGTCGCGATGCGGCGTTCTCGGTACTGCAAATACACCCGGTATTCACAACGACCTGCGTCCCCCGCCCCGCTCGGTCCCGTTCACTGAACGACATGCGCATTTCCGAAGCGGCCCTAGCTGTCGGCGGGCTCGGGGTATGGGATGCCGCACCACTCACAGTGCGTCTGTGGCTCCTGCGAGCTGACCGGCTTCGGGTCCGGCACGCGCACCTTTCCGATGCGCGGACCTGATGGGTTGTCGAACTCGGCTCCACACCATTCGCAGTGTGTCCCGACGGGGATCTCAGGCTCATGGTTCGTGCTCATCATCCCTCCTTCACACCCAGCGTAGCACCCGTGTTTCGGGTCGGACGCACTCGGGAATGACGTGGGGCGCCGCTTCCATTTCCGCCCTCAAGGTATAAATTGAATGTGTAGTGACAGACCAGCCGACGGGTGCCGACGCCCATGGCTGTTGGTACGTGTTCGCCGCTGGCCAGTCGCCCTCTCCCTCCACTCGGAAAGGATCGAGGTAGCGATGAAAACACGAATTGTCGTTCTGGGAGCCGGAACAGGCGGAACGCTCACCGCCAACCGTCTGCGCGCATCCGACCGCGGTGACCAGCTGCACATCACGGTCGTCGATCAAGACACACGGCACGTGTATCAACCCGGATTGCTGTTCGTCCCCTTCGGACTTGCCACAGCCGACGACATCGTGCGGCCACGAGCGAAGCAGCTCCATCACGGCATCGACTTCGTCCAGTCGCCGATCGATCACGTTGACGTCGCCGCGAAGACCGTGACGTTGGTCAACGCCCAGACGCTCCCCTACGACGTGCTCGTCGTCGCGACCGGCGCCACGCTTGCACCAGACGAGACGGAGGGGCTCGCCGACGGGTGGGGCGGCAACGTCCATTCGTTCTACACGCTTGAATCGGCCGAGAAGCTGGCCATCGCGCTGCGTGGCTTTGAGGGTGGCAAGCTCGTCCTGAACGTGGTCGACATGCCGATCAAGTGCCCGGTCGCTCCACTTGAGTTCTGTTTTCTTGCCGACTGGTTCTTCCAGGACCGCAAGATCCGCGACCACGTCGAGCTGACATTTGTGACGCCGCTTGACGGGGCGTTCACCAAGCCCGTCGCATCGGAGCACTTCGCGTCGATGCTCGCCGACCGCAACATCAACTTGGTCAGCGAGTTCAACACCGGAGAGGTCGACAGATTCGACGGCAAGCTCGTGTCGTACGACGATCGGGAAGTCCCGTTCGATCTTGCCGTCGTGATTCCGCTCCACAGCGGCCAGGACTACGTCGGCCGGTCGGACGGGCTTGGCGACGATCTCAACTTCGTTCCGACGAATCCGAACACGCTGCAGTCGCTGGCCGACCCTGCGATTTTCGCAATCGGCGACGCCACGGCGCTCCCGGTTTCGAAGGCCGGATCCGTCAGCCACTTCGAGGGCGACATCATGGTGGAGAACATTCTTCGCTACATCGCTGGTCGCGAACTCGACGCCTCGTATGACGGGCACGCCAACTGCTTCATCGAGACCGGGTTCGGCAAGGCGATGCTCATCGACTTCAACTATGAGCAGGAACCGGTGCCCGGGCACTTCCCCGGACGCGTCGGACTGCCGCTCATGAAGGAGTCACGGATGAACCACCTCGGCAAGTTGATGTTCCAGTGGTTCTATTGGCACGTGCTCCTCCCCGGGCGTGACGTGCCAGGGATCACCGCGACGATGCCGACCGCCGGCAAACAGATTCCCGCAACACCGATCACAGAGGAGTGACCATGGCCACGACGACCGTCGCAGGAGTCACCGTCGACGTCAGCGACGACGGCTTCTTCACCAACCCCGAGCAGTGGACCGAGGCGATGGCCCCCGAGCTCGCCATGGCAGATGGGATCGAAACCCTGACCGACCAGCACTGGCAGGTGATTCGCTTCATGCGCGACGAGTACTTCGCAAAAGGCACGGGGCCGACCGTGCGTGTCCTTGGCAAGACGTCGGGTGTCACGGTCAAGGAGCTGTATCAACTCTTCCCCAAAGGGCCGGCGAAGATCGCCGCCCGCATCGCCGGCATCCCCAAGCCGCGCGGATGCATCTAGTGTCGTGCGTCCGAAATTCGTGGCAGTTCGCCGACTGCGACCGTCGCGATGCGGCGTCCTCGGTACTGCAAATACACCCGGTATTCACAACGACCTGCGTCCACCACCTCGCTCGGTCTCGCTCACCGAACCGCATACGCATTTCCAACGCACAACACTAGGTCGCCGAAAGGACCCCACTCATGGCTGAGCAAGCAATTGAGAAAGTCTCGATCATCATCTCCAAGGGGTCGCTCGAAGGGATCTATCCCGGGTTGATCATGGCCAACGGCGCACGCGCCGAGGGGATCGAAGCGAACCTGTTCTTCACCTTCTTCGGGATGGACGCCATCCACAAGAAGCGCCACGAGCACATCAAGGTGTCGACCGTGGGCAACCCCGGCATGCACATGGCCACGTGGCTCGGCGGCGTGCCCGGCATTTCGAGTGTCGTGACGCACATGATGGAGAAGCAGATGGAGGAGCTCGACATCCCCTCCATCCCAGAGTTCATGGAGTTGATCGCCGACACGGGCTGCGGCATGTACGCATGCAGGGCGTCGGCGGACCTGTTCAAGATGGAGAAGGCGGATTTCATCGACCAGGTCGAGGACATCATCACCGTCGGTGAGTTCTACGAGAAGGCCGCAGGCGGGCAGATCATCTTCACGTGATGGCGTGACGTCCGACGGAACCTTGACGCCTGCGATCCAGGACGCGATCTGCGGGAATCCCATTTGGCACTCGCCGAGTGCCAAATGGGAGGACGGCACCCGAACGACGGCCGCGCCCTGATCGCCCGTCGGTGGTTCGTCGCTCCGGGCGGTGCCGAAGGCTCCCGGCAGCGCGCGCCGCTGGACACCACCGATCTTTGCGCTCCCTTATAACTTTACTTCGTATAGTGGTCAGACAAGCGCCGTCACTGCCGTCGCATACGGGGGTATGAGCGGCGGCGTCACCACTTCGAAAGGGACCCACCATGAAGCGTGCACGACTTGCCGCGATCATCGCGATCGCAGGCGCAGCGGCGGCGATCGCCGGTTGCGGCGACAGCTCCACCTCGGCCACGACCACCGCCCCACCCGCGACGACGACCGACACCGAAACGCACTCCACCGCGACGGTCGCCGCGACGGGCACCCCGGTCGGCGTCACATTTGGCACACCGACCGAATTCTCGACCACAGTCGACACGCCGAGCGTGGCCGCGGGCGATGTGACCTTCACGGTGACCAACAACGGCAAGATGATGCACGAGTTCGTGGTCGTCGCCGCGCCTGACGGGCCGGCCGCTTTGAAGGAGGCGAACGGTGAGGCCAACGAGGATGACGCGGTCGGCGAAATCGAAGAGGTCGCCGCGGGCTCGTCGGGCACGTTGACGCTCAACCTGAAGGCCGGCAAGTACGTGCTGTTGTGCAACCTGCCCGGACACTTCGCAGGGGGCATGTTCGTGGAGTTCACCGTCACGTGACGTGACGCGCGCGTGCTCACCTGAGGGCCGATGGGTGGCGACGCGCAGGGCTGCGGTCGGTGCATCGTTTCGTACGACGCACCGACCGCCATGTCTCAACCGGTCAGCGGACGCTCACGCCGATCAGCGCCGTGCGACTCGTGCGGTGGCGGGACGTTCCGAGGTAGGACACACGGTAGGTCTGCCGGCCACTCGGCTGTGCGGTGACCAGGACCGTCACCCGACCGGACACGAGCGCGCGGGACGCCACGATCACCGTGCCGCGCCGGATCACGACACGCCCTGCAGGCGTCAAGCCCGACCCGCGCACCCGTACCGCGAGTCGCACCGTCCGACTGCTGGGCGAGCTCACAAGCGCCGTGGTCGTCGTTGCGAGCTTCGCCACCCGAACCTCACGAAACGCGCTGCCGATCAGCCCGCTGTTGGTGCCCCGCACGGTCAACCGCAACAGCGCCCCGGCGTCGAGCAACTGCACCCGGTAGCTGGACGCCGTGCCCATCGTGGTCGACCCGCGCATCCAACGAGTGGTGTAGGTCGAACCCGTCTGCTGATTCCAAATGCCGATCGAGCCCGTCAACACGTTGCCCGCGGCGGCGGTGCCGCTGATCGTCGGAGCGGCAAGGGCGGCAAAGCTCACAGGCAGACTCACCGACGACCCGTTCACCGTCTGGTCGGCCGCCACCGCCACAGGGGTTGCAAGTGACGCCGCCCGTCCCGGACCGGTCGCCGCGTACCACTGTGGCACGAGCGCCACGGTTGCCGATCCCGCCATGCGGGTGCCGGTGATGAACACGCGGTAGGTCCCCGGCTTCACAAACGCCCGGATATCCGAGGTGCCGTTCTGTGCAGGCGTCACGACGTTCACCGTCACCCCGGCGTCGTCCACAAGTGAGTACCCGGACATCATGCTCACCCCCGACGGCACAACAATCGGGATGTGAATCATCCCGGATCGCACCATCGTCGTATCGACCGTGTCGACTGCGCTCCCGCCCGCGACGACGACCTTGGTTGCGTGCGCGCTGTCCCATGCGGCCGGGTAGTACTGGCTGAACCAGGGCAGTGCGGCTGGCGTGAGTTGGCTCCAGTTCCCACCCTGTGCGAACCCGACGGTGAACTCACCGTCGGGCGTGTTGAGTGCCCATCGTCCCAACCGATCGGACAGCGTGGACTGCGTGTTGATCCCGTCGGTCGCAGTCACCTCGATCCCACCGAGCGGACCTCCGCCGCTCGCCGTGACCACACCGCTCAGGGTGTGGGTGCCAAGGCGCGGATCGGATGAGGCCGTGAGCGACTCGTTGTGGAGAACCTCCCCTGCGGGGACGGTCGGAATTGCCGTGGCATCGGCTGCCAGGACGGCGCCGCCGTTCCAGCCGGACGGATAGCCGTTCAGCAGGTCGGTGTACTGCAGGATGACGTCGCTCGTCACGCGGGGGATCGTGAAGTGGCCATCGGCATCGGTGAACGCCGCGCCCAGATACCCGGTACTCGACTTTCGGTAGGCGGCCACGCGGAGGTTCGCAATGGGAGCGCCGGTCGCCGCATCCGTGAGCGTGCCGGACACGGTGCCGTGGGACACCAGGTTGAAGTCTTGGGTGATCGCACCGGTGGCGGGCATCGTCAGCGACATCTGGCCGGCGGCGACCGTGTCGGTGGATCCTGTTGCCAGGCTGTACGTGCCGGGCTGAACAAAGCCGAAGTCGTATTCGCCGTTGGCGTTTGTCGTGGTGCTCTTCGATCCGCCAAAGCGGCTCCGGAACACCGCCAGGTTCGCCATCGGACTGCCATTCGGCCCAAGCACACGGCCGGACAGTTTGCCAATCAGCGGCAAGGTCATGCTGAACTCGACAGGAGTGCCATCGAGCGTCACCGCGGTGCCGTCGGCGGCGACGGGCGTCCCACCCGGCGTTCCGACCACGTACCAACGCTGCAGGTCGTCCATGTTCGACGCGGACACCCCAAGCCGATAATCGCCGACGGTGTCGGCAGTGATGGTGATCGAGCCAACTCCGTTGACAATATGGTTGCCGGGGTAGCTCCCTGCACCGACCCTCCACGCATACAGGGTCCCGGTGATCGGTTCACCTGCGGCGTTCTCCGCGTGGACCGTCACGGTCGTGCTGACAGCAAGGGCACTGGACGCGCCCACACATCCGGCGATGACCGCCACAACCACGCCCAGCAGACGACGGTAGACGCGCATCGAATCCCCCAACGGTCCGGTGAATGAATCCTGCCCGCTGCGGGCCGGTCATCGCAGGATGATTGATTGAGGACCGCCCCTCTACCGGAAGTCTCCGCAGACCTCGACCCCAGGAGCCGCCCCGTTCCCGCCGCGCAAGGGTGGCGGGAACGACACTAAGTGCGGGGGATCTCCTGCCCCGTCTCGGGGTCCAAACGAATACCGTCGGTGATGCCGGTTCCGCGCGGTGCACCGAGCGTCAGCCATGTGGCCTCGCGGTCGGTGTGGTTCACGATCCGCCGTGGCGTGTCCTTGGGCAGGCGCAACCACTCGCCGTCCTGAACGTCGATCAACTCGTCGCCGATCTGCACCTGCTGCGGCCCGCCGGAAAGCAGCTGGTACAGCTCTTCCTGCTCGCGGTGACGGTGGTAGGCCATCTCGTGGCCGGGACCGAAGGTCCACACGCGCGCCGCGAAGTTCTCGCACCCGAGCGCACCGGCCAGATCGCGTGAGGACGCGCCGCCTCCCTTGCGCTCGTTGGCCTGCAGTGTCATCGGATCGCATTTCGCAAACAGCTCTGCCATGTCACTCCTCCCCGTCGCCGGCGGACGCCGTCGCGTTGATTTCGTCACGAAGTTCCTGCGCCCGTTCATGCTGGCGCGCATTCCCGTAGGTCTCATACAGGTAGGCAACCGCCCGCCGAGATTCATTCACGACAACGTCACCGTCCACGAGAACCGGCGTCAACTCCTGGCCAGTCATTGCGCGCACCTCATGCCGAAGCGATCGATCGTAGGGCACTTGGATCACACCGTAGTCCTGCTCGACGTTCGCGAGCGTCTGACGCACGGCTGCAGCCCAAGGGCATTTGCGCAGCTGATACAGGAGGATCACCGGGCCATCCTCTCACACGTCCAGCGTGCCAAGGCCCTCCGCGGCACGATCGGCACTTGCCCAACCCGCGCCTATGCAATCCGGAATGCCAATTCCGGTGTAGGACGCACCGGTCAGGATCAGGCCAGGGTGGCGGGATGCCAGCGCTTCGATCCTCGCCACCCGATCGCGGTGCCCGACGACGTACTGCGGAAACGCCGCCGGAATGCGAACGACGGTCCTCCACATCGGCGGCACGTGGATCCCGAGCGTTCCTGCCAGGTGACGTTCGGCGATGGCGGCAGTCTCGTCGTCGCTCAGTGACTGCGAGCCGTCGCCGTGGCGTCCGACGTACACCCGCACCACCTGGTGGTCCCCGCCAACCAGGTCCGGAAACTTTGACGAAGCGACGCTGCAGGCCACCACCGGCGTGCCCTCGCTGGCCGGTACCACGTACCCGAGCCCGGCGGTCGGAGGCACAGCTCCGGCGGGGAACACGAAGGCGACCACGCTGGTATCGGCAAATGGAATTGCGGCGAGCTCGTCCCCCAAGGCCGGATCGACGCCGCGAAGCAGCTCGGCTGCCGCGAACGCGGGTGCGGCGATCACGACGGAGTCTGCGGCGATCACCTCATCCGCGAGTTGAACCGCCCAGCCGTCGGGGGTCCGTTCAACAGCCGTCACGGTGGCGCCCGTTCGCACGTCCGCGACGCCCGCAAGCCGCGCTTCGATGGCGTGAACGATGCCGCCCATGCCGTCAGCCGTGGTGCAGAACACCGGTGCTCCGCCCGTGGTGCGTTTCGGATCGGGAGACCGTCGCGCACGCCGACGCGCCGCGAGGGCGGCACGGGTCAGACTCTGTCTCTTATACACATCTCCGAGCCCACGAGACTAAGGCGAATCTCGTATGCCGTCTTCTGCTTGAAA
>CALMXK010000192.1 GCA_937871165.1 uncultured Actinomycetes bacterium
GGGCGTCGATGGACTGCTGCACATCTCGAACCTTTCCAAGGGCCGGGTCGAGAAGGTGGAGGACGTCCTCAATCGCGGCGACACGGTTGACGTGGTCGTCGTCGAGGTGGACAAGCAGCGCGGTCGGATCGGGCTTCGCATCATCGGGCTGGAAGATGCCGGTGAGGGCGAAGAGAGCGGCGCAAGCCGCGACGGTGAGGGCGAGGAGGCCGGCCGTCGTCGCCGTCGCCGCCGCGTCACCACGTCCGACATCGACGAGTGAGCAACCCTCAGGTAACGACCCTGGCCAATGGGCTCCGTGTCATCACGGAGCCCATGGTCGGGGTTCGCTCCGTTGCACTGGGCATCTGGGTCGGTACCGGATCGCGGTACGAGACCGATGCCGAAGCGGGAATCGCCCACTTCATCGAACACCTCGTGTTCAAGGGCACGCCGTCGTATTCGGCACGCGAGATCGCCGAGCACTTCGACGGACTCGGCGGTGAAGTCAACGCGGCAACCGGCCGCGACTACACCGTGTTCTACACCCGGGTGCTCGACGAGCATCTGGACCAGGCTGCGCCCGTCCTTGCGGACATGCTGCAGCGCCCGGGCTTCTACGAGCTCGATCAGGAGCGTCAAGTCGTGATCGAAGAGATCGCGATGTACGACGACGATCCGCAGGACAAGGTGCATGAGCTGATCGGCGCCGCGGTCTTTCCCGGCCAGCCGCTCGGTCGTCCTGTGATCGGCACCGAGCAGGTCATCGGCACGGTCCCCCGTGAGCAGATCACCGGCTACTTCGGTGCGCACTACACCACGACCAACACTGTGATCGCCGCATCCGGCGCGATCGACCACGACCATGTGGTCGCGCTGGCCGAGCGGCTGTTTGCCGACATGCCCACTGGCAGCGGCGCACGGACCTTCGAGCCGGCGAGCATCGGGGCTCCGACGCTTGTGGCGCGTGAGAAGACCACCGAGCAGTACCACGTTGCATTCGGCGCGTCCGGCATCTCCCGTGACGACCCGCGCCGCCACGCGCAGTCGGTGCTCGACACGATCCTCGGCGGATCGATGAGCAGTCGTCTGTTTCAGGAGATTCGCGAGCGCCGCGGACTTGCCTATTCGGTGGGCAGCTACACCGCCGCCTTCGCCGAAACCGGTCAGGTGGGCCTGTACCTGGGAACGCGGCCCGACAACTTGGTGGCCGCCTGCAAGATCGTCTCGGCCGAGCTTGAGCGTCTTGCGACCCAGCCCATCGACGAGACCGAACTGGTGCGTGCCAAAGAGCATCTGAAGGGCCGTCTGGTGCTGTCGCTCGAAAGCCCCACGATGCGCATGAACCGCGTCGGGCGTGCGCTTGTGACCGGCGCCGAGCAGCTCACCATGGACGAACATTTGACACGCGTCGCGGCTGTCACCGCCGACGACGTGCGCGCCCTGGCCGAGGAGTTCTGGACACCAGGTCGCTTCTCGCTCGCGGCAATCGGCCCGGATGTCGATCTGATCGCACGGGCGGCATCGGCGTTCTCGCCGGCACTCACCGCCTGAGACGGACCTGCGGGCCGGTCGCGGACGCCCCGCGCCCCGGTCCACTACGCTCTCGGCCATGATTCGAGTGATGGTGAGCGGCGCCGCAGGCCGCATGGGACAGGCCGTGGTCGCAGCCGTGCAGGGCGCCCCGGACATGGAGGTCGTGGCGCGGGCCGATCCGGCCGCGACGGGCGAGGACGCCTACGCCGACGTGTCGCAGGCGATCGCCGCGACGTCGCCGGACGTGGTGGTCGACTTCACCCAGCCGCACGTGGCCTTCGCCAACGTGTCGACGTGCCTGAGCGCGGGCGTGCATGTGGTGCTCGGCACGACGGGCATGACCGACGAGGATTTCGCCACGCTCACCACCTTGAGCCAGGCGCACGGCGCCAACTGCCTGTTCGCACCGAACTTCGCGGTCGGCGCGGTCTTGATGATGCGCTTTGCCGCGGAGGCGTCGCGTCACATGCCGAAGGCCGAAATCATCGAGTTCCACCACGATCAGAAGCTCGACGCCCCGAGCGGCACGGCCCTTCGCACGGCGCGCCTGATGCAGGGCACGGTGCCGACGCACTCGGTGCGCCTGCCTGGTCTGGTCGCCCACCAGGAGGTCATCCTGGGCGGGCTCGGTGAGACCCTCACCATCCGCCACGACTCGCTGTCGCGCGAAAGCTTCATGCCGGGCGTCCTTCTTGCCGTCCGGGCCGTGCCGACCAGGCCGGGCATCACGGTCGGACTCGAGCCGCTGCTTTTCGGAGACGACGCGGCAGGCTGACATGCCCGACTCCCGGCGCATCCCACCCGACACCCTGGTCGCCATCGGTCCTGACGGCACCATCGGAACCGAACACGGGACGCGCGTGTGGCCATTCACCCAGTCCCGGCGACGCCCCCGTCGGGCGACCAGTCCGGCCCTGCTTGACCCCGTCAACCTGCTGATCGTCGGCTGCGACCCCGGCAGCGTGACCGACGCACTTGCCACGCGGGGGTGGCGCCGACCCGACGACGGCGCCGTGCATGTCATCTGGAGCGGGGGACGGCGCCTGCTGATGAGCGACCACACAGCGCTCGGCAACCGCGCTGAGCGGGTACACGTTCGCCTGTTCGCCGTCGCGGGCCACACCGTCGCGGCGGCCCATCATGAGGTGGCCGACGCCCGAGGACATCACGTGGTGACCTCGTGGGACCGTGCCCGAGCCGCCGTGGCCAACGCGCTCGTGGCGCTCGGCTATGTGCAGCTGCCCTCGTCGGCGGAGCTCCTGCCGATCGATCTGCGCGGGGTGGACGGCGACGGGCACATCTGGCGAATTCGCCCGCCGCGCGATTGAGGCGCATCTGGCGCGAAAGGGCCGCACGGCGGGCGACTTCGGGTCAAAGCGCACGGGAGGCGGTGGTTATACTCGGCGGGTGAATCTGGGCTCAATCATTACCGCCATGGTGACGCCGTTCGACGCCGATCTTTCCGTCGACGAAGCCGCCACCGTCTCGCTCATGCACCATCTGGTGGCCAACGGATCGGACGGCCTCGTCCTGTCGGGCACCACCGGTGAGGCATCGACGCTGACCGACGACGAGAAGTTGCTGCTGTTCAAGCTGGCCACGCAGGAGCTGAAGGGCACTGCGACCGTGATCGCGGGCACCGGCAGCAACGACACGGCGCACTCCGTGCACCTGACCGAGAAGGCCGCCGAATACGGCGTCGACGCCGTGCTCGTCGTGACGCCGTACTACAACCGCCCGCCGCGGGCCGGCATCATCGGCCACGTCGCGGCAATCGCCGCGGTCGGCGTTCCCGTGGTGCTCTACAACATCCCGTCGCGATCCGTGGTCAACATGGATCCCACGCTGATCGCCGAGCTCATGCAGATCCCGAACGTCATCGGTGTCAAGGAGGCCAACTCCGAACAGGCCTCCCAGACGCTCGCGACCGGTGCGAACGTCTGGGCGGGCAACGACGACCTGTTTTGCGAGGTGGTGAACGGCGGTGGCGCCGGCGTCATTTCGGTGGCGTCGCACCTGGTCGGTCCGCAACTTGCGGCGATCGCCGCGGCAGCCCGCGCCGGAAACAAGGATGAAGCGCTTCGGTTGGACCGCGCGCTTCACCCACTCTATGAGGCCCTGTTCGTGACAGCCAACCCGATCCTTGTAAAGGCGGCTCTCCAGATGACCGGTGTGATCCCCCGGGCGGGTCTTCGCCTGCCACTTGTCGACGCCACGCCGGTCGAGCGCGGCATTTTGCGCACGGTGCTTGAGGCCAACGGCATCACTGTGACCGCACAGTGACCGACGCCCGCGCGATTCGCGCCACACCGATCGGCGGCGTCGGGGAGATCGGCAAGAACATGTACGCCGTCGAGCTCGACGGTCGCCTCGTCATCATCGACTGCGGCGTCAAGTTCCCGACACCGGATCAGCTCGGTGTCGACCTGGTGCTTCCGGACTTCGACGTCCTTGCAGATCGCATCGACGACATCGAAGCGCTCGTGCTCACGCACGGGCACGAGGACCACATCGGGGCGGTCCCGTACTTTTTGAAGAACGTCGGCCGCGTACCGATCATCGGGTCGCGCTTCACGCTCGCCCTGGTCAAGAGCAAGCTCGACGAGCATCGTCTGGGCGACGCCGAGTTGATCGAGGTGAAACCCGGCGAGCGTCTGCCGCTCGGCCCGTTCGAGGCCGAGTTCATCCGCGTGACCCACAGCATCCCGGACTGCCTCGCGGTGGCGCTTCGCAGCGACGTCGGCAACGTCCTGCACACCGGCGACTTCAAGTTCGACCACGCGCCGATCGACGGCGAGCCCACCGACGTGGCCGCACTCGCCCGCCTTGGCGACGAGGGCGTTCTACTGCTGATGTCGGACTCCACCAACGCCGAGGTTCCGGGGGCGATCGCACCTGAGCGGACCGTCGGCACCGAGCTTCGCCGCCAGTTCGCGTCGGCGCTCGGACGAGTCGTCGTCACCTGTTTCTCGTCGCACATCCACCGCGTCCAGCAGGTGCTCGATGCGGCGGCCTACGAGGGACGCCACGTGGCGCTGGTGGGCCGCTCGCTTCGCCGCAACTTCACGATTGCCGTGAACCTCGGGATCATCCGTGTGCCCAACGATGTGCTGGTCAACATCAAGTCGATCGACCAGCACCTGGACGACGAGATCGTGATCGTCACCACCGGCAGCCAGGGCGAGCCGTTTTCGGGTCTTCGTCGCATGGCCTACGGGGATCACCAGAACGTGACGATCCACCAGGGCGACACCGTCATCTTCAGCTCGCGCATCGTGCCGGGCAACGAGCTTGCGGTCAACGACACGATCAACCGCCTGATCAAGACCGGCGCCCAGGTGATCGGTCCGGATGCCGCGCCGGTACATGTCTCCGGGCATGCCGCATCGGATGAGCTGCGGTTGATGCTGCGTCTCACGCGGCCACGCTTTTTCGCGCCGATCCACGGCGAGCTTCGCCATCAGACGACGCACGCCGGCATCGCCCGAAGTGTCGGCGTGGCGGCAAGCAACATCCACGTGCTCGAAAACGGCGATGTTCTTGCAGTGAATGCCGAGAGCGCGTCGGTTGTCGGGCACTACGACGTCGGGCTCGTCTACGTCGACGGCCTTGGCATCGGCGACGTGGCCGACGGCATCCTGCGTGACCGCCGCCACCTGTCCGAGGACGGCCTTGTGCTCGTGGTCGCAACGATCTCGGCGCGCGACGGTCTGCCGGTCGGTGAGATCGACGTGATGACGCGCGGGTTCGGTCAGGCGACCGACGAGATGCTCGAAGCCATCCGCGAGGAAGCCGCCCAGAAGCTGCACGACGAGGTGACCGAGGTGGACATGCTGCACCGCATGCTCCACGACGCCGTCGCCTCGCTGGTGTGGAAGCGTGCGCGCCAGCGCCCGCTCATCCTGCCGGTCATCGTCGAGGTCTGACTCCAGCCGAGCTCGCAGCCCGCGTCGTTACGACGATGCGTGTGGGCCGAACACAATCTCACCCGCGTCGCAGGCGATGGCGGCCCGTGTGATCCCGGGCTGTGCCGAGTCGGCGGCGCGGATCGGCAGGTCGCTGTCGCCGAGCCAGCCGTCGAGCACCTCGGGCGGCCCGCCGAGTTCGACCCAGGAAAACTGTCCAGGCCTGCAGTCGTGGGCGGCCTCGGCCAAGAGTCTGCGCATATGGTTCAAACGCGCCTGGGGTCCCGCGTCGTAGGCGACAAAGAAGGGCAAGGGGTAGCGGTTCATGCCGGCCGTACGAAAGCTCAGGCTGGAGCCGTCGGTCATCTGCATCAGACCGGATTGCACCGGCAGTCCCCGCTGCTGCGCGCTGCGATCGATGTCGTCCACCGAGAGCACCCACCACAGCACGCGCTCACATCCCGCGAGCGTGCTGGTGAGCCAGGCGCCATCCGGTTTGGTCGGGTCGCTGATGCCAAGCAGCTCGATGTAGGCGGGCGGCTCGAGCGGGATTAGCCGGTTGGTGGTGCCGCCCAGGTGGAGCCCGCCTGGAACGGAGCCGAGCCCGAACTCACGGCGCAGCCGTTTGGCGGCCACGTCGACGTTCTGCACGCCGTAGATGACGTGGTCGATGAAGAATCCCTCGGACATGGCGCCTCCGATCGCGTCTGCCGTCCGTGGATCTTAGGTACGCCCATCCCGGTCGGGCAGCGCAATTTTCCCGGAGGCGGG
The DNA here is from genome assembly GCA_937871165.1 of uncultured Actinomycetes bacterium. Lineage (GTDB taxonomy): Bacteria > Actinomycetota > Thermoleophilia > Miltoncostaeales > Miltoncostaeaceae > CALMEC01. The sequence continues at coordinate 6,192 of CALMXK010000192.1, forward strand.
GCAGGGGATCTTTCGCGGAGTGCCCGACGCGCCTCCAGCCAAGCCCGCGCGCTCATGAGCCTCCCGCCACGGGACCGTTGATCGCCGCGCGGTTGACAACCCGAGAATCGGCAGTGTCGTCGAAGCCCGTACGCCGAGTTCATCGACGATCGTGTCGAGGAACAGGGGTCGAGCACACGACGCGACTATGAACGACATCCGCGTTCATGTTGAGATGGGCCGTCATTTCTATCGTCTCAGCCGATCGCAGGTCACGATGATCCTCACGGAAGTGCTGGCTGCGGTCTCGAGTTGGAGAATCGTCGCTGCAGGCTTCGGCATCACGCCGTCGGAGACGCGGCGGATGTCTCATGTGTTCGACAACCGCCGTCACGCCTCAGCCCGGGAATTGGCGACCCGGTAGCACCCGTCGCTCCCGTGAAGGGCCACCAGCGCACGGTGCAGCAACGACCGCACATCAGTGCTCAGGCCGTGCGGTTCTCCCGTCGAACGACGACACGAAGACCAGACCAGGTGGCGTCGATCGCGCAGACTTTGTTGTCGACGAGGCCCGCGGCCAGGGCGATCTCGCGCACCACATCCTCGGTGATGTCCGTTACTACGCCACTCGCACGTTTGGGCCATGCGATCCAGAGACCGCCGGCGTCATGAATGCCGCGGCGCAGCCGGTCGAACTCGCGCTCAAGCGCTGCGCGGCGAGTGAAGAAGGCGACGACCACGTCGGCGTTGGCGCCGATGCGACGTCCAAGCCGGACGCCGTCTGGGAGTGGGGCGATCAGTGCGACGGCGTCATCCGGTGCGTGAACGAGCGCGACTGATGCACCCGCTTTGATGCCGAGTTTCTTGGGAAGCGGGGTCCCGGAATAGCCGTGCTCCGCCACGACGTCACGAACCTTCGGTGCCGGGAGCCACGCTGCGCGGCCCCCGCACCGTCAGTTCAGTCCTTTGTCGATCAGCCCTGCTGGCCAATGCGGTACTTGTCGAACCGCGCGTTGATCGCCGCCCAGTCAAGGTTCGCGATGAACGCATC
>CALMXK010000193.1 GCA_937871165.1 uncultured Actinomycetes bacterium
GTGGAGCGACGTGCCACCAGATCCATGATCACCACAAGGCCGACGAAGATCACGAACGCCAGCGGCAACCCTCGATCGCTGGTGAAGACCGCCGTCGCAGCCAGAACCACACCGACGACGATGGCGGTACGAATCGCATAGACCGCGAACGACTCCATCTTGAGGTCGGCTTGCGCCCGACGGGTGCGGCCCATCAGTCCCGACAGCACGAACACGCCGAGCAGGACCGCGATGGCGATCCATGCCACGACCGGCCCGAAGAACACGTCGTTCAGGTTGAGCGTCAACTTGTCGGTCACGTTTCGACTTCCGCGGGAGCCGAGTACCCAGAGCATCAGCCCCTGGAAACCGATCAGACCCGCGAGCGTCACGATGAACGACGGCACACGGACGATGGTGATGATGAATCCTTGGAAGAGCCCCACGGCAGCACCGATCATGATGCCGAGCACGATCGACAGCCACCCGGGAACACCGTGATCCAGGTTCAGGATCGTCATGGACGCGGCCGCGAGTCCTGCGACCGAACCGGCTGCCAGGTCGATCTCACCGAGCAGCAGCACCCACACGACGCCGATCGAGATGATCCCGATCCACGAGACCTGCAGACTCATGTTCGTCAGGTTCTCCGCGCCGAGAAAGATGTCGGACTTGATTGCGAAGAAGGTCCAGATGATCACAAGGGCGGCGATGACGGGAAGCATCCCGAGGTCGCCGGACTTCAACTTCTCGATGTACCCCTGAACGAGGCCGCGATCGGAGTCGCGATCGCGCTCTGCAATCTGATCGACGGTCATGTCAACGCTCCATCCTGTGCGGGGAGTGAGAGGCCGGTGATTGCACCGACGACCTCTTCACGGGTGGCGGTCTTGGCATCGAACGATGCGACTGCGCGCCCCAGGAACAGGACGACGATGCGATCGCACACTGCGAAGACGTCCGCGAGGTTGTGGCTGATCACGACAACGGCCAGGTTGCGTTCTTTGAGCCGCAGGATCAGGTCGAGCACCTGCTGCGTTTGTGCCACGCCGAGGGCGGCGGTCGGCTCGTCCAGCAGGACGAGCTTGGGGTTGCCAAGCAGGGACCGGGCGATCGCAACCGACTGGCGTTGGCCACCGGAGAGCGACGACACGAGTGTCCGCACGCTCCGAAGGGTGCGCACCTGCATCTCTTGCAGCAGCTCAACCGCTCGCCGCTCCATGGCAACTTCGTCGAGTGCGACGCCGCTGTTGAGTGGTTCCTGACCGAGGAACAGGTTGCCGACCACGTCCAGGTTGTCGCACAGGGCGAGGTCCTGGTAGACGGTCGCGATGCCGAGTCCGGCGGAGACCGCAGGTCGGTTGATCGTGACCTCTTGCCCCTCGAACGTGATCGTCCCTTCGTCGGCGGGCTGAGCCCCCGAGATGGCCTTGATCAACGTCGACTTGCCGGCGCCGTTGTCGCCGACCAAGCCGACGACCTCACCGCCATGGACCGAGAAGTCGACATCCGTGAGCGCGTGAACCGCCCCGAATCGCTTCTGGATCCCCTTCATGTCGAGCACCGGGGCGCTCATGTGACCTCCAATGGGTGTGGGACTGAAGGGACACACTCAAACCCGTCGGGGCGGGGTGAACAACGTGGGGGGCACCCCGCCCCTTGGGATCGATTGCCCGTAGCCTACGAGATTCCGGCTGCGGTGCACGCCTTTGCGTAGGTACCGGTGCACACGTCGGCGGCAGTCCAGAAGCCGTCGGCGATGACCGTGTCCTTGACGTTTTCCGCCGTCACGGCGACCGGCGTCAGCAGGATCGACGCAATGTCGGCCGTCCCGTTGTTCACCTTGGCGGTCGCGTTGGCCGGCGTGGTGCCGTTCGCAAGGTCGACTGCAGCCTGAGCTGCCACTTCGGCCTCTTCCTTGATCGCCTTGTAGACGGTCATGAACTGCTCACCGGCGAGAATCCGCTGGATCGCGGCAAGCTCGGCGTCCTGACCGGTCGTCGGGATCTTCGTGACATCGACGCCTGCGGCCTTCATGGCAGCGATCGCGCCACCACCGGTGCCGTCGTTCGCCGCGTAAACGCCCTTGAAGCCGCTCTTGCCAAGCTTCGTGATCTGCTGCTCCATGTAGGTCTGGGCCTTGTCGGGGCTCCAGTCCGGCGTGTCGTACTCGGCGAGGATCTTGACGCCCGCCGCGGTGAGCGCGTCGGTCGAGCCCTTCTTGAACAGCGTCGCGTTGTTGTCCGTCGGCGAGCCGTTGATCTTCACGATCGGGCCGGTGGCATTGCCGTCGGCCTTGAGCTTGGCGGCAAGCGCCTCGCCCTGAAGCTTTCCGACGAGCTCGTTGTCGAACGAGACGTACAGGTCCGGCGTCGCTCCACCCTTGATCAGTCGGTCGTACGAGATGACCGGAATGTCGGCGGCCTTCGCCTTGGTGACGATGGCGCCTGCGGCATCACCGTCGACCGGGTCGAGCACGAGCACGTCGACCTTCTTCGCGATCTCGGCCTCGGCCTGGGTCTGCTGCTTCGCAGCGTCCTGGTCGGCGTTCTGGTAGTTGATGACACAGTCCGGACAAAGCTCTTTGACCTTGGCCTCGAAGAGCGGCTTGTCCTGCGAGTCGTAGCGCGTGGTCTTCGACTCGGGAAGAAGCAGCGCGATGGTCTTGGCCGAACCGGCAGAGCCACCGTCGTCGGAGCTACTGCCACAGGCCGAGAACCCAACCGCCGCGGCACCGGCCACGAGAAGGGCGATCGCGCCCTTGGCGGCCGAGGATTTGATCTTCACTTGGTTCCCCTTTGCGTTGAACCCGTCGGATCGAACTCGCGAGCCGGTGGGTTGTACCAATTGTTGCGACACTCTCAGCCCGCAACCTGTTTGTCAAGGTTTCAACGCAATTCCGTCAATATTCGATGTTGCATTGTCCGGACTCCGGACGTATGGTGCGCCAATGAATCGTCCCGCACCAGGCTCGCTTGAGGCGCTGAGACAGCGCAATCGCGACGCAGTGCTTGGCGTTCTGCGCTCAGAAGGCAGCGTTTCCAGGGCCGAGGTCGCCCGCATGACCGGTCTCTCCCGCTCCACCGTGTCCACGGTCGTCGCCGACCTTATTCGTCAGGACATCGTTCGAGAAACCGCTTCCAGCGCAGGAGTGGGTTCGGGCTCCGGTCGCCCGGGCACGCCGCTGACGCTGAACCTCCCCGCCGGAGCGGTCCTTGCGCTCGACCTGTCGTCCCACGCGATCGCCGGCGCGATGTCCGATCTGGGACACCGCATCCTTGCCCGCGCAACCTGGCCGTTCGACGCCAGGCACGCGCCACGATCACAAATCGTGGATGCCGTGTGCGACCTGTCTGCGCAGCTGATGCATCTGGCGAATGTGGGGAAGGATTCCATCGTCGGAGCCGCGATGGGCGTCCCGGCACCGGTCGAACAGGAGACCCGACGAGTCGGCCTGCAATCGGGGATCCCCGCGATCGTCGGCGATGGGCTCGAAGCGGAGATCTCCGAGCGCCTCGGCGTCCCGTTCATGCTTGAGAACGACGCGAACCTCAGTGCCCTGGCGGAATGGACCGAGGGTGCCGCAGTGGGACACTCGGATGCGATCTATGTCGAAGTCTCGGAAGGCATCGGCGCCGGCCTCATCGTCAGTGGACGGTTGCACCGTGGCGCCCACGGCACGGCCGGAGAGATCGGCCACACGCCGATCGTGCCCGACGGCCCGGTGTGTCGGTGCGGCAACCGTGGCTGTCTGGAGCTGCTCGCCGGCACCGGGGCCATCACCGACACGGTCAGCGAACAGCTCTCGACACGCCTCACGATTGATCAGATCGTGGAACGTGCCCGGGGCGGCGATCCGATGTGCCGTCGCATTTTGCGCGACGCAGGGTCGCACATCGGCACCGTGATCGGCTCGATGTGCAATCTCATCAATCCGACGGTCGTCGTCGTCGGTGGCGCGCTGACCACGGCGTGGCACCTGATCGAACCGGCCCTCCACGAAGCGCTCGACCGGTCGGCGATCCATGTGTCGATCCAGGACCTGAAACTCGTTCCCGGGATTCACCCGGACGCCACTGGCCGCCTGATCGGTGCGCGTGCCCTGGTCCTCGGTGACCTGGAGCGGTTTCCCGGTCTCAGCATCACCGCCTGACGGCGGCTACTTGGAGCCGGGGGTCCACAGCCCGGGTCCGCCGTCTGCGCCCGCCTCGCCCCCCGGTGTCCACAAGCCCGAGTCGGACGGCTGGTCGGCCGCCGCTGCGGTCTCCGCCTGCGCTGCCGCGGCAGCCGCGTCGACCTCGTTGGCGTAGAGCATCTGCAGCTGCGCGAGCGGTTCACGAAACGGCCTGGCCTGCGCAACGCCGATCTCGGCCTCCGCGACGCCGATCAGTGCACGCACCGACTCGATCGCAAGGCGGGCCTGTGGCAGATCGCGATGGACCGGGCCCTCCGGACCGTAGCCAAGGCGCACTCCGGCGAGGTCGATGAACGTGGCCATCGTCTGCAACAACAGGTCGCGCACCGGCGTCTCGGCAAGTCGCCGTGCCATCTCCCGGATGAGCTCGTCCCTGGCGGCGTCCCCACCCTCGTGCTCGTGGTCGTGTTCGTGGTCGTGGTCGCTCATCGGGACACCTTCGGTGTGGGAAAACTGGCAAGCACTTCTTTGGCGGACTCCCGGGTGCGCTCCACCACTTCCGCGTGGACCGCGCGGGGGTCTCCGATCTCGTCCAGGCGACGAAGCTGGAACATCGCGCCGTTGCCGTCGGCGAGCATCCGGGGCACCGTTTCGAGGAACGGCCCGAGGCCGAGACCGTCAACGACCGGCTCCACCCACTGCACCAGGCTGTCCACTGCGGCGACCGTCGGCCGCACGACACCGCGGTCCAGGTCGATCATCTCGCCTTCGAGGCCGTACCGGATCGCCCGCCATAGGTTCTCTTCGATGAAACGGTGCGGGTGTGCCGGAAGCGGCTCACCGGCGTCATACGCCATGCAGAAGCGGGCGATGCAGGCGTACGCGAGCGCCATGATGCCCACCGCATGCGACATCTCGGTCTGTCCGTCGCAGATGCGCACCTCAAGGGTGCCGTAGCTGTGGTGGGGTCTCACGCTCCACCAGATCTGGGTGGCTTCCTGGATCGATCCGGTCCGCTCGAGCAGCGCGACGAACGATGCGTACTCGTCCCAGTTGGCGAAGGAGTCGGGCACGCCGCAGCGCGGGAAGCTGCGCATGAACACCTGCGTCCTGGTCGAATGCAGCCGTGTGGCGCGGCCCCAGAAGATCGGGCTGTTGGCCGACAGCGCAAGGAGCTCGGGCAATACGCTTCGCAGCGCCGTGCACACGGCCATCGCCCGGTCCGGGTCACGCACACCGCAATGAAGATGGATCGACCACGTGTTGTTGGTCCACGCCACGTAGCCGAGCGTCTGATCGAGCAGGCGGTAGTGCGGCGTGTCGATCAGCCGCTGGTCCGGCCAGGTGCTGAACGGGTGGACGCCCGACGCTCCGATTGCGATCTGCAGTTCGTCGGCAAGCGCGATCGTGCGCAGTCGCCCCTCCACCAGCTCGCGTGCCGCTGAGGCGAACGTGTCGTTCTTTCCGGTGCGAAACTCGATCTCGCTGGCAATCAGCTCACCGGCAAGACGATCCACGAAGTCGGCCGGAGCGGAGCCCTTCAGATCCTCGAATCGATTGGTGAGCGCAAGCGTCGCCGGGTCGAGAAGTTGGTACTCCTCTTCGAGCCCGATCGTGAAATCGGTCGACTCGACGAAGCGTTCGCGAACGCCCGCGAGCAACCGAGATTCGTTGGCACCAGGGACGTTGGACACTTTGCGGATTGTAGCAACGCCGCTCTCACCTGAGCCGCACGGCAGGCGCCGCCGACCACCGCGTCGAACATTTCACACGCGTCGAATCCGTCGCGAACCCCGATCCAAGGTGCACCACACGCGATGAACGCACAGACATTCTGGGAGATCGTCGGCTACGCCGCCATGGTGCTCGTGACCGTCTCCCTCATGATGCGGTCCATCGTTCGCCTGCGGTGGATCAATCTGGCAGGCGGCATCCTGTTTGCCATCTACGGGATCATGATCGCCGCGTACCCGGTCGCGGTGCTGAACCTCGCCGTGGTCGCGATCAACATCTACCACCTGTGGAAGATGCGTCGGCGGGTGCACGAGTCGTTCGCCGTCGCCCACATGCCACCCGATTCCGAGTACGTCCGGCAGTTCATGGACTTTCACCGGCGCGACATCGATCGCACGCAGCCCGGCGCGACGGTCAACGCCGACGCTCGCGTGGTGTTCGTGCTGCGCGACACTGTGCCGGCAGGCGTCCTGGCACTCGGTGCGCCGGACGACACCGGCGCCGGCCGCGTGACACTCGACTTCGCAACCCCGGCCTACCGCGACCTCAAAGTGGGGACGTACCTGTTTCGCACAAGCGGCGAGCTGCAACGTATGGGCTACCGGCGACTGCTCGCCGACGCGGGCACCCCGGACCATGAGCGCTACTTGAGCGCCATGGGGTTTCGTCACGCCACGGACGGCTACGCGTTGGACCTGGTGGAGACTCCTACGTGAGGTAGAAGTACAGCGCGTAGAGCAGCTCGACCGCCGGGCTCGACGTGTGGACGGTCACGTCCGACGGCACCGACAACAGCGCATCCGAGTAGTTGAAGATGATCTTCACGCCGGACGCCACCAGGTCGTCGGCCACCATCTGCGCCGCATGCGCGGGCACGGCCAGCACGCCGACCATGATGCCGTCATCCTCGACCACCACGTTGGGCAGCTCGGAGTAGTGGCGAACGGTCAGGTCGCCGACACGTGTCCCCACGCGATCTGGATCGACGTCGAAGATGGCGGAGATGCGGAAGCCGTGGTCGGCGAACACCCCGCTGCTTGCGATCGCAAGCCCGAGGTTGCCGGCACCGAACAACGCGATGTTGTGCTGGCCCGAGGTGCGCAGGATCTTGCGGATCTGCCCGATGAGGATGTCGATGTCGTATCCGACGCCGCGTTTGCCGAACTTGCCGAATCCACTGAGATCGCGCCGGATCTGCGTCGGATTGACATTCGTGTATTCGGAGATCGCTTGCGAGGAGATGGAGTTCTTCCCCATCTTCTTCGCCTGTGTCAGCACCTGGAGATAGCGAGACAGGCGTGCGGCGACACCCAACGTGAGACGGTCCTGCGCCATGCGGTCCTCACATGAGCCTGATCGGCTCGACGATGTTTGTGCGGTCCGCTACAAGCTAAACACTGTGAAGACGAGCCGCAAGCACACCCCCCGATCGGCGCTTCGCGCAGCCGTCAGCGGGTGACCCGAAATCCTGCGCTCGTCACTCGCAGCGCGGCTCCGTCGGGACCCACCGCGTCGACCCTGACGCGATAGATGCCCGGGGGGATGCGCGACCCGTCGGCGGCGCGGGTCCCAAGCTCGAAGCGGTAGTTGCCGATCGGCCATTCGGAGACCACGCGCGGGTTGCTGAGGGCAATGGGCGTCGCTCGTGGCGCTGGCAGCAACGTCAGGGTCAAGTCGTGCACACCGCTGAGCCCACCGACCGGGCCACGAACCGCCACCGCGATGCGCGTCACCTTGCCGTCGGTCGTAATGCGAGGCGATGACAGGCGCACCGCACGGCGTGGCGCTCCGCTCACCAGAATCGGCGCCGTGGCAAGCACACGGTTGTCCGGCGCCACGACGTGCAGGATGCCCGCGAAGTCACCGGCGCCGGCCGGGATCGTCACAGTCGCCTGGGAACGCCCGCCGGCTGGCAAGTCGACCGGTGAGCCCGGTTGGACCACCGGCACGCCGAACGCATCGGTGACACCGAGTCGCACCTGGCGTCCCGTGCCTTCGATCTCGTGCAGCGTCACGGTCAGCGTGGTGGCGGCGCCATCCAGCTGTCGCGCACCGACCAGTCCGGGTTCGATCGTGACCGGTCGCAACTGAGGAATCCGTGCGACGCCCGCACCTTGCACCGTGAGCGACGCTCCGGCGACCGGGTCCGCCGACTGGACGAACAGGCTTCGGACGTCCGCCGGGGTGAGTTGCGGATGATCTTCCCGGACACGGACCACCATCGCGGCAACCGTCGCAGCGGCGGCGCTCGTTCCGCTCATCTTGACCGACAACGCTTCGGCCCCCGGCCCCGGATAGGCGGTGGCCACGTCGACCGCCGGCGCCACGACGGTTGGGACCGCGGCGCCGTTCGGTGCGGGCCCTTGCGCGGAGAACGCAGCCACTGCGTCGCTGGTGGCGCGCACCGGGTTCGGATCGATGGAGAGTGTGAGGTCGGCGCGCTGCATGAGCAACCTGCCTTGGGCCGCGCCCAAGCCGATCATCGGGAGCGCGAGCTCACCGTCGGCGTGGACCCCTGGGAACATGCCGTTGCCGCTGTGATCCCATACTGCGACCGCCACTGCGCCGGCCTGTGCTGCCGCCTGCGCCTTCTGCTGCAGGGTTCCCCCACCGCGACCGACGACCACGACAGCGCCCTGAACACGGCTTTGACCGTTGGCGTCGGTGTAGTCACGCACGTCGACACCGGTGACGACGCCGTCGCCGCTCGCCAGCACGACGACGCGGTGATCGTCGTCCGGCGGTGCTGGACCGAGCAGCGGCACGTTCTTGAATGTGGATTCCGCCGGGCCTGACGACAACCGAACCGTGGCCGTTCGCGGGGTTGTGGGCGCGGCGAGGCCACCGACGGTCAACACGCTCGGCGAGGTCGCCGGAGCGCCTACCGTTCCCATCCCCGTCAGTGTGCCAGGCCCGGAGTTGCCGGCCGGCGCCACCACGACGACGCCAAGCTCGTCGGCTGAGCGCGACGCCTGCTCAAGTGGGCTGGCGCCGCCGCTGCCGCCCGAGCCGGCCATCCCGAGCAGAATCACGGAGGAGTGATCGGACAGGTCCCCGTTGTTGTCCGGATCGGCGGCGCGATCCATCGCGGCGAGCACCCGGTCGGTGCGGGCGAGCGACTGTGTTCGCCCGTCCACAACTTCGTCCGCCACCACCCGGTACGCCCGAAGTCGCGGAGTTCGGTCCGGAGCAAAGCCGGTCAATGCCGACGACCCGAGCACGAGCGCAGCCATCTGCGTCCCGTGTGCCTCGGCGACCCGGCTCTCCGCAGGCGCTTGCGGACCTTGGTTCCCGTTCACCAGGTCTTCGCCGCCGATGATCAGCCGGTCGAGCCCGATCCCGCCCCCGAGCGCGGGGTGCTCAGGGTGAATACCGGCATCGATCAGCGCGATCGTCTGCGGTGCGCGTGAGGGCGTGGTCGGCGCAGAAGCAGCCGCGGCGGCACTTGGCGGCAGCGGCTGTGGCGTGGTCGCGCCGACCTGGGCCGGCACCAGATAGGACACCGGGTACACCGCAACGACGCCGGGGAGGTTGGCAAGCGACGCGAGTCTCCCTGTCGGGACGCGCACACCGACGCCGTTGACCAGGGCACGGTACGCGAAGGTCTGTTGGCCGCCAGTCGCGGTCAGCTCCTGCAAGAACGTGGCTTGCTCTGCGGCGATGGCACTCGCGGCCGACGCCCGCTCACTCTCCCCGACCCGTGCAAGCGGGGGGTGTGACAGCACGACGATCGCCGATTCATGCTCACCCGGTGACGGGATCGCCGGACTCGCCTGTCCAGGCAGCAGATCGGACCAGGCACGGGCGGCCTGCAAGGCGTGTTGGCCCGACGATTCGCTGCCGTCCATCGTTTCGTCGGCAAGCAGCACCGGCGCGGTCGTTGCAAGAGCTCCGGAAACCACCAGCCCGACGCGGCGAAGCCAACTGCGGCGGGGGTTCATGCGGCGATCCCTGTCTCTTATACACATCTGACGCTGCCGACGAGCGATCTAGTGTAGATCTCGGGGGTCGCCGTATCATTAAAA
>CALMXK010000194.1 GCA_937871165.1 uncultured Actinomycetes bacterium
ATGATACGGCGACCACCGAGATCTACACTAGATCGCTCGTCGGCAGCGTCAGATGTGTATAAGAGACAGGTTCGAAGGCGTCATGGAGCACCGCTGCGTCCCTCGTGAAGTCAGGCAGCTTCTTCTCGGGCGCGATCGCCAGAACGTGCCGTTCCTTGATGGGCATGTCGCTGTCGGCCAGTACTCGCTCCAGGTTTTCGTCGTGCAAAGGGTTTGGCGTCCCGATCCACGACCGCACGAATCTGGACTGGCCGGCAGACAGCGTCTTGATGGCGGACCGGCGGACCAAGCTGTCGTCGATAAAGCCATACTCCAAGGGCGAAGTGCAGACCACCACGACCGTCGCCACATCGAGCGCGAACAGCCGATTGACGGGCAACGGGTCCACGAATCCACCGTCGATGAAGCGCCGGCCTCTCAGCGGGATCTTCCCGTTGAACAGGCCCGGCAGTGCTGACGTAGCTTTAAGAAGGCTGCGCAGTTCATCATCCGACATCTCTTGCGCAACAAAGTACCGGGGCAGACGAGCGTCGGCATCGACAACGGCCACGAGCAGCGGGGTGGCACTCTTCCGAAGAGCCGCTACGTCGAGCGGAAGCGCACCGAACACCACATCGTCGATCATTCGATCAACGTCAACAATCTTGTGCGGACGAAGCGGATCGAAAACCTTCTTGTCGGTGATGATCTTCCAGTAGCCCTCATCCACGTCGGATGATTGACCTGCGAGAAAGTAGCTCGTTGCGATCGCACCCGAACTGTTAGCGATCGCTAGGTCGAACTTGCTGGTGAGACCGGCGTCATGAAGCGCGCGCAATGCCCCAATCGCAAAGGCGCCACGCATCCCTCCACCCTGAACGACGAGGCCCAATCCCCCCGGCCGACGAAGATCGGCCCTACGAAGCCCGGCGCCCTGATGTTGCGGTGAGCTGTTCGGCACGACTCGAACCTAGCGGCGTTCAGCGTTCGCGGTTTCAGTTGGCCGATGGAAAGTGCTCAGTGCCACGACCACATCCGTGCGCTCAGCGTCGGCAGCGTTGCAGGTAACCACTACGAGGTCGGGTGCGGTCAACAACGCCAGCTGCTCGCAACCTCCGTGGTGACCGGGAGGGCCGATTCGGCGGAGTCAGTGGTGACTCCAACGCCACCACCGATCGAGCGCCTTGCCCGGAAGCATCTGGACAACCACCGAACGCGCCAAACTCCGAGACTCTCCACCGAGAGCAACCAGGCGGATTGGACCGCTCAGCGCCTCAAGGTCGACGGATCCAGCGTCGATGACCACTCATGCCCCACAGCACATCAACCAGGTCCTCGTTGCAGATCTTCGCGCTCTTGTTCCTTGTACTGGGCTGCGGCTTCGGCGCTCTCACGGGGTACCGGTTCAAGGCTGTGGGCGACGGCAGCATGGCCGATGCCACCGTGCTGACGAGCGACCCCAACGTTCCCGGCGTGTTCAACTGGCTGCTGTTCTCCATCGGCTTCGGTGCCGGTCTTGTCGCCTGCTCCGTGCTCCTGGCCGCCAGCCTCCTGGCACCGACCGAGGAGTGATGCAAAACTTGCGCCGTCGTCGGCTCCTGTTCAGAGCTTGATCACGCAGCTGATGTGGTCGGGTGCGCTCCACTCAGGGCCCGGAGGAAGGCGGCGCATGTCGGCGGCGAGGCTGCGGTTGAGGCCGAGCATCGCCTGGTTGTCCTCATGGACGCGCGACTCCAGGAATCGGTAACCACGGCGTCTCGCCTCCTGCATCACGGCCAGTTTGAGCGCTCGTGCGACGCCCCGTCGGCGGTGGGTGATCGACGTAGCAAGAATCGACGCGTAGCCCATCCGAAGGTCGTCCGCGACGTTCGGTTTCATGAGCGTCGCTACGCCGACAAGCTGGTCGCCATCTGTACAGACGAGGCAAGCGGAGTATCCAGCTCGAACTGCATCAGCAAGGGCGTCACGGATCGCATCCTGCACGTCGATGGCCCACGGCTCGCGCAGCCGGGCGCACCTGAATGTTCGCAGAGCGGGCTCATCGCGATCCGGGTCCAACCATCGCACCCGGTCGCTCCACTCCATACGCGGAAACGGCGTCAGATCGATTGGACGCGTTCGCCGCGCTGCAGCGCGGCGGCCTGCTCTTGGGCAATGGCGCTCGAGGGCACCGAGTGGAGCACGACGACCTGGCGACGGTTGGCGCGATCGCGAGCGACTTCTGCCTCATCGGAGAAGAAGCGACGAAGCGACTCATGCTCGATCGTTTTGCTGGGCGCGGAGGGGGTCCAGCCAGCGGATTCGGCGATCGACTTCCATGGCGTTTCGCCATGCGTGCGATCGATCAGCTGGGCACCAGTGTCGCCCCCGTAGCGGTCGACCACGTACTCCAGCACGTCGAGGTAGCTCGCCGAAACCTCGTGGCGACCTGGGACCGGGCGGTCGTGCTGCTCGTCTGCCCACAACGTGGCGACGACCGGGCCGTCCTTCCATGCCTCGATTCGCTCGGCGAACATCGGCTCGCCGTAGTGCGCGAGGTGCCAGCCCTGGCAGTAGTACAGCAGCTTCTGGATCTTCGCTCGTCCAGCACCGCCAGGCAGCCGTGCCCGGAGCTCGCGTGCAACATCGTGCGCTGAAACCGTCAACTTGGCTGGCCTCCCCGCGTGTCGATGCCGTGTGGGTCGGTACGACTTCCATGCGAAGCCCGTACGAGCGCGAGCGTACAGCACGACGTACAGCCGGAGCCTCGACAGCACGGCGATCGGTCGGGTCTCGGTGCTCACTGTTCCCCTTCTGTCATCGCTCGCCGCCAGGTCGAGCTCGCTCGACCAGCGTAACGAAAGGGTGTGACGGGGTTCCTGGAGGCGCGTCGTGCCTTCAACAACCCCGAGGTCACCGAACTGACGGCGCGGCGTCCTTCACTCGGGTGTTCACCACGGCGGGGTGACAGCGAGCGGTCGCACGTCGACTCGACGCCAGCTGCGCGAGCTTTGCTTCGGGGCGTGCGGGCTCACCCGACCAACGCCGGCCTCATCGCGCTGCAGTAGCAGTGCGAATTTGTCGTCAGACGACCAGGTGCAGCCGCAATTGCTGCTCCGCGAACGGAAGGCCCGCTGCGAGCCGAATGGCCTCGAAGGCGATATCGCCAAGAATGGACTTCTCCTGCCGTCGGCGAAACCCATCACCAGAGGTGTCCAACAGGCGGCCGGCGTCCTCGCGGCGGTCCGTCAGGGACCTACCGAACATCCCGTCCTTCAAACCGATCACGATCTGACCGGCGTCTCCCCGCGGAAATCCCCAAGACGAACACGCATTGATCAGGAGCGTCTGAGTCTCCTGCGCACGCTCAACCTCCGACAGGTGAGGGAAGAAGTGCGCCGGCACGAGCACGTCGATCAGTTCTCGCCCTCTGATGGAGCGTTCCATCGTCGCCGCACGACAACCGTCGATCAGGCAAGCGGAAAGCAGCTTGCTGACCTGTGCTGGCTTCACGTTGTGGAGGTGTGGCGGCGCCATGGTGAGTCCTTGCGGACAAGGCGAATCAGAACAACCCACTCCGGCCGCCCGCAGATGGTACGACACCGCTGTCATTAGCGCTAGGGGCTCGTCCGGTTTCTGTCCGGGTTTTGTCCCGCCAGACGCCAGAGACTCGCCGGAGCGGCGCCCGTCGCACGCCCGTTTAGTGGCGCCAGAAGGACGGGAGATGTCCGTGTTCAGGGACTGCGGTCGCCCAGCGGGTCGTGAGACCGTCGTGTGACCACCCGGGCGCGACCTGCGCAGCGGGAGAGGAGCCCGACAGTGAACCATTCATGCACGCTCAGCCCCGCCAGCTCTCCCCGGCCCTGGCGTAAGGTCGTGGACGACTACGGCACGGAGGTTGCCGTGCCGTACACGCCGCAGACCGACGACTTCGGGGTCGAGATTCCGCCCGCGCCCACTCCCAAGGCCGACTGACCGTCGACGGGTGTCCCGCGCGGCTGCGGGTGCGTGGTCGGCAGGGTTACTCTTCGTGCGATGGCGGGACCCTCTGAGCATGCGTTCGAGACGGCGATCTGTGAGTCGCTCTTGTCCGCCGGTGGGTACACGCGGGTCAAGGTCGGCAATGCAGCTGATCGCGACGACGACTTCTCGGCCGAGCTGGGGCTGGACACGGCTGAGCTGTTCGCATTCATCGGGGCGACACAGGCGGAGGAGTGGGAGAAGGTGCGCCGGTCGCACTCCACGCCGGACGAGGCGCAGCGGGCGTTCGCTCAACGGTTGGCAAAGGCTGTCTCTTATACACATCTGACGCTGCCGACGAGCGATCTAGTGTAGATCTCGGTGGTCGCCGTATC
>CALMXK010000195.1 GCA_937871165.1 uncultured Actinomycetes bacterium
TTAATGATACGGCGACCACCGAGATCTACACTAGATCGCTCGTCGGCAGCGTCAGATGTGTATAAGAGACAGTGAATATGCCGAACATGGACGGCCTCGTGCTCACCCAGCAGATCCGCGCCGACAGTGCGCTCCGCCAGGTTCCGGTGATCCTCGTGACGTCCCTTGATTCGCCAGACGACCAGGTTCGTGGCATGGAAGCCGGCGCAGACGCGTACATTGTGAAGAGTTCGTTTAGTCAGGAAGGGCTTCTTGAAACAGTGGCTCGGCTGATCACCATCCAGCGGTCACGCCATGCTTAGTGTGCTCGTCGTCGACGATTCCGCCGTTGCACGGCGCCTGATCGCCCACATCATCGGCGCGCAGCCGGACATGCGGGTGGCGGGGGAGGCGCGCGACGGTGCCGAGGGCTTGCGTCTGGTGGCGACACTCGATCCGGACGTGATCACCATGGACATCCGGATGCCCGTGCTTGACGGCTACCAGGCCACGACCCGGATCATGGAGAGCACCCCGAAGCCGATCATTATGGTGAGCGCCCACGAGCCCGCGGAGATCGCCCGGTCATTTCGCGCCATCGACGCCGGCGCCTTGATGGTGCTGCGAAAGCCCGTCGGCCTCGGTGCACCCGGCGCGGATGCGATCGCGAGTGAACTCGTGGATGCGATCCGGTCGGTCTCCGGGTTGAAGATGGTCACGCGTCGCCATCGCCCCCACGAGTTCGCCGCGCCGCAGACCATCACGACCACCGCTCGTCCGCGGGCCGAGCGCATTGATCTGGTCGCCATCGCCTCGTCCACCGGTGGGCCTGCCGCCGTGAGCGGCATCCTTCGCCGACTGCCGGCGTCGCTTCCGGTCGGGTGTCTGCTCGTGCAACACATCGCCGACGGCTTCGACGCGGGATTTGCGAGCTACCTCGACTCCGTCACCGACCTGGATGTGCGTCTCGCCACGGCGGGTGAGCGCATCCAGCCGGGGCTTGTGCTCGTGGCGCCGAACGGGTCGCACCTGTCCGTTGGCCCGGACTCCCGTCTTCGTTTGATCGACGACCCCCCGATCGGCGGGCATCGACCGTCCGCGACGCCCCTGTTTGCAAGCGTCGCCGCGGTCTACGGTCCACGTGCGCTCGGGGTGATCCTGACCGGTATCGGTCGTGACGGATGTGACGGCCTCGTCGCATTGCACGCGGCCGGGGGACGGGTCATCGCACAGGATGAGGCGAGTTCGGTCGTGTGGGGCATGCCACGCGCGGCCGTCGAGGCGGCGATCGTCGACGAAGTCCTTGGAATCGACCGCATTCCCGACGCCATCCAACTGGCCGCACAGCGGGGGCGTACGACCGCCTGAGCGGGTGTCGGCGTGGCGTGGCTTGGCGGTTGACGAGCGTGTGCCGAGGGTCGAGACCGTGCCTGGTCGCGATCACATCGGCGTGGCGTCCCGGTGTCGCCGATCACGACCCCGCAATCGGCGACGGAATTACATCCGGAACGTAAAGGTTCATGCCGAACGCGCCGATCCAACCTCACGATGAGCAATCAAGCCCCAGCCTCTCCACCTGCCCCGCCACGTCCGGGATCAACTGCCTCCAGGGCGCCCGGCGGTGCCGGCATGTCGAGTAAGCCCCCACAGCGACCGCAAATGTCGAAGAGCCTCTCAGGAGCATCGTCGGCCGCACGCACCACACAGGTGCGTGGCGTGCCACTCGGTGAGGCGCTGATCCGACTCGGATTCGTCAAGCCCGAGGATGTCGAGGCGGCACTCGCCCGCCAGGCAACCGATCGACGCAAGCTCGGCGAGATCCTCATGGCCGCCGGCAAGGTGTCGCGCGATCAGATCGACCGTGCGATGGCCCTGCAGATGGGCATGGGCGTCTTCAACGCCAAGGACGGGGTCGATCCCTCGGTCGCATCGCTGATCGATGAGAAGACCGCTCGCCGCTACCAGGCGATTCCGGTGCGTTTCGACGCCGACGGCATGCTCGTCGTGGCGATGGTGGACCCCACCAACCTTCAGGGCATCGACGACCTGCAGATCGTCAGCGGCCACACGATTCGTCCGGCACGCGCGACGAAGGAAGAGGTGCAGCAGCTCCTCGCGAGCACGAACCGCGTCGACGACATCATCGGCATCGTCGATGACGAGGACATCAGCGCGGGCAGCGTCGACGACCTGCGCAACGAGACCGACAACGCGCCGGTCGTCAAGCTCGTCAACTGGATCATCAGTCAGGCCGTCGACCACGGCACGTCGGACATCCACATCGAGCCGCAGGCGAACTCGATGCTCATCCGCTTCCGCGTGGATGGCGTGCTCAAGGAGATCACCCAGGTTCCGCGTCAGATGGCGGGTGGTGTCGCCAGCCGCATCAAGATCATGGCCGACCTGGATATCGCCGAGCGGCGTACTCCGCAGGACGGCCGCGTGGGCATCAACGTCGGAGGCAAGGCGCTCGATCTTCGTATCGCGACCCTGCCGACGGTGTTCGGTGAAAAGATCGTCATTCGCATCCTGGACAAGAGCAACGTCATGCTCGAGCTGGGGCAGGTGGGCTTCGAGCCCGATGTGCTCGCCGTCTATGAGAAGGCCTACAAGCGCCCGTACGGCGCGGTGGTCATCACCGGCCCGACCGGTTCCGGTAAGTCCACGAGCCTGTACGGCACGCTGAACCAGCTGAACGAGCCGGGCAAGAACATCATCACCGTCGAAGACCCGGTCGAGTACCGCCTGCAGGGCATCAACCAGGTTCAGGTGAACACGAAGGCCGGTTTGACGTTCGCCGCAGGTCTTCGCTCAATTCTTCGTTGTGACCCGGACATCGTGATGATCGGTGAAGTTCGTGACCGTGAGACGGCGCAGATCGCCGTCGAAGCGGCGCTCACCGGCCACCTCGTGCTGTGTACGTTGCACACCAACGACGCCGCCGGCGCCATTCCGCGCCTGACGGAGATGGGTGTCGAGCCCTTCCTGTCGGCGTCGGCCATCATCGGCATCCTGGCCCAGCGCCTTGCACGAAAGCTGTGCCCGGAGTGTCGTGTGAAGACGACGGTGTCGCACAAGCAGCTGATGGAGATCGGTGAGACCAAGACGCTTCCGCGTGGTCTGCCCGATCCCGCTCCGATCTATGAAGCAGGGCCCGGCTGCAGCAAGTGCAGCAACGGCTACAAGGGTCGTGTCGGTCTGTACGAGTTCCTCACGATGAGTGAGGAGACCCGTCACCTGGCGCTGCAGGAGGCCTCGGGCGCGCAGATCGCCGCTCAGGCACGTAAGGAAGGCATGCGGACGCTGCGCGAAGACGGACTGATCAAGGTCCTGTCGGGTCGCACAACACTTGAGGAACTTGCCCGTACCGTCGCATAAGGATCGTCGCACGCCTGACGGGTGTGCGACCGAGGAAGGAACCACCAGCCTTGGCTGATTTCGCAGACATCATCACTCAGGTCCTCGAGCGCGGCGCGAGCGACCTCCACCTCTCGGTGGGCTCGCCGCCCACCATCCGTGTGAGCGGTTCGCTCGAACGCCTCGACATGCCCGTGCTCCGCCCGCCGGACACCCGCGAGCTGGTCTACGGCATCTTGAATCAGAGTCAGCGTCAGCGGCTTGAGACGGATCTCGAGATCGACTTCTCGTACGCGGTTCCCGGGCGCGCCCGGTTCCGTGTCAACGCCTACTACCAGCGCGCGTCGCTGGGTGCCGCCTTCCGCCTGGTCCCGACCAAGCTGAAGACCCTTGACGAGCTGAAACTGCCGCGGTCGCTCAACGACTGGACGGTGAAGCCTCGTGGCCTCGTTCTCGTGACCGGTCCGACCGGTTCCGGCAAGTCGACCACGCTCGCCTCGCTGATCAACGAGATCAACGAAAAGCGCGCGGTCCACATCATGACGGTCGAGGACCCGATCGAATTCCTTCACCGCCACAAGCGGGCGATGATCAACCAGCGCGAGGTTGGCGCCGACACCCACGGCTTCCAGAACGCGCTGCGCTCTGTGCTTCGCCAGGATCCGGACGTCATTCTCGTCGGCGAAATGCGTGACCTTGAGACCATTCAGATCGCGATGACCGCGGCTGAAACCGGTCACTTGGTCTTCGGCACCTTGCATACCTCGGATGCTCCGCAGACCGTCGACCGTGTGATCGACGTCTTCCCGCCGCACCAGCAGGACCAGGTGCGCGTCATGCTTGCCAACTCGCTGCAGGGCGTGTGCTGTCAGCAGTTGATCCCCACCACGACCGGTGGACGTACGGTGGTGTGTGAGATCTTGAATCCCACGCCGGCTGTGCGCAACCTGATTCGCGAGGGCAAGACCCACCAGATCTACTCTGTCATGCAGACGGGCTCTGCCCACGGCATGCAGACGATGGACTCCCACCTGGCCGACCTCGTTCGCGAGGGCAAGGTGGCGGTCAACATGGCGCTTGAACGTTGCCACAGCCCCGACGAGCTTCGTCGCATTATCGGCACCACAGGCGCACCAGCCGGGCAAGTACGCCCGGGTCAAGGTAACGGACGACCGGCGAGGGCACATTGAGCGCGACAACGTTTGTCTACACGGCACGCGACAGAACGGGTGTCACAACAGAGGGTGAAGTCGATGCGGAGTCGAAGACCGCTGCCGCCGCCGCACTGCGGATGCGTGGGTTGTCGGTCGTCGAGCTGGACGAGAAATCCGGCGGCTTCGAGATCAACCTGGATCGCTTTGCGAAGGTGCAGGCCCGTGACGTCACCGTCATGGCCCGCCAGCTTGCGACCATGATCTCGAGCGGTCTGTCACTGCTTCGCGCCTTGTACATCCTTGAGGATCAGTCCTCGAACAAGAAGTTGAAGGAGACCATCGTCGCCATCCGCGGCGACGTCGAAGTCGGTACTGCGCTGTCTGTGGCGATGGCGAAGCATCCGAAGGTGTTCAACGACCTGTTCGTGTCGATGGTTCGCGCGGGCGAGGTCGGCGGTAACCTCGAAGAGGTCCTCGATCGCGTCGCGATCCAGCTTGAGAAGGACGATCACCTGAAGCGGACGGTCAAGTCCGCGATGGTGTACCCGGTGATGATCGGTAGCTTCGCGCTGTTGATCCTCGTCGCGATGATCCTGTTCATCATCCCGGTGTTCCAGAACATGTTCGACGACCTGGGTGCGAAGCTCCCGGCGCTGACGCAGTTCATGGTGACGCTGTCGGACAATGGTCGTAAATACTGGTACCTGTTCGCGGCCGGTGGCTTTGCCATCGTCTACTCCTTCAAGCGTTGGAAGAACAGCGACGGCGGACGCAAGATTTGGGACGCGTTCAAGTTGAGGGTGCCCATGGGCATCGGCGACATCGTGCGCAAGGTCGCCGTGGCCCGGTTCACCCGTACGCTGGGTACGCTCACCGCGTCCGGTGTGCCGATCCTTCAGGCCCTCGACATCACGGCCCGTACGGCCGGCAACCGGACGATCTCCGATCCGATGGAGAACGTGATCGACCGGGTCAAGGAGGGTGAGAACCCTGTCTCTTATACACATCTCCGAGCCCACGAGACTAAGGCGAATCTCGTATGC
>CALMXK010000196.1 GCA_937871165.1 uncultured Actinomycetes bacterium
CCACCGAGATCTACACTAGATCGCTCGTCGGCAGCGTCAGATGTGTATAAGAGACAGGTATGCATACTGCGTATGTACCCAAGGGAAGGGCCGTAAATGTCGGTTCGCGAGGGGCTTTTGGCGCTGCTTGCTGCGGGGCCGAGGCACGGCTACCAATTGAAGAGCGAATTCGAAGCACGCACCGCAGGTGTGTGGACGCTCAACATTGGGCAGGTCTACAGCACCCTCGAACGTCTGGAACGCGACGGGCTGGTCGAGGCTGCCGGCGAAGCCGACACCGACGGGCGGCGGGTCTACACGATCACCGGTTCCGGGCAGGACGAGCTGGATCGCTATCTCAACCTTCCATCCGCCGACGAGACCCCCTCACGCGACGGATTGATGTTGAAGGTGCTGGTCGCGATTGGCACACCCGGCATCAACCCACTGACCGTCGTCGGTACGGAGCGTGCCGCACGCATGGCGACGCTCCAGTCCCGGCGTCGTGAACTTCGCGACGCGAACGTCAACGGCGACCTGGCCAAGCGGCTGGCGTTCGACGCATTGATCGCCATCACCGAATCCGAGCTTCGCTGGCTCGACATCTGCGAGGAGCGGCTCATGCACCACCCGACCGATCACCCCACGACGAACTCCACCCCGAAGGAGCACGCATGACCCCGGTACTTCAGATGTGCGATGTGCGGCGCGACTACGGCAACGGCCCGGCACAGGTCGTCGCACTCGACGGCGTCAGCATCGAGATCGCCCCAGGGGAACTCGTCGCCGTGATGGGGCCGAGTGGCAGCGGCAAGTCGACGCTGCTCAACCTGGCAGGCGGACTGGATGAGGCAACGTCCGGACAGATCGTGGTGGCCGGCGTCGACTTGGCGGGACTCGACCAGCGTGGACTTGCCACGTTGCGCAGGCGCCAGGTGGGCATCGTCTTCCAGGAGTTGAATCTGCTGCCAACCTTGACGGCGGTCGAGAACGTGATGCTTCCGCTCGAACTTGACGGCTCCTCATCGCGCGCGGCGCGGGCTGTCGCCGAGCAGTCGCTTGTGGAAGTCGGGCTCGACCGTAAGTTCGATCGCTATCCGGACGACCTCTCCGGCGGTGAGCAGCAGCGCGTGGCCATCGCCCGAGCGTTGACCGGCGACAGGCCCTTGCTGCTCGCTGACGAACCCACGGGCGCCCTGGACACGGTCACCGGCGAGAAGATCATCGAACTGATCGCCGACCGGACCAATCGCGGCAACGTCTCCGCACTCGTCGTGACCCACGAACCGCGTGTGGCCTCGTTTGCCGATCGGGTGATCTGGCTGCGCGACGGCCAGGTTGTCGACGACGTGACGGCCACGACGGCACATGCGGTGCGCTCATGAGCGCCACCAAGGCCATCGGTCGCCTGTCCCTGCGCGACCTGCGACGCCATCCCGGGCGCGCCTTGCTGACGATCATGCTGGTGGCGATCCCCGTTGCCGCCGCCGTGTTCGTCTCGACCTGGATGCATACCGCCGTCGAGACGCCCGAGGAAGCGGCGACACGACAGATGGGGCGGGCCGACGCGGTCACCTTCGGGGACCAAGCCCCGTCGTCGACCGGGCTGGCGGAGTCGCTCGCCGGCGAGCCGGGCTGGCGGGTCGTACCGTTGCGTTCGGTGCGTGGGCTTATACAGTCGCCCGACGGGAGTACTCGGCGTCGAGTCACGATCGCCGACGTCAACGCTTCAGATCCGCTCTTCAACCAGATGCGTCAGCTTGACCAAGGACGCTGGCCTTCGGAGCCCGGTGAGGTGGTCGTCACGTCCAGCTTCAAACGTGCGTACGGCCTTCACGTCGGTGACACGCTCGACTTGATCCGGCCACAGCTCACGTTGACAGTCGTTGGAATCGGACAGATTGAGACACATGGTGAGGTGGTGGTCAAAGGCACCCTCGCCCCGTCAGCGACGCAGTCCACGATCCTCTTTGTCCAGATCAGCGGCTCGGTGACAGCCGCCCAACGCGCCAAGTACCAGGGCGTGGCGTTCCGGGATGACGTGCTGCGACAGACGGCCTGGGGACGGGACAACGGCGACTACGTCTACCTGTACCTGTTGAGCACGTTGGGTCTGGCGGCCTTCGGGCTCATCATCTCGGCGGCGCTGTCGGTTGGCTCACGGCGGCAGATGCGCGAGATCGGTGTGATGCGCGCAGGCGGCGGATCGGGCACGGCGGCGGGGCTGCGAGTGGCGCTCTATGCGTTCATCGTCGCGGTGATCGGCACGGTGGTCGGGGTTGGCGTCGGCATCGGCACGGCTCCGTTGGCGCGCGGCTTTGTCGAGCGTCGCACCGGGACGATTGAGGGGTCGCTCGAGTTCTCGGTCAAGGACATCCTGATCGTAACGGTGGCTGCCGTTGTGATCGTCCTCATCGCGTCCATCGGTCCTGCACGAGCTGCGGCACGAGTGTCCGTACTGGCTGCGCTTGCCGGCCGGCGCCCGCTGCCGGCGGTGCGCGCACACCTTCCGATGGCGGGAGTCGTCGTCTTTGTCTCGGGCTGCTTCGCAACGGCGGCAGCCGTCGGCGCCGATTCCCAGGACCGATCAATGCTTGTGATCCTGTCCGTTGCACTCACGCTCGCCGGCGTCGTCATGTGCACCCCGTACCTGATCGGCAAACTCGAGCGCGTCGGCTCTCGTGCACGCGGGTCCCAACGACTTGCCCTGCGCTCACTCGCACGTCAGCGCAGTCGCAGTGGACCCATGGCAGCCGCGATCATGGCGGCCGGATGTCTCGCGCTTGGCGGCGCCACCTACGCCTTGGCGGTGGACCACGATCAGCGGGTGCAGGCGGCCGCAAATCCCGTGTACAGGGGGTCCATCACGTTGTCCATGGACCGACGGGACGTTTCCACGGGCAAGGCGCGCGATGTGTCCTGCGAGGACACGCTCGCACTGTTGCGTCGTGAGGTCGCCCCGTTGATGCACTCCCCGCAAACGACATGCTTCCCGTTCCACACAGCCGTGGGAACGGGCTCCGCCTCCACGTTCACCGTGGTCGATCCAAGTGTGCTCGCACCCTTCGATCTCCAGGCGATTGCGCGTCACCTTGCGGACGGCAAGATCGTCGCGATGATCGGGTCAGGTGCGGTCATTGCGTCGGGCAGTGATTTTTCGTGGCTCACAACGTATCGATCCCGCCTCATGACCATCGAACCACCTGAGTTCGTTCAGACGGTGGGAGTCGGGTCGCCGGTGTGGATCAGTCCGCAGACCGCACAAACGCTGGGCCTCCACATCGGAGTCGCTCAAACTGTCGGCTTCGTGACTCAATCAACGCCGTTTTCCGGCCATCAGTCGGCATCGATCGATCGTCTCGTGAGCGGCGATCTTGGCGCCGCGCTCAGCACGGCGACCGATGACGTATGGGTGAATGTGTCGTCGATCGGCTCGGCTCGGTCCGACGACTACCAACGGATCGTCTACGCGATCATCCTGCCGATCGGCATCGTTCTGAGTTTGTTGACTGTCGCCGTCGGGCTCTTCCTGCTGAATGCCGAGAGTCGGGACGAGCGCACCGCGCTTGTGGCGCTTGGCGCCGGACCATCGGAACGCCGCCGCCAAAATGCTTGGCAGGCTGGCGGTCTGGCGTTCGTCGCGATGCTGCTCGCGGTTCCCCCGGGCTTGGCACTTCCATACGTCGTCATGCGCGCCGCCGACAACGAGCTGACCTACGGCGTGCCGTGGGTGGTGTTGGCCGTCCTCGTCATCGGCGTGCCGCTGATGGCGGCGGTCGGAGCCTTCGTGCTCACTCGCTCTCGCGTGCACGCGGTGCCGCGACGCATCTGAAGGAGCGGTTATTGCCATTTGGCACTCGGCGAGTGCCAAATGGCAATTCGACCGTCATCGGGCGGTGGGGCAGGCGCTCCAAAGACCGCGCCCGGCGGCCTTCGCCTGGCGTTCTGCGGCACGCAGCTTGCCCAGGCGTCGGGGTGGGTGCTTGCGGCGGTAGACGTAGACGCGCGCAGCGCCCTCGCTTACCAGCTGCTCGTTCACCGACACCGGGTTGTTCGCCGTGAACACATAGGCGAGCAGTCGGTTGTATTTGTCGTGACGGTCTTGCGTCGGGTCGGTGACCACGGTCACAGAGGTGCCGCGGGGCAACAACCGCTGCGCGATTGCCGACGCCTTGGGGCCGAAACATCCCACCGGCGCATTTGGATCCTTCGACTCCGGAGCGTCGATACCGACCAGTCGGATGCGCGTGACCACGCCGTTCAGTCGAACTCCGATCGTGTCGCCGTCACTCACGTAGACCACCGGGCCGCGCAGCACTTGGCCGCGCACACGGCCGGTCGGTGGGGGCGCGGCCGGACTGGTCGTCCACCCTGAACGGGTCTGCGTAGTGACCGATTTGTCGTCGGGCGACATGCCTGCGTCCCCGCACCCCGCAAGGGAAACGGCGGCAACTGACATGCATACAAGAGTGCGCCCGACCACGAGCCCAGCATTTCAGGCGCTTCGGACGTTGGTAGGGTGGAGGAAGCATCGCCCCAGCCAACACCAGGAGCAAAGCATGGGCATTCGAGTCGGCATCAATGGATTCGGGCGGATCGGGCGGAATGTGTTCCGCGCCGCTCGCAGCAAGGACGACGGGATTGAGATCGTTGCGATCAACGACATCACCGACGCCAAGACCCTGGCCCACCTGCTGAAGTACGACTCGGTGTTCGGGCGCTACCCGGGCACCATCGAACTCGGTGAAGGCGAGATCATCATCGACGGCAACCCGGTCAAGGTGTTCGCCGAGCGCGACCCCGCCAACATTCCGTGGGACGACCTCGGCGTCCAGGTTGTCGTGGAGTCCACCGGCTTCTTCACCGACCGCGACAAGGCCGCCGCCCACCTTCGCGGCAGCGTCAAGAAGGTCGTCATCAGCGCCCCGGCCAAGGGCCCGGATCTCACGGTCTGCCTCGGCGTCAACGACCAGGAGTACGACCCCGCGGTGCATCACGTCGTCTCCAACGCGTCGTGTACGACCAACTGTCTGAGCCCTGTCGCCAAGGTCCTTCGCGACCTGGTCGGCATCAAGCGCGGATTCATGACGACCACGCACGCCTACACCAACGATCAGCGCATTCTGGACTACCCGCACAGCGACCTTCGTCGTGCGCGCTCCGCAGCGCTCTCCATCATTCCGACCTCCACCGGCGCCGCAAAGGCGATCGGCGAGGTGCTGCCGGACCTGAAGGGTGTGCTTGACGGCATCGCCATGCGCGTACCGGTTCCGGACGGCTCCGTCGTGGACCTGACCTGCGAAGTTGGTCGCGAGACCAGCGTCGAAGAGATCAATGCGGCGCTCAAGGCTGCGGCCGAGGGCCCGATGAAGGGCATCCTCGCCTACACCGAGGATCCGATCGTGTCGGCCGACGTCGTCGGTGACCCGCACTCATCGATCGTCGACTCGGCGCTCACCATGGTCAACGGCACCACGGTCAAGGTCGTGAGCTGGTACGACAACGAGTGGGGCTACAGCTGCCGCGTCGTCGAGCTCTGCCAGAAGCTGCTCGAGGCCTAGTCGCCCATGGCCATTCGAGACATCACGACCGCCGGGCATGACTGGGCCGGCACGCGCGTGCTTGTGCGTGCCGACCTGAACGTGCCGCTCGACGGAACGACCATCACCGACGACACGCGCATCGCGGCGTCGGTGCCGACCGTCAAGTACCTGATCGAGCATGGCGCCGCAGTGGCCGTCTGCTCGCATCTGGGCCGGCCCAAAGGGCAGGTCGTGCCGGAGCTCTCACTGGCTCCAGCCGCCACCCGATTGGGTGAGCTACTCGGCAAACCCGTCGAGTTGCTTTCCGACTGTGTCGGCGACACCGTGCGCGCCACGGTGGAGGCGCTGCAGCCCGGTCAGGTCGTGGTGCTCGAAAACCTCCGCTTCCATCCGCAGGAGGAGAAGAACGACCGTGAGTTCGCGGAGGATCTCGCAGCCGGATTCACTCACTACGTCAACGACGCCTTCGGCGCGGCGCATCGCGCACACGCATCCACGGAAGGTGTCGCGCATCTGCTGCCGTCGGTGGCCGGTCTGCTGATGTCCAAAGAGGTCGAGATCCTTGGCGGCATTCTGGAGCGTCCGCGCTCGCCATTCGTGGCCGTGCTCGGCGGCTCCAAAGTGTCGGACAAGCTGCCGCTCATCGAGCATCTGATGGATCGCTGTGATCGCATCCTGATCGGTGGCGCGATGTGCTTCACGTTCTTCGCGGCGCTCGGCGATCCCGTCGGCAAGTCGCTGCACGAGGACGAGGCCACACAGAAAATGGCGCATGGTTTGCTGGAGCGCTCGTCGCGGGTCAACTGCACGATCCAGCTTCCCACCGATGTCCTGGTGGCCGACAAGTTCGATGCCAGTGCGCAGTTGGAGGTTGTTCCAAGCGACGCCATCCCCGAATGGTCGATGGGCGTCGACATCGGGCCAC
>CALMXK010000197.1 GCA_937871165.1 uncultured Actinomycetes bacterium
TTTTAATGATACGGCGACCCCCGAGATCTACACTAGATCGCTCGTCGGCAGCGTCAGATGTGTATAAGAGACAGGCCCCGAGCCGTTCGGACAGGCAACATCCGACAATGGGACGACGCGCACCGACCACCGACACTGGCGACGAGGGCCTGCGCGTCAGCCCGGCGAAGGACTGGTCCGCCGGAATCCCCGGTGTGGCGGCCGCCCTCAGCGTCGCAACCGAGCAGATGGGCGTGGTGCGCGCGGCGAAGACGCTGCTTCACACCAACAAGCCGAACGGCTTTGATTGCCCCGGCTGCGCCTGGCCCGATCCGGAACACCCGCACCTGGCGGAGTTCTGCGAAAACGGCGCCAAAGCGGTGGCCGAGGAGGCCACCACCCGCCGCATCACCCGCGCGTTCTTCGCCGCCCACTCGATCGACGAGCTGGCCGAGCGCTCGGACTACTGGCTGGGCCAGCAAGGGCGCCTCACCGAGCCGATGGTGTTGCGGGAGGGCTCGCGCCACTACGAACCGATCGCGTGGGATGACGCCTTCGACCTGATCGCGCAGAACCTGCGTGCGCTCGACGACCCCGACGACGCGATCTTCTACACCTCCGGGCGTACCTCCAACGAGGCCGCGTTCGTCTACCAGCTGTTCGTCCGCGCCTTCGGCACCAACAACCTGCCCGACTGCTCCAACATGTGCCACGAGTCAAGCGGGTCGGCGCTCGGTGAGACCATCGGGATCGGCAAAGGCACGGTCACGCTTGCCGACGTCGAGAACGCCGACCTGATTCTGATCGCCGGACAGAATCCGGGAACGAATCACCCGCGGATGCTGAGCTCCCTGGAGCGCGCCAAGGACAACGGCGCGCGCATCGTTGCGATCAACCCGCTCGTCGAGGCGGGCCTGTCGAACTTCCACAACCCGCAGCGCGTGCGCGGGGTCATCGGCAAGGGAACCGAGCTCGCCGACGAGTACTGCCAGATCCGGTTGGGCGGGGATCTCGCCTTCTTCCAGGCGGTCGGTGCGCTGTTGATCGATGCGGACGATGCCGGCGAGGACGTGCTGGATCACGAGTTCATCGCGCAGTACACCAGTGGATTCGACGAGTACCGCCGACATGTCGCCGAGATCGACTGGGATGACGTTCATGCCGCCACCGGACTTGAGCGGGCGCAGATCGAACGCGTCGCGCAGATGGTCGCGACCGCCAAGTCGGTAGTGGTGTGTTGGGCCATGGGTCTGACCCAGCACCGTCAGTCGGTGCCGATGATCCGGGAGATCGTCAACGTCCTGCTGCTGCAGGGCAACATCGGCCGCGCGGGCGCGGGCGCCTGCCCGGTTCGTGGCCACAGCAATGTGCAAGGCGACCGCACCGTCGGCATCAACGAACACCCGCCCGCGGCGTTCCTGGATGCGATCGATCGGGAGTTCGCCATCACGGCGCCACGCGAGCACGGCTTGGACGTGGTGAATGCGATCCGCGCAATGCGCGACGGCCAGGCACGGGTGTTCATCGGAATGGGTGGCAACTTCATCCGGGCGACCCCGGACTCGCGGGTCACCGAAGCCGCCGTGCGCAACCTCGATCTGACCGTCACCATCTCGACCAAGCTGAACGGGTCGCACGCCATCTGCGGTCGGCAATCCATCATCCTGCCGACGCTGGGGCGCACCGAACGGGACATCGCGGCCGGTGGCGAGCAGGTGGTGACCGTCGAGGACTCCATGGGGATGGTCCACGCGTCGCGCGGGCGCCTGGAGCCCGCGGACCCGGATTTGCACAGCGAAGTGGCCATCGTCTGCGAGATCGCCAAGCGCACAGTCGGCGCGGTGGGTGCCATCGATTGGGACGCCATGCGTGGCGACTACCGGCGCATTCGCGGCCACATCGAGCGGGTCGTCCCCGGCTTCGACAACTTCGAGCAGCGAATCGCCACCCCCGGCGGCTTTGCGCTGCCGAACGGTCCGCGCGACGCGCGCCAGTTTGCCACCGCCGACGGCAAAGCGCACTTCACCACCAACCCCATCGAGGTGCTGCACCTGGAGCCGGGCCGCCTGATCCTGCAGACCATCCGAAGCCACGATCAGTTCAACACGACGATCTACGGGTTGAACGATCGCTACCGCGGTATCAGCGCCGGGCGCCGGGTGGTCTTTGTCAACCCGGCTGATCTGCGGGAACTCGGTGTGTCCGACGGCGATCGGGTCGATCTGGTTTCCGAATGGCCGACGCCGGCCGGTGTCGAGGAGCGCCGGGCGCACGCCTTTCGCGTCGTGTCATACCCCACCGCCCGCGGGTGCGCTGCCGCCTACTTCCCGGAGACCAACGTGTTGGTGCCGCTTGACGCGACCGCCGAGGTGTCCAACACGCCGGCATCGAAGTCCGTGGTGATCCGTCTGGAAGCGGCCGGCGCCGGCCCGGTGCCGCGCCGGTAATGGACCCGTTCGAGTCGCCGCGCACCGGGAGCTTCCAGTGAGTATTCGCACCACACGCCGAAAGATCGTGCGTCTCCAACACGGCCCAGCCGGTGAGCGGGTCGACACGCTGGTGGTGGAGGAGCCCCTTGAGATTCGCATCGGCGGCGTGACGCGACAGATGACGATGCGGACCCCCGGACACGACATCGAACTGGTGCACGGGCTCTTGTTCTCACAGGGGCTGATCCAGGGGCGGCGCGACGTCGTCGAGGCGTACCGCTGCTCGGGAGGGTCGGGGTCGACCATCTCGCAGGGGAACGCCATCGACCTGGTGATGGCGCCGGGCGTCGATGTCGACGGGCGACGCAGCGTGGTGACCAGCACCAGCTGCGGGATCTGCGGGGCGGATTCCATCCAGGATGTGCTCGACATGATTCGCGGTGACCTGCGCGATGAGAACAGCACGTTCGACATGCAGATGCTGGCGTCGCTTCCAGAACGGCTTCGCGCCCATCAACCCGTGTTCGCCCGGACGGGCGCCATCCACGCCGCGGGACTGTTCGATGCCGATGGGACCGCGCTGTGCGTGCGAGAAGACGTCGGTCGCCACAACGCGGTCGACAAGGTGATCGGCAACCTCTTGATTGATGATCGCCTGCCGGCGGGCGGGACGGTGCTCGTCGTGTCGGGTCGCGCATCGTTCGACCTGGTGCAAAAGGCGGCGGCTGCAGGGATTCCTGTGATCGTGGCGGTGTCGGCACCGTCGTCGCTTGCGGTGGATCTCGCCGATCGTGTCGGCATCACATTGATCGGCTTCGCACGAGGGGCCACCTCGAACGCCTACACCCATCCGCAGCGGATACGTATCGCCGGTTGACCACGCGGGCGGGCAATCCGTGCGACCCCGCAAAGGACGTGGGGGCAGGCTGCCGAATACCAGCTCTTTCGGGGAATATCGGGGGTTCGGGCCATCAACCCGGCCTCTCAGTAGTTCCCCGCAACCTCCCTCCGCATCCACGCGGATGCGTCCCTCTCGAGAATTCGGCATTTTTCTTTACCAATGGGACCTACAGCCACATTCATCGCATATTCGTATAGCGCCGTCACGATCATCGCTTGCATCATCGCCATTGGCGTATGGAAGTCGACGCGTGGTGAGCGCAAGTTCATTGACCCGGAAAAAGCAGCGCATCGCGAAAAGGGTTGGCTCGCGATCGTCGTCGCCTTCCTGGTCACCACCCTCCTCCTCACGATCTTCCTCGTCCCCTATGGCGAAAGCGCCGGGCCAGACGCGCAGAAGGTCGAAGTCATTGGTCGGCAGTTCGCCTTCCAGATCACCCCGGCCACAGTCAAGGTCGGACAGCAGGTCGAGTTCACCCTCACCTCGGCGGACACGACGCACGGCTTTGGGGTCGAGTACCCCACGGGCGGCGTCGCGTTCCAGGCGCAGATCGTCCCGGAGCACACCCAGCGTGTGGTCTGGACCTTCAAGGAGCCGGGCAAGTACCCGGTCGTGTGCCTTGAATACTGTGGTGTCGGTCACCACATCATGCTTAACTCGATCGAGGTGACGCCGTGACAATTGCTCGCAAATGGACACTCCGTTACCTGCTGGTTTCAACCCTGCTGTTCCTGGTGGCCGGTCTGATGGGCGCTGCGCTTCGCAACAGCCTCGCCGACTTCGGCCGCATGTCTGACGAGTACTACTACGCCATCATGACCGTCCACGGTCTCGGCGCGTTCGTCGGATGGGGCGCCTTCGCCGTTATGGGTGCGTCGATCTGGATCCTCGCCAAGCTCGGATTCGAACCGCGCAAGTTCGGCACGCTGATGTTCGCCACAACCTTCTGGTCGATGGTCGTCGGCGTCGTGCTCATCGTCATCAGCACCCTGTTCATGAAGTTCGGCGGTTCGTGGGTGGCGCTCTACCCGCTGCCATTCCACCCGGCGGGCGTGTGGAGCAACACGGCCTCGTTCATCTTCGTGTCCGGCGTCCTGCTCGCAGGTGTCGCCATCATCACGTGGTGCATCGGCATCTGGCACACCGTCCTCGGCCCGGGACTCGGCGCCGAGCGTGACGGGTTCCTGACGAAGACCGGCATGGCCCTCGGGTTCGGCTACCTGTGGAAGAAGAAGTTCCCCACAAGCAAGCCGCTTCCGTTCCCGGTCATCCCGCTCACGGTCATCGCGATCGACATGATCATCGCGACGGTGCCGCTGGCGGTGCTCCTGGTCCAGAACCTGGTGCAGATCATCAACCCGGATCTGTCGGTCGATCCGCTGCTTGCGAAGAACATCCTCTGGTGGTTCGGCCATCCGGTCGTCTACCTGCTGCTCTTCCCGGCAGTCGCGGTCTACTACTACCTGATCCCGAAGTACGCCAAGCGGCCGCTGGTCGCCGGTGGCGTGATCGCCGTCGCCTGGACCGTCGCGGTCATTGCGAACGTCCTGGTGTGGGCGCACCACGTCTACCTGGACTACCCGGATCACACCCACCAGGGTCTGATCAACACCTTGATGCAGCCGATGACCTTCAGCTTGGTCATTCCGTCGGCGCTCTCGATCTACAGCCTCACGTTCACCGTCCTGCGCTCGCGGTTCCATTGGAACGCCGCATCGCTGGCGCTGTTCCTCGGCTTGCTGTCGTGGGTGCTCGCGGGTCTTCAGGGCATCATCAACGCCACGATCAAGTCGGACGTCGTGGTCCACAACACAATGTGGATCGTCGGGCACTTCCATCACATGGCGCTGCTGAACATCGGTCTGGTGATCTTCGCGGTGCTGTACCACATGGTCCCGGAGATGACCGGCAAGAAGCTCTACAGCAACACCCTTGGCAACTGGCACATCTGGTTGACCTTCTGGGGGCAGATGCTGAGCTCCGCGTACTGGATGATCGACGGTCTTCGTGGATCACCACGTCGCTTCGCCATTCCGTTGGACAAGTACGACACGCTCAACGAGCTGGCTGTTGTCGCCGTCGTCATCCTGATCATCGGTCAGCTGCTGTTTGTCTACAACATGGTGCGGACCTTGCAGGGTGCGGGCGGTGTTGTGGAGGATCCCGAGAACGTCGATGGTGGTCTCATCAACGAGACCAAGCGCCTCGGGCCGAACGCCAACACTGGTTTGGCACTCGGAAGCGTCGTGGTCACGATTCTCGCGTCGGCGTTGATCTTGGCGGTCAAGGGTGGCGAGGAGCCGGTTGCGGCTGCTACGACCCCGACGACCACTGCTCCGGCGGATCCCGGCGCGGCAGTGTTCGCATCCTCAGGCTGCAACGGTTGTCACACTCTGGCGGCTGCGGGTGCGACCGGCACGATCGGTCCGAACTTCGACACGCTGAAGCCGACGGAAGCTCGGGTCAATGAGATCGTGACCAACGGTCTCGGCGCTATGCCCTCGTTCAAGGCACAGCTGTCTGCACAGCAGATCACCGATGTCGCGAAGTACGTTGCGGAGAACGCCGGCAAGTAGCGGTTCGCGGTGTTCTTGTGGGTCTCTTGGGGGCGGCTTTCGAGCCGCCCCCGCTGCACTTCTGGGAGGCGCCCGCCGCTCAGGCGCGGCGTGGGGGTCCGCCGGCGGCGGCGAGGCGGCGAACGCGCCAAGTGGCGCATGGACCCGGTTGCGCCAAGTGGCGCATCGGCCGAGGGGCCGCCAAGTGGCCCAGTGGTCAGGAATTGCGTCAAGTGGCGCAACTCGCGTGGGCGGCGCAGTGGGGCGCATCGTGGCCGTTCGCGTCAAGTGGCGCAACTTGGGTCGTGTGGTGGCGGCGCCAAGTGGCGGAGCCGTCAGGATGCGTCAAGTGGCGCAACTCGCGTGGACGTGCCAAAACGCGCGAATGCAGTTCGATCGCGTCAAGTGGCGCAAGTTGGGGTTGAACGTGGCCCCGGGCCGACCTCGAACGCGCCAAGTGGCGCAACGGTGTGGCGGCGCGCCAAGTGGCGCATCCGCGTGCCGCTGAGGTTCAGGCCGTGGCACCGACCGGTTGGCGCTCGTCGGTTGGAGTCTCCACGGCGTCCGGGGGGTCGACCGACGTCGTTTCCTCATCGTGCGAGGCGGTGGCGTCGGCGGTGTCGGACGTGCCATCGTCGAAGGTGGCGATGTGCGCTGCCACCTCGTCGCGAAGGGACCAGTACCGTCCGCCACCGAAGTTCTGACGCTGGCCGGCGGCGGCGCCGGTGCGGGTCATCGTGCCCCACGAGTTCTGGTTTCGAATGGCCTGCCACAGACCCTCGATGCGCCACCACGAGTTGATCTGACGGAACCCGATCGTCTCTGCGATCGCGAGGAACGTCATCCGGATCAGGTGGCTCCAACGTGGGTACCGATGGAACACGATGTCCTCAAGCGCCATCGAGCCGATCGACAGCACAAGGCCAAGACCAAGCATCGTGAGCAACATGAACGGCAGCAGCTGGGTGTTCAGCAGGCCGGCCGCCCACATGATGATGGTGAGCACCACGGCGATTCCTTCGACCACCGGGCCGAGGAGCTCGAACAGCAGGAAGTACGGCAGGGCCATGGTGCCGATTGCGCCGTAGCGCGGGTTGAACAGCATGGTGCGGTGGCGCTTCAACGTGTCGTACAGGCCGCGCTGCCAGCGGGTGCGCTGACGGTGCAGGATCGACAGGCTTTCGGGGGCCTCGGTCCAACAGACGGCGTCGGCGACGAATTCGATGCGGTACGGGCGGTTCTGCTCCACCATCGTGCGCTGCATCCGCACAACCAGTTCGGCGTCTTCACCGATCGTGTGCGCATACCCACCGACTTCAACCACTGTGCTCTTCTTGAACAGGCCGAAGGCGCCCGAGACGATCAGCAGCGCATTCAGGCGACTCCAGCTGCAGCGACCGACGAGAAAACCGCGCATGTACTCGATCACCTGAAAGCCGGCGATGAAGCGCTTCGGCAAGTCCGCCTTCGACAATGTGCCGCGGGCGAACGAGGATCCATTGGCGATCCGCACGATCCCGCCGGTCGCGATCATCAGATCCGGGCGCAGCACAAACGGCTCCACCACCTTCAGCAGTGCGTCCGGCTCCAGAATCGAGTCGGCATCGATTCCGCACACCAAGGGGTACCGGGCGGCGTTGATGCCGGCGTTCAACGAGTCGGCCTTGCCGCCGTTCTCCTTGTCGATGACGATCAACTCCGGGTATGCGCGTGACTGGTAGATCCCACGGATCGGCTGGGTCACCAAGGTGTTCGGCGGATTGCGATCAAGCGGCTCCAAGCCATACGCCTCCACCACCTGCTGCAAGGTGTCGTCCTTGGACCCGTCGTTGACGACGATGACCTCGAACTCCGGGTAGCGCAGTCCAAGCAGGGACGCCACCGACTCCACGATGGCAGCCGATTCGTTGAACGCGGGCAGGAGCACCGACACCGGCGGCGTGAGCGGCGAGGTGAACAGGTCGTCGTCGATCCCCGCTTTGCGGTCAAGCGCATGGTCATAGACCTCGACGCCGGCGAGGGCGGTCATCCAGATGGATGCGACGCCGAGCATCGCGAAATAGAAGGCGATGATTCCCGCGATGATCAGAAGAACTGTGACCAGAATCGTCACGCCGCGACCTCCTCGGCGTCAACCGGGATGCCTGCACGCGACGGCACCGTCGAAAACAGGTCTCCCCATGCACGCGAGCCGATCTCCTCAAGGACGGCCAAGGTGACGATCAGATCCGCGTCGTCGCCGCGCTCCATGATCTCCTCGATGCGACGCTCGATCCCGCCGGTGCGCTCCATCCACTCAAGACATGCGGCCTTCGCCTGACGCCCCTGAGCGCTGTTGTCGAGTCCGGCGAGCACCTCCCACCCGAAGGTTGCGCCACTTGGCAGGCGACACAGCGATTCGGCTGCGCGGTGGCTGACCCAGTAGTCGACGTCGCGGCACATTTCCGAAAGAATCGGGGCCGCGTCGTCGCCGAGGATCGTGCCGATGCTGGTCGCGACCGCGGACCGTACGATGGATGCGTCGTCGTTGCGCAAGGCGGACAGGGGTGCGGGATCCACCTGCACTGATGCTTGGGCGGCGATTCCGCCGATCGCGAGCACCGCTTCACGTCGCACGGGCGCCGCCTCGTCATGCAGCAACTCCATCAGCCGGTTCACCGCGCCACTTGCGGCGCGCATGCCGAGCACCTGTGCCACGAGCTCACGGGCCGCGGCGTCTGGATTGTCGAGGCAGGCGATCAGTCCCGCATCTGCCTCGGGGGTCAGCTGCAGCAGCGCGTTGCTGAGGATGCCGCGTGGGACGTCGCGTCGCGCCAGGGCATCCACCAGGTCATCGACATGATCTTTGGAGCCCACCCGACCGAGCGCCGTGGCGCAGGTGTCACGCACGCGGTAGTCGGGGTCGCGGAGTCCTTCTGCAAGGACGTCCGCGGCAAGCGGGCTGCGCATCCTGCCAAGACGCAACGCGCACGCCGGGCGGATGCCGCGCCACTTGGAGTGTTCCATGTGCCAGATGGCATCCTGGACGAAGCCGTTGTCTTCAAACCACCTGATCGCCCTCGTTCGGGCCTCTCCGTCCAGCGCGAAGGTCGCGTCGATGACCATGTCGCGCGCAACGCGTCGAGCGCGCGGATCGATCGGCGCGGGTGGTGCGACCTCGTCGAGCGCCACGGCGGCCGGAAGCGCCGAAAGCTCCTCTTGCACCGGAGCGTCCAGGCGCCAGCGCCGCTCGCGCGTGAACTTGGCAGCCGTGATCGCCGCCAGACATCCGACGATGATGACCGTGAACAGGCCGAGAACGACCGCGATGATGAGCGGCGGCTTGACCAGTGCGACTACCACGAGCGCGCTCGATTCCCGGTCCTCGTGCCAATCGCACTCCGGTCTGCAGGGCACTGCGCATCGTCCGCGCGGCGCAGTGCGACGCGGCATCCGACCGCGATCGCGCTGAGACTCACCAAAAAGACGACGTCCTCCACGGCAAGCAACGCGATCATCGCCCAGCCCCGATCCGGTCGTGCTCACGTGCGAGAACCTCCCGCACGTCTGGAATGCGCACGACACCGTCTTGCCCCTGAAGCACCTCGGTCATCGTCGCCTGCCACAGGTCGGTCGAAGCGGCGACCGTCGCAATTTGACGACGGCCCATGGCCGCGTCCAAAATGTTGCCGACGCGCGCCTGGATGTGGGACTCCGCTGCGCCGTCCAACGGGCTGCGGTGTGCCAGCACCTGCGCCAGGGTGCGGGCCCAGTGGTCGTTCTCGCCCGAATGGATGCCGAGCACGTTGCCGAGGGTCGTTTCGAACGCCGACGCCAACAGGTCCTCGGCGGCCACGTCGCTGACCGGTGTGAACTCGCCGAGGACCAGACCGAGCGTGCTGGCCCACGGGTCGTCAGCCGACGTGCCGATGCCGAGCACATGTTCGAGCGACGTCGTAAACGCCCCCTGCACGGCGCCGAGCGGTTCAGGCGGCGCGGCGGCTTCGAGCACACGTGACAAGACGCTCGCCCACACATGCGACTGGGCGCCGGTCGGCGGTGCCAGGTCGGCTGGTGACAGGCTGCGCATGAGCATGCCGACATCCGGCACGCGGACATCCGCGAACGTTGGAATCTCAGGATCGGTGGCGTCGGCGATCAGCTGCCGGAGCGCCTGCTCCCAGTACACGCGCAGCGCGACCGGGCCGGACGGGAGGGCTGGACCCTGCCTGCCGAGGACGATCCGCATCTGCGCGGCAAAGCGTGCGGTCAGCGCCCCCGCGCGCTCCGAGATCGAGTGGTCGGTCGCCGCAGACAGCAGTCGGTCCATGGCAAGCGTCGCCCACACCGGACCCAGGACGTCCACGATCCGCGTCGGAACGCGGTCGACCGTGACGCGCGTCACGGCTTCCACGAGCGCGTCCGGCACGATCGGCTTTTCCAGATAGATGTCTGCGCCGGCGTCGAGTGCGTTCAGCCGGTCGGTCGCCTTGGTACGCGCACTGACCATGACGATGCCGGGGTTCCACCCCTCTTGGCGTCGCACCTGCCGCACCACTTCAAGGCCACGTGCGAGCGGCATCATGACATCGAGCACCAGGCACTCCGGCCGCTCGTCCATGGCGATCTCAAGGGCCGCGAATCCGTCACCGCATTCGAGCACCTCGTGGCCGGCGCGCTCGAGGCGCTCGCGCATGATCAGTCGCAGCAGCTGATCGTCGTCGGCGAGGAGAATGGTCGACACGTGGGTGAAATCCGTTTCGGTGCGGGAGAACGCCGTCCAGTGGCGTCCCGATATCTATCGGTCACGGGTCCCGCGAACCCAAGTCTCAAATACTTGAAATTGCCCCAAATGCGGCGCGAATTGCCCCTCGGTCCACCTTGCCGGTTGCCCCTCGCGGCAAATCCTCCACAAACCTGACGAGCGACGGCGCCATGTACGGCGCAAGGCGGTGGGCCACATGCCGTCGAAGGTCCGCTGCCAACTCCTCGCCCGCGGGCTGGTTGGTGGTGACAGCCGCGCCGACGCGAGTGAGTCCGGCCTCGTCGGTGTAGGCCACGACTGCCGCCGCGGTCACGGCCGGATGCTCGTACAACGCACCTTC
Organism: uncultured Actinomycetes bacterium; assembly: GCA_937871165.1. Taxonomy (GTDB): domain Bacteria; phylum Actinomycetota; class Thermoleophilia; order Miltoncostaeales; family Miltoncostaeaceae; genus CALMEC01. The sequence goes on from CALMXK010000197.1 coordinate 10,949, forward strand.
GACTTCGATCGGGCTGACCCAGCGGGCATCGACCTTGAAGATGTCGTCGACACGCCCCAAGTGCCGGTAGACGCCATCGTCGCGGCGAAGAATGTCGCCCATCCTGATCCACTCGCCGTGCACGACGTCCGCCGTCTCCTCCGGACGTGCCCAGTACCCGGTGGTGTTGGACGGGCTCTTGATCCACAGGCGTCCCGGTGCGCCATCGGCAACCTCGCGGCCCTCCTCGTCGCGCAGTGCGATCTCGACCCCGCCGACGATGGTTCCCAGCCTGCCGGGCATGGGGTGCCCCGGCCGTGTCGACAGTACGATGTTGCTGCACTCCGAGCACCCGAGGCCTTCGAGCAACTCCACCCCGGTGCGCTCGATCATGCGCGACAGGACTGTCGCCGGCAGGCTGTCCCCGGACGACACGGCCACCCGCACGTCGGCAAGCGGGCGGGGCTGGTCATGGCGCTCGAGGAACGTCGCGAGCTGTGACCAGAATGTGGGTACCCCGGTCAGGACGCTGACCTTGTGGTCGGCCACTACCCGCATGACGCTGCGCACCGTCGGCCGGCCGGCAAACAGCACGATCGTTGCACCGCGTCCGAGCGGCCGGAAGAAGCCGTTGCCGAAGCCGAGTGACGCGAACAGCTTGGCGACCGAATGGCACCGGTCGGCCGGCACCAGCCCGAGGACCTCCACCGAATACCCGTCGATGCTCGCTGCCAAATCCTTGTGCGCGTGCACGACGCCCTTCGGCCGTCCGGTGCTGCCGGAGGAGAAGATCATGTAGGCGGGTGTGGTCGGCGCAACATCCCCCACCGGCAGCGCAGGCAAACCGGCGAGCTCGTCGACGTCCACCACCATTGACCGTGTGCCCGCCGGGAGGTCCGCCGACGGCTCGGCGACGGTGATGGCGGCGGCCAGATCCTGCAGGGTCACGTCAAGGTGACGTCCGCCCGGCTCAAGCGGCGCGCAGATCGCCCCGATGCGGGTGGCGCCGAGAAACGTCGCGCACCAGGCTCGACTGTCGGGCAGGACGAGCGCCACCCGGTCGCCGGCACCGACCCCCTTGGCGGCAAGGATGTCTGCCACGGCGCCCGCAGCATGGTCGAGCTCGCGGAAGGTCCAACTGCCGGTGTCGTCGATCACCGCCAGGGAATCCCCGTGGCCCGCGCGGATGTGGCGGACGACGAGCAGGTCGTTCAGGTTCACCGAGACGGAACTCACAGCACCGCCTGGGCGAGTGCATCCCATGCCTCCGCGGGCATGCGATCGGGGGAGGCGATCACCACATCGGTCACGCCCACCGCAGCAAATTCGCGCAGCTGATCGCGCAGCTCATCGGGCGGTGCCACGATCCCGGTGCCCGCCAGCCAGCGGCGGATCGCGCCCGGGGTGCTGTCGAGCGCGGTTGCTTGCGCGGCGAGCCACCCGTCGGTCTCCGCCACGAGCGGAAGCGCAAAGGTGTACAGGCACCACGCGAGCGGCGGTCTGTCGGCGGCGAGGCGCGCTTCGTCGGCGATTGCGCGACGACGGGCGAACTCGGCGGGCGTGGTGAACGCGGCCACGACGCCGTCACCCATCGCACCGGCGATGGTGAGGCCGATGCGCTTGTGTGCGGCCACCCAGATCGGCGGGTTGGCCGCAGGATGGTTGGGTGCGTCGTTCAGCATCCCGTCGACACTCGCGCCGTCGGGGTTCGCGGCCATTGCGCGCATGACCTCGATCGTGAGCTCCAAGCGTGCCGTTCGCGCAAGCGGTGGTGGGAACATGATTCCGTAGGCGTGGTGTTCGGCTCGGTCTGAACCGCTGCCAAGCCCCACGACCAGGCGGCCGGGTGCCATGGCATTGATGGTGGCGAGCGCCTTGGTGGCCACCGGTGCGAACCGGTAGGAAGCCGCGAGCACCGCGAGGCCCAGACGTACGCGGTTCGTGTGTTGGGCGACGCCCGCCAGTGTGGTGAGCGCCTCGAATGTGGCGTCGTTCTTTCGCCGTCCGGGCGACTGGAAATGGTCGTTGACCCACAGCCCGTCGAACCCCAGAGACTCACACTGGATCGCCGTGTCGCGGATCTCGCTCCATGTGGAGCCGTACTGGGGCAGACGAACACCGATGCGCACACCCCAAGCGTATCCGGCGGGGTCGGCGGAGCCACCACTAAGATGGCCGGATGGCCGACGAGCAATACATCTACACCATGTACAAGATGTCGAAGAGTTTTGCGGACAAGCGCATCCTCGAAGACATCAACCTGCAGTTCTTTCCGGGCGCCAAGATCGGGCTGCTCGGCAACAACGGGGCAGGCAAGTCGACGGTGCTCCGCATCATGGCGGGGCTGGAGCAGCCGTCGTCGGGGCATGCCGAGGTCGCGCCGGGTGCGACCGTCGGGATGCTGGAACAGGAGCCCCAACTCGACCCCGCGCTCGACGTTCGTGGCAACGTCGATCTGGGCGTCCAGCCCAAGCGCGACCTGCTGAATCGCTACGGGGAGCTGTCGGGTCGGCTTGCAGAGCCGCTTGATGCCGACGAGATGCAGCGGGTCCTCGACGAGTTCACCGAGGTGCAGGAGGCCATCGACCGCGACAACCTCTGGGACCTCGACCGTCAGGTGGACGTCGCCATGGAGGCGCTCCGTCTGCCCCCGGCCGACGCCGATGTGACCAAACTCTCCGGTGGTGAGCGTCGCCGCGTCGCCCTTGCACGCCTGCTGTTGTCGGCGCCGGACCTGCTGCTGCTCGACGAGCCGACCAACCACTTGGACGCCGAATCGGTGGGGTGGTTGGAGCGATTCCTTTCGGAATACGCGGGCACCATCGTCGCGGTCACCCATGACCGGTACTTCCTGGACAACGTCGCCGGCTGGATCTTGGAGCTCGATCGCGGCAAGGGCATCCCGTGGAAGGGCAACTACTCCTCGTGGCTCGAACAGAAGGAAGCCCGTCTCGCCCATGAGGAGAAGGAGGGCTCGGCACGTCGCAAGGCGATCGCCCGCGAGCTCGAGTGGGTGCGCTCAGGCGCGAAGGCCCGCCAGTCGAAGGGCAAGGCGCGCCTTGCCAACTACGAGCGGCTGGTGGCCGAGGAGTCGCAGGTCGAGTCCCGTGGGGCGGTTGAGATCCGCATCCCTCCGGCGCCCCGGCTCGGTGACGTCGTGGTGGAGGCCGCTGACCTGGTGAAGGGATTCGACGACCGGATCCTGATCGACGGGCTTGCCTTCTCGCTGCCCAAGGCGGCAGTCGTCGGCGTGATCGGCCCGAACGGCGCCGGCAAGACCACGCTGTTTCGCATGATCGCCGGGCAAGAGCAGCCCGACGGCGGGTCGTTGCGCGTCGGTGACACCGTGCAACTCGCGTATGTCGACCAGGCGCGCGATGCGCTTGATCCGAAGAACACGGTGTGGAAAGAGATTTCCGGCAACAAGGACATCATGTTGCTTGGCGGCAAGGTTGAGGTGAACTCCCGCGCGTACGTCGCATCGTTCAACTTCAAGGGCGCCGATCAGCAGAAGCTGGTGGGGCAACTTTCGGGTGGTATGCGAAACCGCGTGCATCTGGCCAAGATGCTCGCCGAGGGCGGCAACCTGCTGCTGCTCGACGAGCCGTCCAACGACCTGGATGTCGACACGCTGCGCGCGCTCGAGGATGCCATTGAGAACTTCTCCGGATGCGCTGTGGTGATCAGCCATGACCGGTGGTTCCTCGATCGTGTTGCGACCCACATCCTGGCGTTCGAGGGCGACGGTGAGGTCATCTGGTTCGAGGGCAACTACGCCGAGTTCGAGGAGCACCGCCGCAAGACCCTGGGTGCGGATGCTGCGACGCCGAAACGGATGAAGTACAAGCGTTTGAGCCACTGAGCGGGACGGTCGGCGCGTCGTCGTCGACCGTCGATCCTTTCAACGAGATGTCGCGAGTGCGCGCGTGGACGCGTCGATCGTTTGACCGCGTCGTCCAGCGCCGTGCGCCCAATGACCGATGCTGTGCACCCCACGCCAGGTTGTTGCACTCACCCGGCAGATGCCGCCGGACGACGTCGGTCTGAGTCGCGTCAAGTGGCGCAACTTTGGCCGGTGCGGTTCGAGACGCCTCAAGTGGCGCAACTTTGGCTCCGAATCGCCGAAAGCGCGTCAAGTGGCGCAATCTTGGCTGGGAGCCGTTCGCACGTGCCAAGTGGCGCAACTTTGGGCTGAGCGTGGTCTGAACGCGCCAAGTGGCGCAACTTTGGGCCGGGAGCGGTTCGAACGCGCCAAGTGGCGCAACTTGGCCTCCGAATCGCCGAAAATGCGCCAAGTGGCGCATCGCTGCGGCTGGCGGGCCTGCAAAGTCCCTGGAACGAGACTATTTCGGGAGCGCGGGAGCGCTACCGTCGCGAGACCGGTGCCAGATCGCTCGTGAGGCTTGCGCCGTCGTCGTCGCGCCGGATTACCTCAATGCGTTGCCCGCCACGCTGTTTTGCGCGATACAAGGCGGCTTCAGCCCGTCCAAGCGCCTGATCGATGCTCTCACTGCCCGCGTGCCAGTTGGTGAGACCGATGCTTGGGGTGATCGTTTCCATCCCATGGGGTTGGAGGCGGCGGATCGCCTCGCACACCGAGCGCGCGCCGTCGGGTGTGGTGTCCAACAGCACCAGTCCGAACCCTGTGGTCGCGAGGCGTCCGACAATCGCATCCGCGTCGAGCGCCGCCATCACCATCCGTCCAAACGCATCGGAGGTGGGGTCCTCAAGTATCTCGCCGGAGTCTTCGCTCAGCACGTTCGGGCGGTTGACGTCGATCACCGCGACGGAATGTTCACCTGTGTTCACCGATGAGAGATCCGATGCACGTTCGAAGAACGAGCGGCGGTTCAGCACGGGCCGTTCGGGAAGTGTCGCTACGGAATTGCGCGGGGCTGCCGGAAGCGCCGCCGCCAAGTCTTGTTCGTTTCGGGCTGTGGCCGCGCGCTGCCTTTCCCGCCCCCAGATCGCGGCGCCCGCCAGAGTGCCGAGGACCGCGGCAGGGGCGATGTTGATGAGCGCGCTTGTGGTCGATACGAACTGACCACTCGCCCACAAGACCAGCGTGCCAAGAGCAGCGCCGACGACGGTGCCGGCGGCCATTGCGGCGGCGGCCCTCCAACGTCGTGGCCGTTGTGCGCGCGCAGGGTGACCAGGATCCGACAGCGATGGCGAGGGGTCGGCGCGTTGCCGGTCCTGCCGTTCACTGTCGGGTGCCACAGTCACCCTTCACCTATCGGTCAGACGGAGGCTCTGCTTGAACGTCGTGGTCTCCGCGTCGCGCCAGAGGAGCGAGATCGCTCGTGCCCACGGCGTCGTCGTTGCGGGCGACGACTTCGACGCGATTGCGTCCATGCTGTTTTGCACGGTAGAGCGCGACATCGGCTCGGGCAAGTGCCGCGTCGATACTGTCGTCGGTGGCGGGAGACCAGTCGGTGACGCCGATACTCGCGGTCACTTGGACCCTGCTGGCAACGAGCGTCTCACGCAGTCGGTCCATGGAGACCCGCGCACCGTCGCAATCGTGGTCGGGCATGACAACCCCGAACTCCTCGCCGCCGAGGCGCCCGATGATCGCATCACGAGCCACCGTCGCTCGAAGGATCGCGCCGAACTCTCGTAGGGCGTCGTCGCCGGCGGCGTGCCCGAGTGTGTCGTTCAGTGCCTTGAAGTTATCCAGGTCGATGACGGCAACGCATGCTGGGCGACCGTCGTCGGCCAGCGTCGACACGTGGATGAAGAAGGCGCGGCGGTTGGCAACCCGCGTCAGGTCGTCCACGCTTGCAAGAATCTCGAGCTGGCGCTCCGCCGCCTTTCGCCGCTCCACCTCCGACTGCAGCTCATCGGTGCGGTCAAAGAGCGCCTTGCTCATACGGAGGATTCGCACGAAGACCATGGGTGCGAAGGTCATCGGAATCATGAAGGGCAGGGCGTACATGGCTGTCGCGGTTCTCGCATCCTCGGCGCGGATTCCAGTGAGCCAGTACATCAGCGCGCACACGCCCAGAGAGAGCAGCGCCATCACGACCCCGATCAGCAGGGCACTCGCCCTGGGACTGCGCTTGTGCAGCCAGTCGGCGGTGCGCTCCTCGCGCGCGCCAAGTGGCGCAAAACGTGGAGCATCGGCGGACACGGGGGCTTCCTCCATTCCCAAAGGTTACGTGGCGAACAAATTAATCGCCAAATCATGGCAAGGGGTGACCGGCCTGAGACGGTCGTCCGGTCACGGTGGGCGCGCCGTAACCGATAGGGGCCGGGGTATTCGACGACTGCGGACCGTCGGGTAACGTTCTCTGTCCAGGGAATTTCCACGATTTTCAGGAGCCGCATGAGCGCGAACGACCCGTTTGGAGCCAAGTCCGTCCTCGACGTAGGTGGGAAGCAGTACGCCATCTGGCGTCTCGACTCGACGGGCGCCGACCTGGCCCGACTCCCCTACACCGTCAAGGTGCTGCTTGAGAACGTGCTGCGCAACTGCGGCACGGAGTTCGTCACCGAGGAAGACGTCAAGAATCTCGTCGGGTGGACGCCGAACTCCGGCAACGCCGTCGAGGTTCCGTACATGCCTGCCCGCGTCGTCCTTCAGGACTTCACCGGTGTGCCGTGCGTCGTCGACCTCGCCGCCATGCGTGACGCCATGGTCGACCTGGGCGGCGACCCGCAGAAGATCAACCCGCTGGTGCCGGTCGATCTGGTGATCGACCACTCGGTGCAGGTTGACCGCTTCGGCACGCCGGAGGCGTTCGAGCAGAATGTGGAGCTGGAGTACGAGCGCAACGCCGAGCGCTACGCCGTGTTCCGTTGGGCGCAGCAGGCGTTCTCGAACTACCGCGTGGTCCCGCCGGGCACCGGCATCGTCCACCAGGTGAATGTCGAGTACCTGGCCAGCGTGGTCATCGGCCGCGAAGTGGCGGGTGAGCTGGCCGCGTTCCCGGACACGCTCGTCGGTACCGATTCGCACACCACCATGGTGAACGGCCTCGGCGTCCTTGGATTCGGCGTCGGCGGCATCGAGGCGGAGGCCTGCATGCTCGGCCAGCCGCTCGCGCAGCCGAACCCTGTGGTTGTCGGCTTCAAGCTCACGGGCACCTTGCCCTCGGGCGCGACCGCGACCGACCTCGTCCTCACGATCACCGAGATGTGCCGCAAGCACGGCGTGGTCGGCAAGTTCGTGGAGTTCCACGGTCCCGGCCTCGCGAAGCTGCCGCTCGCCGATCGCGCGACCATCGCCAACATGGCGCCCGAGTACGGCGCAACCGGCGGCATGTTCCCGATCGACGACGAGACGCTTCGCTACCTGACCCTCACCGGCCGTTCGGCCGATCAGGTCGCCCTGGTGGAGGCCTACGCCAAGGCCCAGGGCCTGTTCGTCACCGCCGACAGTCCGTCGCCGCAGTACGACGAGGAACTGTCGCTCGACATGGGCGAAGTCGTGCCGAGCCTTGCCGGTCCGCGTCGTCCGCAGGATCGCGTCACGCTGCCGCACGTCGGCTCGGAGTTCCACCACAACTACCCCGAGGGGCTCCATCACGGCGCCTACCCGACGGTCGAGGTCACGGAGAACGGCAAGACGTTCCCGCTCGGATCGGGTTCCGTCACGATCGCCGCGATCACCAGCTGCACCAACACGTCCAACCCGTCGGTGATGATCGGCGCAGGCCTGATCGCGAAGAAGGCTGTGGAGCGTGGGCTCACCACCCCGCCGCACGTCAAGACCAGCTTCGCGCCGGGATCGCGCGCGGTGACCAGCTACATCGAGAACGCCGGTCTGACCGAGCCGCTCGACAAACTTGGCTTCAACCTGGTCGGCTACGGCTGCACCACCTGCATCGGCAACTCCGGTCCGCTCTCGGAGCCGATCGGCAACGCCATCGACGAGAACGAACTCGTCGTTGCCGCGGTGCTCTCGGGCAACCGCAACTTCGAGGGTCGCGTCCACGCACAGGTGCGTGCGGCGTACCTGGCCTCGCCGCCCTTGGTTGTGGCGTTCGCGCTTGCCGGTCGCGTCGACCTGGATCTGACCAAGGATCCGATCGGTGTCGACAAGGACGGCAAGCCGGTCATGCTCGCCGAGATCTGGCCGAGCCGTGATGAGGTGGACGCCGTCATGGCCGACGCCATCGGCCCCGAGGTGTTCGCAAGCAACTACGCCAGCGTGTTCGAAGGTGACGAGCACTGGAAGTCGATGGACGCCCCCACCGGCGACATCTACAAGTGGGACGAGAACTCGACCTACATCCAGAAGCCGCCGTTCTTCCAGAACCTGACCCCGGATCCCCAGGGCGTCAAGGACATTGTCGGCGCACGGGCGCTCGCCCTGCTCGGCGACTCGGTCACCACCGACCACATCAGCCCGGCCGGCTCGATGGCGACCACCAGCCCGGCCGGTCGCTACCTGACCGAGAAGGGTGTCGCACCCAAGGACTACAACAGCCTTGGATCGCGTCGTGGCAACCATGAGGTCATGATGCGCGGCACCTTCGGCAACATCCGTCTGCGCAACGCGCTGGTGGGTGGCAAGGAAGGCAACTGGACGTTGCACCTGCCGGACGGCGAAGAGATGTCGATCTACGACGCCTCCATGAAGTACCAGGCCGACGGTGTGCCACTCGTGGTGATCGGCGGCAAGGAGTACGGCACCGGCTCAAGCCGCGACTGGGCCGCCAAGGGCACCCTGCTGCTTGGCGTCAAGGCCGTCATCACCGAATCGTTCGAGCGTATCCACCGTTCCAACCTGGTGGGCATGGGCATCATCCCGATGCAGTTCGTGGATGGCCAGAACGCCGAGTCTCTTGGGCTCACGGGCCACGAGACGTTCACTATCACGGGCCTTGAGAACCTGCAGCCCCGTCAGATCCTGACGGTGGAGTTCACCCGCGAGGACGGCAGCACCGGATCGTTCCAGGCGCTTGCCCGGATCGACGGTGAGGCGGAGCTGAAGTACCTGAACAACGGCGGCATCCTTCAGACGGTGCTTCGTCGCCTGAAGGACGAGGCCTAGCCCGCCTTCGCGACACACAGGAGATGGTTGTGCGAGGGCCCCGCTTCGGCGGGGCCCTCCGCATTTGTGGGGGGTGTTTGGACCGACGGGAGTGCGGACGAACGGTCCCCGGCTTCACCTCACGGCTGACGGACCGAGCAGTCACCATCTGCATTTGCAGGCGGCCGGTCTACACTTCCTAGCGACGTGTTGGCGCTCCACCCGACGAAGCGAGAGGCGACGCTACTCGTGACGCTTGCGATCACCGACGATCAGCGCACCCGCGCCGGGCGACGCCTTGAACTGATTGCTGTGGGTCGTGCAGCGGTCGCAAACGGCGCGGATGACTCGGCGCTGCTCGACGAGCTCCGCGCGCTCGGGGCGAGCCGAGACGATGCGACACTCGTAGCGTGCCGCGTGCTTGGGTGGACTTCGAAGCAGGCACATTCGGCGGTGGCAAGGCATCCTGCGTGGCAGGTGTCGGCGGTGCCGAAACTTGCGCACGAACCGTGGAACCCGTCTGTGGTTCAGGCGACGCCGGGCACCAACCGGGTTCATCTGCGGCGATTCAACGCGATCATCTTCGCGGCTGCTGTGGTTTGTGCGACCTTTGGGCTGCAGATGCCTGCACTCCTGATCTTCGTCGTGCTTGCGCTTCTGGTCTTGCCGTTCTCATCCGCGAGATTGATCGCAGTCGAGGTGCGCGCCTTGCGCCACGGTGACGACGACAACCACGCCGGGGGTCTCATCCTGGGGACGGCCATCCCTGCTCGTCACCGGTGGCATCTGGCTCGTGGTGCTCTGGTTCCTGGCGGAGCTCACGTCATGAGGGCTTAAGGAACGCGCATCACTCGAAGCACGTCGGTGGCGGGCGAGGATGCATCGGTGCCGGCCAGGACGACCACGTTTTCGCCGGAGCGCGCGAAGCCGTCGCGCTTGGTGATCGTGAGCGCCTCGTGGACCATGGTCTCGTTGTCGGAGAACCCGGACATCGCAACCGGTGTGGTGCCCCAACTGACCGCCAGCTGACGGCGCACCCGCTCGTCGGGTGAGAAACCGAGGATCGGCGTCTTCGGTCGGAATCGCGCCATCGCGCGCACCGTGAATCCCGATCGAGTGAGGCACAAGATGGCGCTTGCGTGGACGGCCTCTGCCACGCGGGCGGCGGCGCTCGTCATGGCGTCGGTGATGCCGTACACCTCGCCGCCGGGCATGTTCTCTCCGACACGAAGCGGTGCGACCAGGCGCACCCAGGCACGCGAGTCGAACTCGGCGTCGGCGCGCTCACACAGACGGGCCATGGTTGCAACGACGTTGACCGGGTCGTCACCGACGGCGGTCTCGCCCGAGAGCATGACGACCGAGGATCCGTCGAACACGGCGTTCACCACGTCGGTGGCTTCGGCGCGCGTCGGCGTCGGGGCCTGGGCCATGGATTCCAACATCTGCGTCGCGGTGATCGCAGGTCGACCATGGGCGATGCATTCGCGGATGATCATCTTCTGCAGATGAGGCACATCTTCCATCGGATACTCGATGCCAAGGTCGCCGCGGGCCACCATGACCGCGCCGGATGCGTCGATGATCCCCTGCAGGTTCTCGACTGCGGCGCGCGTCTCGATCTTGGCGATCACGAGCGGTCCGCGCGGATGGATCTCGGTGCCCAGGCGTCGCACGTCGCTTGCCGAGCGAACGAACGAGAGGGCGACCATGTCGACGCCTTCCTCCACGAACGCATCGAGGATCCGCAGGTCTTCTTGCGTGGGTGTTGCGATACGCAGGCGCTCCGAGGGAATGTGCACCCCGGGCCGCCCTTTGAGCACGCCGCCGTGGATGACACGCGCCTGCAGGTGGTCACCGAGGACGGCGGTCACCTCGGCGTCGATTGCCCCGTCGCCGAAGCAGATGCGGTCGCCCGGGGTGATCCCGTCGAGGAGTTCCTCGTAGTCCACCTCGATCATCTCGGCTGTGGATGCGGTGTTTCCGGGCGTCAGTCGCACGTGCATGCCGTCGTTGACGACCACGCCGCTCTCGCCGAAGGATCCTGCCCGGACCTTTGGTCCTGGCAGGTCGACGAGCGTGCCGATCTCACGTCCAAGTTCGACTGCTACTTGGCGGATACGCCGATGCAGCATGAGGGCGTGTTCAACGGAGCCGTGCGACAGGTTGAGTCGTACGGCGTCCATTCCGGCAAGCATCATGTGCTTGAGGACCTCTGGTGACTCGGAGGCCGGGCCGATCGTTGCGAGGATTTTGGTGCGCTTCACGACGACCACGATAGCGGGAGCGTACGTCAGCACCGCCGACCGTCCCGCCAAGTGGCGCAAAACCGCGTGCGCGGTGAGGCGTCTTTAGCTGCTGCCGAGTGGCTCGGACCAGCGCGGACGGCTGTGTGCGGGCTCGTTTGGCGCGTCCATCTCGAGCAGCGCCAAGAGTTGGTCGTCGAGGCTGACGGATGGATCGGCGGCTGGGGTCGGTTCCGCGGCAGTGGCGGACACCTCATCGTGGCCAGGCACCGGCTCCTCGAGTTGGAGGAGCGCGAGGATCTCATCGTCGAACGCCTGGTTCGTCTCGCCTTGTGTCGGTTCGTCGGCGGGCAGCGCGGTTTGGCTGCCGGGTGTCGGCTCCTCAAGTTGGAGCAGCGCCAGCACTTCGTCGTCGATCGACCGACCCGTTGCCACGGCGGGGACGGGTGCGTACGGATGCGCCACTTGTCCATCTCCTGGGACCGGGGCCTCCGTCGTGGGGATGCGCGGCGGATTTTGGCTGGGGGTCGGGGTGTGGCTATCAAGCGATTCACCACGATCCTCGCGCAACCTGATGTACGCCATCGTGACGACAGAAACCGTCCACGGGGTGAACACCAGAGTTGGCACGACGATGGAAGCGAACATTGCCACGAGCATCTGGGTGGGCTCGGTGACCGTCGCCTGGAACCCACCGTCGATCACGTTCGTCATCAGCTGATTGCAGATCCCGATCAGGAAACCGGAGACGAACATCAACCCCACAAGGGTCAGCAGTTTCGGGCGAATGAGGTGCCATGTTCGCTTGAACGCGTCACGAACCCCGACATCTTCGCGAACCACGACCGGGACGAGGATGGTGAAGAACGTCGCTCCACCGAACGCTCCGACGAGTACCGCTGCAACGAGCAGGATGAGACCGGCGATCGCGCTGAGAAGGCTGACCATGTAGATGACTGCGCCAACACCAAGGCCGACGAGCAGCAGCACACCCATGGTTCCGGCGAACACGGGAAGTCGCGGTCGGCAGCGTGAGAGCGATTCCCGCCAATTGCATCGGCCGGTTTGATAGGCATCGCCGATCGCGTAGTGCAGCGTCGCCGTGGACACCAAACCCCACAGCATCATGGCTCCCACCAGCGCCGCGGTCAGCGTAGCCCAGCGGTCGATGGCCTCCTGGCTGTTGCCGATCGGCATTGCTTCGCGACTGATGGCGAAGGCGATGATGGCCGCCGGCAGGAACGTGATCGCGTTGAGCACAAACAGCTGACCGAAGTGCGCACGGTACAGCCGCGTGCCCTCTTTGAATGTGGCCCACACCTTCATGGACTACCTTTCGAGCGGAGTCACCTTGATGTAGGGGCGATCATTTTCCTGCAGCCATGCCTCGAGGCCTTCCGGCGGCATCGGACGCCCCAGGAAGAATCCTTGGGCGACGTCGCAGCCGAGCATCTGCAGGCCGATCCAGTCCTCTTCGCGCTCCACGCCTTCCGCGACGACCCGCAGGCCGAGGCTGTGTCCGAGCTCAATCGTCGACCCGACGATGAGGGCGTCTTTCTGGTCGGCGGTGATGTTCTGCACGAAGGAGCGGTCGATCTTGAGCTCCGACAGCGGCATCTGCTTGAGATAGGTGAGCGAGGAGTACCCGGTGCCGTAGTCGTCCATGGACAGCTCCAGGCCCATGTCGGCGAGGCCTGCGAGACGAAGCAGTGCGCTTTCGGGGCCTTCCATGACGGCGCTCTCGGTAATTTCGAGTCGCAACCAGTCGGCTTCGGCGTCATGCTTGCTGAGCAGTTCCGCAATGTCGTCGGTCAAGCTCGCGTCGTGCAGGTTTTGCACGGAGATGTTGACCGAGATGGTGAGGCCAAGGCCGTCGCGGCGCCACTTGCCGGCCTGACGCAGGGCTTCATCCACGACCCAGAGGGTGATGGGCTTCATCAAACCGTTGTCTTCGGCGATCGGGATGAACACGCCGGGCGGCACCATGCCGCGCTCGGGGTGCTGCCAACGAAGAAGCGCTTCGACCCCTTCGACGCGGCCGTCGCTGAGCAGCGCCTTGGGCTGGTAGTGCAGCAGAAACTCGTTGTTGTCGACGGCGCGGCGGAGGTCGGCCGTGAGCGACAGGCGGTCGGCGCTGTGCGGGTCGACGCTTTCGTCGTACACCTCGAAGCCGGCTTTGGAACGTTTGGCCGAGTACATGGCGACGTCGGCGCGCTGCATGAGGCGGTGGACGTCGGTCCCGTGGTCCGGTGCGACAGCGATGCCGACACTTGCCTCGACATCGAGGATGATGCCCGCGGAGTTGAATGGCGCTGCGAGCGCGTCATGAATCTTATGGGCGATGCGTGTGGCGGTTGCCTCGTTGGGGACGCCGCCGAGGTAGATGGCGAATTCGTCGCCGCCGAGGCGCGCGATGATGTCGTCGTCGCGCAACACACTGGAGATCCGGCGGGCCACATCCTGCAGCAGGACATCGCCCGCCTCGTGGCCAAGGCTGTCGTTGACATCCTTGAAACGGTCGAGGTCGATCAGCATGAGTGCGCCGGCGGCGTTCGGATCCACGTCAAATGTGCCGGTGACGTGGGCGTAAAAGGTGGAGCGGTTGGCGAGGCCGGTCAGTGCATCGAGGCCCTCGTCGGCCGCGGTATGGGTCAGCACGATGCGCGACGTCACAAGGAGCCCGCAGCCAAGGACAAACGCGACGGCGCCGCTGGCGATTGCGCCTGCGCCGGCGTCCGCCATACCCACGAGAATGGCCGACAGACGCCCGGTGGCGAAGCCGACGAGAAATGCGCCAATTGTCCACAGAAGGTGGCGCGCGCGATCAGGCCGTGAGGTGGATTCCGCCATTGGTTGTGCATCGGCCTTCGCACTGCAGAACTTGAGGCGCGCCAAGTGGCGCATTGGGCGATCTCGATGATTTGGCGGGCATCGTTTACCCTTTTGCACATGTCATCGCCGAAAGACCGGTCTGCGGAAGGATCCCCACGATGATGGAACCCACCATTGACAGTCTGTTGTTGGCGGATTTCGCAGAGGTCGTGAACGGGAAGCTCTACTTAATGGGTGGCGGGTTCACCGCCGTGCAGTTGGGGTCCATCGACCAGACCCACAGGTTCTTCGTCGCCGCTGCGCTGCGGATCCCATGGGGCTACACGAACGAACGGATCGAGTTCTCGGGGCGTTTGGAGACGCTCGACGCCGAGCCGATCGATTGCTGGACGTTGGAAGGCCAAATCGAAGCAAATCGTGTTCCCGGGCAGCGCGAGGGCGATACGACGACGATGTTCACGGCGCCGGTTGAGGTGGTCGTGACGCGGCCGATGGATGTCGTGCTGCGATTTCGGTTCGGGAAGGACGAGCGCACCGCCCGGTTCCGGCTGGTACTCACCGACGCGCCGGCCACCTAAGCCCTTCAAACGTCAGCAACGACGAGGAGATTCGCAGTTGCGCCACTTGGCGCGGCGGTGCGGCTCGAGCGCGGGGCTGGGAATGCGCCACTTGGCGCGATCGGTCACAACGCTGGCCGCGTGATCGCGCCTGGCTTTATGCGCCTGGCTGGAGGCTCGTCAAGAGTTGTTCGGCGATGCCGCGCCTGCCGGCGAGGACTCCGTCGGGAAGTTCGTCGGTTCGGTCAAGTGGCGCAACGATGCCGTGGGCTTCACGCACCAGCATGACGCCGGCGGCGCGGTCCCAGATCGCCAGCCCACGTTCGTAGTAGATGTCCAAGCGACCGGCGGCGACCCATGCGAGGTCCAGGGCAGCGGAACCGTTTCGCCGAACGTCGCGGACGCTGCCGAGCAACCCGGCCATGATGGCTGCCTGGCGGGCGCGCAGAACCGGGTCATAGGCGAAGCCGGTCGCCAAGAGGGCCATCGCGAGTTCAGTCGCCGGCTCAAGGTGCAGCGGCGTGCCGTTCAGCCGGCAGTCGCCGGGGGTTGCGGTGAACAGTTCGTCTCTGCACGGGTCATAGACGACTGCGGCGAGATCACCGGACGGGTCTGCGGCATGGATACTGACCGCCCAGTGCGGGATGTTCCACAGATAGTTGACTGTTCCGTCGAGCGGGTCCACATGCCAGCGAACCCCATTGTGAAGGCCCGCGGACGTGCCGCTCTCCTCAGCGATGACCAGGTCATCCGGGCGCTCAGAGCGGATACGACCCAGGATGATCGCTTCCGCGTCCCGATCGGCGTCAGAGACAAGATCAGTCCGCGTGGACTTGGCGCTCAGACCGGAAACCGGGCCGCCGAACCGTTCCACCAGCACGGCACCCGCAGCGCGCGCCGCGTCGAGCGCGATGTTCAGCAGGGCTTGCGGGTTCGCAGACGGAGGCACCTCCCAATGCTAGCCCGCTGGGTGACGACGGAGGTTGATGCGCCAATTGGCGCATTTTCCTTCCCTCGAGTGGCGGCGTTCGGTTGCAGTGGCGCTAAGCTGGCGCGGTGGCAGAACTCACACTTATCGCCCCGCGCGGGTACTGCGCAGGTGTCGATCGCGCGATCGAGACCGTGGAACAGGCACTTCGCGATCACGGCGCGCCCATTTACGTCCGGGGCGAGATCGTCCACAACAAGCATGTGGTCAACGGCCTGGCGGAAAAAGGCGCGGTCTTTGTTGCAAGCCCCGACGATGTTCCCGAAGGGGCGATCATCGTACTGTCGGCGCATGGCAGCAGCCCCGAGGTGTACGTGCAGTGCAAAGCACGCAATCTCCGGATTATTGATGCCACCTGTCCGCTGGTGAGCAAGGTGCATGCTGAGGTACGCCGTTATGCCAAACGCGATGCGACGGTGCTCCTGGTCGGCCATGCGACGCACGACGAAGTGGTCGGCACGCGCGGTGAGGCTCCTGATCGTGTCATCGTCGTCGAGAACGTCGACCAAGCCGCATCCGTCGAAGTTCCGGACCCCGACAACGTCGCCTTGGCAACGCAGACCACCCTGTCGCTCGACGACATGGGCGAGATCATTTCGGTGTTGCGCAGCCGCTTTCCAAAGCTGATCGAGCCCGCATCGGGCGACATCTGTTACGCCACGCAAAATCGCCAGGACGCGGTCAAGCATGCAGTGCTTGGCGGTACCGATCTCGTGCTTGTGGTCGGTTCCACCAATTCGTCGAACTCCCAGCGGCTTGTGGAGGTCGCGCGCTCGCGCGGATCCAAGGCGTACCTCATCGACGACGTCACAGAAGTCGACCCACAGTGGCTTGTTGGAGCGGAGTCGATTGCGCTGACCGCCGGCGCCTCTGCACCGGAAGCGCTGGTGGATGAAGTGGCGCGCCACTTGGCGGGCCACGGTTGGCGCCGCGGTGGCAGCGAGACGCCGAGTGAAGAAGGAATTACCTTCACACTCCCGGCCGATTTGCGCAGAATCGCCAGCAATTCGCAATAATTTCATCGTCGCCGGTTCTCATGCAACACGCGCCGGTCTGACAGATGTCCCCGCGGAGACGGGGCGGGAGCAATCCCCCTAGCGGCGGGTGATCGACGCCTGCAAGCGCTCTTGCACCAGCCGCGGAGGGGTGCGCTTGAGGCTGTCAACCGTCCTTGAGCGAGGTTGGGAAGCCGGTACCTTCGAACGATCGCAACCGGGTGCGCCGCTGTGACTGGGACGTGGATGTCCCACCTGGCGCAGACCCATTTCCCGCAGTCTCTTCTGGAGGTCTCGTATCCGAGCCGCTCTTCGCGGTCGCCCTCGTGCGGCCATTTCAACCCGTGTTCTTGGCGCTGTTGTCGGCGCCGCCGTGTTCCCCGCGTTTGCCCATGCTGTCGCCGTCGATTCATTGGGTGAGACCCGCACCGCCGAGGCCGTGACCACATCCCAGGCCCTCAGCCTGCGACGCCAAGTGGTCACCGAAGCTCTTCGCCATCGAGGCACGCCGTACGTCTGGGGTGGCTCCACCCCGGCCGGTTTTGATTGTTCGGGCTTCACCGCCTACGTCTATGCCAAGTTCGGCACCCAAATGGCGCACTCAACCTACGCGCAGTACGACTCCTACCATCGGGTGGCGCGCACCGAGCTGCGCGCTGGGGACCTGGTCTTCTTCTCAGGGGTCGGGCACGTCGGCATCTACATCGGCCACGGTCGGTTCGTTCATTCGCCGCGCACGGGCAAGAGCGTCGAGGTGCAGAAGTTGAACAGTTCGTGGTATCGCCAAAGCTATGTGGGCGCCGTGCGTCCACCGCTTCCCGCCAAGGCGCTCGCCTAGCTAATCAGCGCAGGACGATCGGCGTCCCCGGTTGCGGTGAGAACCCCCGGGGGAGCCGATCGCGAAGTTCGTCCGGGTCGAGCGCGTACCGTGGGTCGATTTCGAGATCGATGGTCGGGTCCCCGTCCGGCGACACCTCGATCATCACCCCGGCATGGCGCAGCCACCGTGCGTACAACCGGTTCATGTCCCTTCGAACCGTCGCCGGGGAGTCGTCCCCATCAGCGTTCTTGATCGGCGAGAACTCATCCTGTCGCAGTGATTCGACGCTGAGCGTCGCAGTCGCAAGAGGCAGGGCGTCGAACATGAACGTCTCGAACTTGATGGCGTTCGGCTCATCCGGTTCGATCAGATTTCCGTTCTGATCGATGTACGGCACACGCTTGATTGCGCGGTGGTAGGGCAACCCGCCGGTCACCCGACGGGCGAAGGCGCATTCGATGGCGTGTGAAGCAACCGACCCGGCCCAAAAACGCAGGCTGCCGTCGGCCTCCGTTGCCGCGGCGAGCTCCGCAGGCAGGTCGCTGTACTCAACGAGCACACTGCGATCGCCGAGCTTGGCGACCACCCCCACGCGCTCCTGCGGGTGACGCTTTCTGACGACGATGTTGGACATCTCGGAGCCGAAGGTTCGGTGATGGCCGAGAAATTCCGCGCGCCCGACCCGTCCGATCGGGTTGTCGACGTTGTAGGTGACAAACGTGGTGATGCCGCGCGCATCCATGTCGTCGAGCACGCCGTTGCGTCCAAGGGCCGGAAACAGGCCGCCGTGGCCGTCCGGTGACAGGGCGATGGCGTCAGGCTGCTCCAGAAGGATGGCGCCGGTGGTGCGGTCGACGGCGGGCAGCAGGCCTTGCTGGAAAATGCCAATCGATTCGGCCGGAAGGCCGAACCAGTCGTTTGCGGCAAAGAACGACCGCGTCTGCGCATCGTTTTGCGGCGAGGTCATGATGTACCAGGGCAGGGCGCATCCGTACCTGCGCCGAAGCGCGGCGATGCGGGCAGCGTGATGGGCAAACAGCGTGGTGCCGGTCACCGGGCTGAACGGGAACTCGCCCTTGGGGCCGTCGTGGCCCAACCGCGTGCCTTGGCCGCCGGCCAGGAGCACAGCTGCGATCTTCCCGTCACGAAGCAGTTGCTCACCGACCTGGCGCGCCTCGTGTTCGGAGGGCGCGTCGGGACTGGACGGAGCCGGCACCACGTCGGGTGGTGTCAGCCCTGCAAGATCCACGGGCGCGTCACCGTGTGCAACCGTCGAGATCAGGTGCGTGATCAGGCCCAGATCCAACGCCTTGATCTGGGCGATCAGTCGCGCCCTGGAATCGCCGTGCAGGCGCTCGACGGCGGCAGCCAGGTGCCCCTGGCCGGCCGCCTCCAGTCCATCAACGTCGATCACGGAACGAGCGCCACCTTGATGACTCCCTCCGCCCGCTCGGCCATGAGGCGGTATCCCTCCGGCCCGTCCTCGAGCGGCAGGCGGGTCGTGAGCAGCGGGCTTGCGTTCACCTTGCCGGCCTCCGTAAGGCGCAGAAGCTCCGGAACGTAGCGGGGGCCCGGGACCAGGCCACCGGTGATGGTGATGTTGCGAAGGAACTGGTCGAACCAGTTGATCTCCGGGGTGTGGCCCATGAAGTGGTCCATTCCGAGTCCGGCGATCGTGCCGCCCGCCCGAACTGCAGCGTGTGCGGTCGCCATCGACGTCTTGCCTGAGATTGAGTCGACCACGACGTGGGCGCCCTCGCCGTTGGTGAGTTCCTTGACGCGTGCGGCGATTTCGTCGTTGTCGCGCGATGTGATCACTTCGGTCGCGCCGAGCGTGGTGGCGGTGGCGAGACGGTCTTCGTGGTGGCCCGTGCAGATCACATTTGCGCAGTCGAGTGCAGCGGCGGCATGGACCGCGGAGAGCCCCACGGCGCCGTCGCCGATGACAACGACGTTCTGGCCTGCCTTCGCACCTGCGCTGATCAGGCCATGCATTCCCGTCGACATGACATCGACAAGTGGCAGAAGCGCGAGCTCATGCTCTGGCCCGGCGAGCGCCTCCGGCATCTTGATCAGGGTGGCGTCGGCAAGTGGCACACGCACGTACTCGGACTGGCCGCCCTCGACCGAGCCACCGTGCTGCCAGGTGCGTCCCGCCCACCCAAACAGCGACCATGACGCGCATGAGGAGGCAAGCTCCTCCTGACAGTACGTGCATGTGCCGTCGAGCACGCTGCAGGACGCGAGCACTCGGTCGCCAGGGGCGAAGCGGGTGCACCCAGCTCCGACGGCTTCGACGGTTCCGATGAACTCGTGTCCGATTCGCTGGCCGGGGCTGAACCCAAACGCCTCGCCGGCATTTCGGATGTGCAGGTCTGAGCCGCAGATCGCTGCAAGCGTTACTTTGACGACGGCGTCCGTCGGTTGTTCGATAGTTGGATCATCAACGGTATCGACGCGAATATCGCCGGTGCCGTGAAAAGTCAGAGCGCGCATGTGAGTGGCCTTGTCAGAGGTGAGTCAGGGCAGAATATCGACCTGTCAATGACAATCTGCGCCTTGGTCAGAGGCTGAGGCCGCAGCGCCTGAAGACGTCGCCCGGCTCCATCATCATTCCGACCCAAAATGGGCCGAAGACCGCGTACGTGGCGCTTGCCTCGTCAAAGCGCATCTCATAGACGACTTGTTTGACGGCGAGAGGGTCGTCGGACAGCAATGTGACGCCCCACTCCCAGTCGTCCCAGCCGGTTGCGCCGGTGATGAGCTGCAGGATGTTCGGCTGGTGCGGCTTGCCGGAGCGGGCGTGTCCGCCCATCAGGCGGCGGCGCTCATCGAACGGCAACTCGAACCAGTTGGCTCCAACATCACGCTTTTTGGACATCGGGTAGAAGCAGATGAACTTGCGCATCGGCATCCGGGGGTGGAGCTTGTTCTCCCGGTAGACGACCATGCGCTCATGCCATGCGGCCATCTTGGCGTCGATGTCGGTTTCCCCCGCCTTTTCAAGGCGGGCGCGCTCCATCTCCTCGGTGCTGATGTATTCCGACAATTCTGTGACCGACACGAACGAGTCAAGGTGCTCCAGCGGTCCGCTGGTGAGTTCCTTGACGAGGATGTCGAGCGCGGTGAGGTTGGGTGAGACGCACATGAACCCGATGTCGGCACGTCCACCGAGCACCGAAAATGCACGCACATAGTTCGGATCGCTCGCGCAGAAGCGGTCGATCGCAGCCATGGCGGCGGCCGCTGACTCTCCGCGGCGTGCGCGCAGAAACAGGTGGACGACACCCCAGCCTTCGGAGGGAGAGACGACGTTTTCGCTCATGGACGCACACTAGCCGCTCGGCGGTTCGGGTCGAGCAGACGATTGACCCGTGCAAACCGCGACCTTTGGTGTCGCCTGAACGGGCTCGTATTCACCGGTGCGCCACTTGGCGCACCGCGGTGGGCGTGCCAAGTGGCGCATCGTTGAACAACCAACGCGAGTGCTACCCGCGAAACCGCCACACCTGGGTTGCATTGGCGATGTACAGCGTGCCATCGCCACCTTCGCCGAAGGTGCGAACGCCGTACTTGGGGATGGTCACGCCGAGGCTTGCAGTGATGTCGCGGCGGTCTCCTGGTGTCGGGCCTGCGCGCAGCGACCAGATCTTTGATGCACAGAAGTCGCTGTACAGGTAACGCCCGTCCAGTCCCGGAATACTCGGTCCGCGATAGACGAAGCCGCCAGTGACTGAGCACCCGACGGAGTGGCTGTAGGTCGCAACGGGCCAGATCAGACGGCCCGGGCCAAGCGGTGTGGACGAGTAGCGGGTACGCCCCTCAAAACGACGCCAGCCATAGTTGACCCCACGCCCGAGGCCGGATGCGTTGAAGTTGATCTCCTCCACCGCGTTCTGTCCGACGTCGCCGATCCACAGGTCTCCGCGTGCGCGATCGAATGAGAATCGCCAGGGGTTGCGAAGCCCGATCGAGTAGATCTCTTTGGGGACTCCGGTGCGGGTGCGGTACGGGTTGGTGGCTGGGATTCGATACGGGAGCGTGCCCTGGGTTCCGTTGACGTCGATTCGCAGCATCTTGCCGAGTCGGCTGCGCATGCTCTGGGCGCGGTTTTGCGGGTCACCGCCGCTTCCCCCGTCACCCATTCCGATATAGAGAAAGCCGTCAGGTCCGAACGCGACATTGCCGCCGTTGTGGTTTGAGTACGGCTGGGCGATGCGCATCAGCCGGCGGAAGGTGGCGCGTGAAACACGGTTGGCCGAGGCTGTCGGTGCCCGGAACTCGGCGATGACGGTCGAGCCGAGCGCATTGGTGTAGTTCACGTAGAGCTTGCCGTTGATTGCGAACCTCGGGTGGAATGCGAGCCCAAGGAGCCCTTGCTCGCCACCGCTTTTCACGCGGTCTCTCAGGTCGAGATACGGCGTTGCGAGCGGGGTGGTCTGGCCGGCGGGGATTACACGAACGATGCCGCGTTGTTCGACGACGAAGACGCGCCCGTCGCCACGTGGTGCGGTCACTGTGGTGATGTCACTGAAACCACCTGCGACGGGGGTGAGGCGTGCGCCAAGCAGCGGGGATGCGGGTGCAGCGGCACCGAACAAGGTCGCGATGATCAGGGTGCGCGGAATCTTCATCGGACGACCTTACCCCCTTACTTCTGGCGTATCGCGTTTGCCGGTCGGATTGCCACCTCGTGCACCGCAATGCGCTCATGGGGTGTGCGTGTCGTGGCCCACACGAGCACCGCTGCGAGGGCTGGCACCGTGCCTGGAATCTGGTCGGTGAGCCCGAGCAGCAGCGCCCAAATGAGCGCTGCGACTGCCGTCATGACGCCCGCGAACATTCGTCGGGCGCGCTCGGCAGGAAACAACATTCCCGCCAGTGCCGGAGCCAGAATGTCCAGCCAGCCGTACAGGGAGTTGCCAAGTGTCGCATCCTGAAGGGCCGGGAGCGGATGTCCCGCCGCAACGGGGGGCTCGACGGCGTGAAGTGTGACCGTGCTCGTTGCCACGTGGCCGCGAAAGACCAAGACCGCGTCGACAATCGCCAGGACGACAAGGCCGATGGCGATCGCGCGTTGTGGGGCGGCCGCCGCGATCAGTGTGGCGATCGACAGGCAGGCCGCACCGATGATCGCCACGGATGCGGCATCTGAGACAAGGCCGTCCATCCTCCAGGCGATGACGAAGGCGATGGGTGTGAGCACGATGGCGATGCTTGGCTGATACCCGAGCGCAGCGCTTGCAGCCATGGCGGCAAGGGGCGCGCCAAATGTCGCGATGGTTGCGAGTGCCGTAGTACTCCACCCGGATTGACGTGTCGCCGCCAGTCCAATCGCCAGGGCACCGACCGGGAGCACAACGCCGATCAGCTTGGACGCGCCAAGTTGCCATCTTCGCCGCCATCCGAGTGCGACGAGGATTCCTTGGAACACGCAAAGGACGGCAAACGTCCATCCGTACGGGAGCGCCACCGCGCCACAGGCTATTCGTTCGTCCTTCGGCGTGTTCCCAAAGTGCCCTGGCAGCTTCGGGGTGGTGTGCGATGCACTGCGCCACTTGGCGCATCCCGGCGCCGGTGGCAGTGCACGCGCTGCTCACCTCATCGCGCACCCGGGTCGGGCGTTCGCTTTTGGTGCGAAGGTGACACAACACTGGGCAATTTCGACACAGCGGCGACACAGATCGATGGTGCAGGCTGTTCACATGAGTCGTGTCATCCATCTGCCGGTCATGCGCGGTCGCAGCGTGAGCGGCCCTTGCGCGGTCTGTTCGGTCGCCGCAGGTCGCCCATACTTCATGACCCACGGTGTGGTCGTGGCGCTGTGCAAGGCACATCGCGAGATGAGCTACTTACGTCGACGCTCGGGCCGGGTGTTTGGTGACCAGCTGCGCCACCACTTCATCTCCAAGTACGGCTCAGTTTCGGCTCGTCAAAACGCCGCAATCCAAACACATGTGGACTGCGTGTACGGCATCGATCTCACCTCTGGCCCGGGGTCGTACGCCTGGCCGACTGTTCGCCTCGAGGCTGAGCAGCGCTTTGCGAGCGGAGAGGATCCTCGTGTCGTCATCGCCCAACTTCGTCGTCGCTACAGCGGATCCCCGGCGATTGTGCCGTCAGTGCGAACGCTTCAACGATGGTTCGCACAGGGACGGTGGCTGGTCGATCCACCGCTGTGGCGGCAGGTTCGCCGCAACGGGTCTCGCCGGCGAAATCGTCGAGTGATCGAGTATCTCGGGGGCTCACGCCTCGAAGAGGCGATCTTCCATCCGACGTTGGCCTGGGCACGGAAGTTGAATCCCGGATTCTCGATTGAGCACAGCTTCAGCATGCGGGCCTGACTGACAGCGATTCGGTGGGGCTAACGCGATCGAGTCACGCGGGAACCGAAGTAGATGCCTTCTGCGCCATCGGGGAAGCGTACGAGCGCCTTATTGCCGCCGTCGTAGTCGGGCGCCCAGACCAACATCGTTGCCTCGCCCATGTCCGTCACGGTGACCGGCTCGTCTCCTTCGGCGTCGACGCCTCGCCACAGTCGAATGAAGAGGTTGTTCTCCCATTCCTCGCCGATGGTTGTCGGCTCCTTATGCCCGGGATGTACTCGCACATGGTGCGGGAGGGCCATCAGCACATCCATTGTTGAGGCTTTGAGCTGCGGGAAATTCCCGCCGGGGCGCGCGTGCCCACCCAACGTACGGCGAAAGAGCACGTCTGCGCTAAAGCAGTCCGCGTCATTCAACAAATAGGCGAAATGGCCCTGGCAATGCCCAGGCGTGTCAAGCGCGGTGAACTGCAGATCGCCGACCGAGAGCGTGTCACGATCACCGAGGATGAGGTCGATAGAGCCATCTCCGAGCACATCGGCCGTCGCCTGGTGGCCGACAAATGGCGCATCGGGAAACAAGCTGCGGTAGCGAGCGTTCTCGAGGACGTGATCTTCATGGTGGTGGGTAAGCAAGATATGGCTGATCGTGATTCGATCCCGCTCGATCTGTGCAAGCAGCGGCTCGATCACGCCGTTGCCGTCGATCAGCACGCCCTTCCCACCCGGCCCTTCGGCGACCAGGTAGGTGTTGGCGAGCCACTTTTCATCTTCAACGCGCTCGATGATCATGAGAACTGAATCACGCTCCGAATTCCGTCTTGATGGTGCATCAGGTCGAACCCGTCATTGACCTGGTCGAGGGTCAGATGGTGTGACACGAGGGCGGCGGCGTCGTATTCACCGGCAAGCCAACGATCGATCAAGCCCGGCAGTTGGCTGCGTCCCTTGACGCCACCGAAGGATGACCCGGTGATCCGCCGGCCGGTAATCAGAAACCGCGGGATGACCTCAAGGAGCTCGCCACGCCCGGCGACGCCGCACATGGTTGCAAGGCCCCACGCCTCGCGGGCGGCTTCGACCGCTTGACGCATGACCGCCACGTTGCCGGTGGCCTCGAAGGTGAAGTCGGCGCCGTACCCACCGGTCTGCTCACGGATCCACTCCACCGTGTCCTCATCGGCGATGCGGGTGTCGGTCGCGCCGTGGGTGCGTGCTTGGTCGAGCCGCTCGGGTGACAGATCAAGCGCGATGATCCGCTCGGCTCCAGCGAGCTTGGCGCCGATCACAGCTCCCAACCCCACCAACCCACATCCGAACACGGCGACTGTGGATCCACGCTCGACATTTGCGGTGTACAGCGCGGCGCCCATCCCCGTTGAAAGGCCGCATGCGAACGGCGCACACGCGTCAAGTGGCGCATCCTTGTTGACCACGGCGAGCGCGATCTGCGGCATGACGGTGAACTCAGCGAACGTGCTGCACCCCATGAAATGGCGAAGTGGTTCGCCGCCGCGAAAAAGGCGGGTCGTGCCGTCGGGCAGATAGCCGGCGTTCTGCTGATCGCGAATGGCAATGCAGCGGTTGGTGCGAGGACTTTGGCAGTGCAGGCAGGTGCCGCACTCGGGCGCAAACAACGTCACCACGTGGTCGCCGGGCTTCACCATCGTGACGCCATCGCCGATCTTCTCAACTACGCCGGCGCCTTCGTGGCCCAACACACACGGCACATAGCCGGTCGGATCGACGCCGCTTGCGGTATACGCGTCGGTATGGCAGACGCCGCAGGCCACGACACGCACGAGCACCTCTCCGGGGCCCGGTTCGACGAGGTCGACCTCGTCGATGACAAGTGGCGCACCGAACTGTTCGAGCACCGCAGCGCGGATTCGCATGGGTTCCCTTCGGTCAGACTGGGTGCCAGTCTAAACGGGCGTCGACGGGTCGTGAGCTGGGGCCGAAGGCAGGACCGACGGCGCGATCGTCGTGCGGTCTGCCGAGCGCGCTTCGGTTGCTACTTCGCTCCGGAAGTCGTTGTGGACTTCGTCGCCGGCCCACCTGAGGCACACAGCACCACCGCGTCGCTCACGGCTTGACGCTCTTCTTTCGTGAGCTTTGGCAGCTCCCCGGCATACACATGCTCACGCTCCGCCTCTGTCAGGTTGCGAAACAGCTCGTCGGTGACACAGGTCGCAACGGCCTCCGACAGGCCGGGGGACGGCTTCTTCGTCAACGTCGCCCGGAAGTCGTCCTTCGAGATCGAACTTCCGCAGCCGCCGACAAGGAACAGCAAGGGACTCGTCAGGACCAGCAATCGAGTACGACCGCGCATCGGTGAACCTCACTCTGAAACCCGTGGACAACTTGGACCCCACCATCTTCGCGTCGGAGCAGTGAGATCCTCGCCCACATGTGCCACTTGGCCAATTGGGTTAGGCTCGGGCACCTGTGAGCACTCAGGTTGAAATGACTCAACACGCGCATGCGATTGCCCGGTTGCGGGCCTTGCTTGGCGCCGATCGCGTCCTGGACCACGCGCTTGAGCGGGGTCTGTATGCCCGTGACGGGTCGGTGCAGTTGGGCGACTGCGGCCTCGTCGCACTGCCTGAAACGACTGAAGAGGTGCGCGAATGCATGCGCATCGCCGCCGACTGTGGTCTGGACGTCGTTCCACGCGGATCAGGGACCGGTCTTGCCGGCGCGGCCGTGCCACTTGACGGAGCGCTCGTCATCGCCCTGTCGCGCATGAACCGCATCCTTTCGATCGACCCGGAAATTCCCTGTGCGTGGGTGCAGCCTGGCGTCTTGAACCTCGATATCACGACGGCGGTTTCACATCTCGGTCTGCACTACGCGCCGGACCCTTCGAGCCAACAGGCGTGCTCAATCGGTGGCAACGTCGGCACCAACGCAGGCGGGCCGCACTGCCTGGCATACGGTGTTACCAACGCGCACATCATCGCCGTGGAGACGGTGTTGTACGACGGTTCGATCGCCATGCTCGGCGGACTCGCACCCGATCCGGCGGGGCTTGACTTGCGAGGAGTCTTTGTCGGGGCCGAAGGCACCACCGGCATCGCAACGCGAATTTGCGTCCGTCTGATGCGAAACCCCCAGGCCGTGCGCACCATGTTGCTCGACTTCGCAACGGTTCGCGAAGGTGGGGAAACGGTGAGTGCCATCATCGCCGCGGGAGTTGTTCCCGCAGCGATTGAAATGATGGACCAGGGCATGATCCAGGCGGCCGAAGCGTTCACACACGCCGGGATGCCCACCGATGCTGCGGCCGTGGTGCTGGTTGAGGTGGACGGCACGCCCGCGCACGTCGCTCATGAGGGCGCCGTCGTGGAACGCGTCGCGCGGGCCCATGGTGTGCGCACCATTCGCACGGCGAAGGACGGTGCTGAACGAGATCTCTTGTGGAAGGCCCGAAAGAGCGCCTTCGGTGCCATGGCGCGAATCGCGCCGAACTACTATCTGCATGATTGCGTCGTTCCGCGGACCAAACTCGTCGAGGTGCTCGAAGCGATTGCGCAGATCGGCCGCGACCACGACCTCGTCATCGTCAACGTCTTTCACGCCGGTGACGGCAATCTCCACCCGCTGATCGCGTTCGATCGCCGCGACGCCGACCAGACCGCGCGGGTCATGACAGCCGGCGAGGAGATCATCAAGGTGTGCGTCGCCGCCGGAGGGGTGCTCTCAGGCGAGCACGGCATCGGTCTCGAAAAGCGCGACTTCATGGGGCTCACGTACTCCCAGGTGGACCTTGACGCCCAAGCCTGCATCCGCACGGCGTTCGACCCGTCGGGACGGATCAACCCCGCCAAAGTTCTGCCACTTGGCAGTCGATGCGGAGAGCTGCTCGGTGGAGCACATGCCGACCTGCAGGAGGGAATGTGGGTCTGACTCCTGCGAGCGACCAGGAGGTCGCCGACGCGTTCGCCGAGATCGCCGCACGTGCCGGCACCACCACGCCGATCGGCGGTGGAACACGCTCGCGCTGCGGCACCGTGGTGGGGGACACCACGTTCATCAGCTCAGGCGCCCTGCAGGGCATCGTGGAGCATGTTCCCGCGGAGCTCACGGCCACCGTACGGGTGGGAACGCCTGTCCAGGAGCTTGCCGCGCACCTCGCCGAACGCGGGCAGTGGTGGCCACAGGCCGACATCAGGGACCTCTCAACCGTCGGCGGCATCATCAGTGCCGCCGCCAGCGGGCGTCGGAGACTTCGCTACGGGCCCCTCCGGGATTCGGTACTTGAGGTTGTGCTTGTCACCGGTGATGGGCGCGTCGTGCGCGGGGGCGGCCCGACGGTCAAAGGCGTCGCCGGCTACGACCTGCCCCGACTCATGGTCGGTGCGCGCGGCACGCTCGGGTTCTTGACGCAAGTCACGCTCAAGTTGACCCCGCTCCCGCCGGCTCGCGCCTGGTTCTCACTGAGCGATGACACCACCGCGCGCATGATTGCCGCACGGGCGTTGATCGGTGACCCGCGCCGTCCCACCGCCATCGTCCTGTCGCCTGGTCATGTGCATGTCGAGCTTGCGGGTGCGCCTGAGGACATTGCCCCGCCGCCGGGGTTTCAGCCGGCCGACGAGCCGATTGCGCCAATTGGCGCAGCGGTGGTTGATGTCGGCGTGCCTGCGAACCGGTTGGTGGATGTCATCGAACAGGTGGAGGCGATGGGCCTGCCATATCTGGCGCAGTTCGGGGTCGGTGTGTGCCAAGTGGCGCTGAGCGAGCTTGCCGAGCTCCATCCCCTCCGTGCGCTCGCCGAAGGCCTCGGTGGGCACACCATCGTTGCCGACGCCCCGGACGCGTTTCGGACCGATCCGTGGGGGCGCCTGCCAGATGGGGTCGGCATCATGGATCGCATGCGCCGCGCGTTCGATCCTTACGGGATTTTGAGCCCGGGTCACCGGGTCGGGGGTGCCGCGTGAGCGCGAACGCCCCGTCATCCAAAGACATCGGCCAGTGCGTCGCGTGCGGGCTGTGCCTGCCACACTGCCCGACGTTTCGCGTCACCGGCATGGAGACCGCATCTCCGCGCGGGCGCATCGCGGCCATGCGCGCGGTCGTCGACGAGGGCGCGCCGATCGATGCGACGTTCATCCGCATGATGGACGAGTGCCTCGCCTGCCGTGCCTGTGAGGCAGCCTGCCCGAGTGGCGTGCCATACGGGCGCCTGATCGAGGCGTCGCGCGCGATGGTGGAACCGCTGCGCTCGCCCCGATCACGGTTGCTGAAGACGGCGGGCCTCTCGACGGTGCTGCGCCATCCGCGACTGATGAAGCTGATGGCTGCGGGCCTCGGCCTGATGCAGACCCTTCGCCTGGATCGCGTGATGCCCGCACGGCTTCGCGTGATCACCCCGCGGGTCTCGTTGCGGGAACTCGCACGACCCTTGCCCGACGCCCAGGGTGATGGGCCGACTGCTGCGCTTCTCACCGGGTGCGTCATGGACGTCGCCTTTCGCCCGGTGCATCGCGCGACGCTCAACCTTCTTGCAGCGTCCGGCTACCGGGCGGTCGCTCCGGCGCAAGGGGCATGTTGCGGGGCGCTCGCCGCCCACGGCGGACGACCCGACATCGCCAAGCAGATGGCGAAGGCCCGAATCGCCGACTTTGAACATGCCGACGTGGTTGTGCTCAACAGCGCGGGCTGCAGCGCACACATGAAGATCTACGACGAGCTGCTCGCCGACGAGCCCGCCTGGGCAGAGCGTGCGGCGGTGTTCTCGCAGAAGGTGCGCGACATCATCGAGATGGAGCTTCACCCGCCCGAGCGCGCACTTGGGCGGGTGACCGTGCATGACGCCTGCCATCACCTTCATGCGCAGGGCATCAAGGCGGGTCTGCGCGATCTGCTGCGCGCCGGCGGAGCGGAGTGCGTCGAGGTGAAGGACGCGGGGCGCTGCTGCGGAGCCGCGGGTGTCTACGGCCTCACGCAGCCGGAAATGTCGGCACGCCTGCGTCGTGACAAAGCCGAGGCGATCGCTGCGGCGGGCTCCCCGGTGGTGGTTGTCGCAAACCCCGGATGCGCCAGCCAGATCGCAGCCGGTCTGCACGAGATCGGCTCCCCAGTCCGTGTTGTCCATCCTTCGGAGTTGCTTGAGCCGTGAAACGCCTTCGTACCCTGCCCGCACTGTTTCTCGTCCTGGCGGCGCTCGCCGGTTGTGGGGGTTCATCCGGTGGCACAAACGGAACGGACGATGCCCTCGTCGAGCAGCCAACCGACAACCCGTACCGCGGCGGACTTGTCCTGCCACTGCAACAGGCGCCCGAGATCGGACTGAAGACCGTTGACGGCGACGTGGTGTCGATGGCGGACCTGCGCGGCAAAGTTGTACTTGTCACGTTCGTCTACTCACACTGCCCCGACATCTGCATCCTGATTGTTGAGTCGATGAAGGCGGCGCGTCTCAAACTTGGCAAGCAGGGCCGGGATGTTGTGCTGGTCGCCGTCTCGGTGGATCCGGAAGGCGATACACCCAAAGCGGTCAAAGAATTCCTGGTTCGCCATAACGTCCGCGACAGCCTGCGGTACGTGATCGGGACCCGGGCGCAGCTGGAGCCGATCTGGCGCAGCTGGGCGGTTGCGGTCCAGGACGACTTCGAGCACCCCGACCTTGTTGAGCATTCCGGGGTGGTGTGGATCGTCGACCAGCAGGGCAATCGAGCGGTGTACTACCCCGTATCGTCGGTGAAAGCCAACGATTTGGTCCACGACATCAAATTGCTGTTGAAGTAGTGCGAGCTCGGGGCGTGCGGAGGGTCCACGCCAGTATCAGCGCTCCGACAAGCCCGCCAAGTGTGCCGAGCACCTCGTCACCGAGGGTGTCGGTGTAGGCGCCGGCAAGTTCGGTTCCGCCGCGGATGAACGCGTAGTACTCGCCGATCTCCCAAAGGATCGCCATGATGGCGCCGACGCCGGTGACCGCAAGGACAAGCAGCCAACCGCGCGCACGCTGGTCACGGGCGATCATCACGCCAACTCCTGCACTGAGAAATGCCCAGTTGACGAAGTGATTGGCGTCATCCCACCACCAGACCGTGTCGTAGAGGTCAAGGGTGTTGCCAGTGACATCGATCAGGAACGGAACCATGATCAGCGCGACTGCAGCCCACGGCATCGCGCTGGACGGTGAGCGTCGCCGTGTCACCAGCCACCACGCGGTCGGCGCGATCAGCATCATCACCGGGTAGGCGATCAGACGTGAGAGGAACGCCTTGCCCGCGAACTGTTCCAGGTTCGGGACGAAGGTTGCGACAGCCAGCTGGGCGACGGTGGCGGCGAGCAGGAGGGCGGCGGCGATGCGCCACTTGGACCCCGACCGCACCGCTGCGTCAGGCGACGTCACGCATGATCACCGGCATTTCCCGCGTGTCGCCATCGCGCACCTGTGCGACGTCGGCGCCAAGTGGCGCAACACTCAGCTGCGCTGTTTTCACCTCACCACGCAGGATGTCGATGCCACCGAGTGCGACGAAGCCCGCTGAACAGGTGGCGGCGATGGCGCCGAGCCACATCTGCTCCGAGGCGGCGTTTGCAGCCATCGCGAACAACAACGCGCCGGCGCTGATGCGAAGTACATTGCTGGTGGTTTCGTTCCGTGCGCCGAGTTCGTGACCGAACCGGCAGATCATTGCCGCAAGTACCGCTCCGACGATCGTCGCAATCGCAATCATGGATGCCCCTTCAGACTGGTCGGAAGCTGCTTTCTGCCCGAGGTATGCAATCCCTTGCGTTTCGGCGCAAGACGCATTGCGTGTGCGATAATGGTCGAATGGCGAGTGAGCTTCCGAATGAATTGATGGTGT
This sequence comes from uncultured Actinomycetes bacterium, assembly GCA_937871165.1. Classification (GTDB taxonomy): domain Bacteria; phylum Actinomycetota; class Thermoleophilia; order Miltoncostaeales; family Miltoncostaeaceae; genus CALMEC01. Next base: position 42,494 of record CALMXK010000197.1, read on the forward strand.
CGATCTCCGTCCTTGACGAAGATCTCCAGGCGAAGTTCGTCGAGGCACTTGAACCCGTGGCCGCCGAGATCGGCCCGCGGGAGGTCGCAGTCCTGGACCGCCTTGCGCAGGGCATCAAGACCGGAGCGCCGTCGGCGGAGCTGAACGCCTTTGTCCGGTTGCTTCCAGTCTCGGTGAGCCGGGTCCTGCAACCCGCGATCGAGCCGGTTCTCGCCGCCTGAGTTCGCAGGGTCGGTGCCGCCCCGCACGCGACAGGGCGGGTGCATGTCGGTTTCGGTGGATGCGGCGCGACACAGTTGCGCCACTTGGCGCATCGGCGGCGACCGTCGGGCGACCAGCCCTCGCCGGGTCGAAACCGAAGTCGTTGCGGCGTGACGCGCCAAGTGGCGCATCCGGATGGCGGCGACAGTTTGCGCGGACGATTTCTCACCACTGTTGATGTCTGCACCACCCACTGAGGACCTGTGACCGAGGACACACACGACACGACGCTCGACCCCGCGGACCTGGCGTTGGTGCTTCGCATCATCAACCAGGCTGCGGATTTGCCCCCGGACCACCCGGACTGCGTGGCCCTTCGCCATGCGACCTCGGGGCTCTACAAAGCCGTCAAGAAGCGCCGCCGTCGCGACGCGCGCGAACGTGTGCTCGCCAACGACGATGCGGTCACCGCCGCCACGGCCACGGGCGCGCCCGGGCGCATTGATGATGAGACCGCGGGCATCCCATTGGTCTCGCAGGTCAAGGGTGCCACTGCAGGGACACTGATCAATCCGCGAGCCTGTTATGTGTGCAAGGAACGTTACTTCGTCGTCGACGCGTTCTACCACCAGCTCTGTCCGGCGTGCGCGGAATTGCACCACGCGCGGCGTGATCAGCGCACCGACCTGACGGGCCGGCGTGCGCTGCTGACAGGCGGGCGCGCGAAGATCGGGATGTACATCGCGTTGCGCCTGCTTCGCGACGGCGCGCACACCACCATCACCACGCGATTTCCCAATGACGCGGCGCGCCGGTTCATGGCCATGCCCGACCACGAGGAGTGGATCGACCGACTTGAAATCGTCGGGATCGACCTTCGCCACCCGGCCCAGGTCGTTGCGTTGACGGACGCGATCATCGCCGCGGGCCCGCTCGACATCCTGATCAACAATGCCGCGCAGACTGTTCGGCGATCGAGTGGGTCCTATGCACTCCTTCGCCAGGCGGAGGCCCAGGCGCTTCCTGCCGGGAAGGTTCCGCCGATCACGACGCTCGGCCCGACCATGGATCAACATCCTGCGGCCCTCACAGAGAACGTCACAGGGCACTGGGCGCCGAGCCCCGACCAGGTTGCGGCGTTGGCGCTCGAGGCGCGCTCGGCGACGTCTGAGCTCGTTTCCAAAGGCATGGCCATCGACGCCGGCGGGCTGAACGCGCTGCCCAAGATGTCGATATGCAGATCGGTGCGGCCATCGCCGTTCACATCTGCGACGGCCATTTTTGGACCTTCGGCAGAATACATGCGAAACAGCAGGGGCTCGCGGTCGAAATCGGAATAAACAGATTCCCGGTGTAAAAAATCCGGGCCGCCGGACGCCGGCTGAAACACGGTTTGCGCCGGGCGATCCGAAGGCGTTTCCGACTCCTTTGGCGGCTTGGTATCGCCTTCCAGAATTTGAATCTCCCGGTTCATATCCTCCTCCAGTCCGTAGGTTTCCCACACCCGGCCCGAGGGGAATTCGACGCGCAGGGTATCGATTTTTGTGTTTTTGCCCAGCCCGAAATGCAGGCGCGGGTCCACACAGGATTCGAACCCGCGCATAGGCGCCAGTTCCTGGTAAAAGGTTTGGCCGCCGGCCATCACCGTGACCGGCACGATCTCGTCCTTGAACAGCCCCGCCTCCTGCGCCTGTCTCTTATACACATCTCCGAGCCCACGAGACTAAGGCGAATCTCGTATGCCGT
>CALMXK010000198.1 GCA_937871165.1 uncultured Actinomycetes bacterium
GCCTGGCGCCTTGAACAGATCGATGACGGCCTTTGGCGCGCACTCGCGCTGTCGGCGCGACGCAGCGAGAGCGGGCCGTTACTCGGGCGCGATCACCGTGTCGTCGCCCACTGGCTCCATCTCGCCCGGCTCCGGAGCGATCGTCTGCCCTTGCGCAAACGGATCGTCCCGCGGCGGGCGGGGCATCTGCGCGGCCTCGTAGGCGTCCGCCTCATCCAAGGTTTCGCGCTCAAGCAGCACCTGGGTAAGTGACTCCAGCTTGTCCCGGTTGGCGGTCAACAGGCGAATCGCCTCGTCGTAACAGGCGTCCACGATCTTGCGAACCTCGGAGTCGACAAGCTCGATCGTCTTCTGCGAGGGCCCGCCTGCGCCCGTGCCCGGAAGCAGGAGCGGCTCGTCGTTGGGGCCGGGCAGCACCGACACGTTGCCGATTGCCTCGCTCATTCCCCAGCGTCCCACCATCTGCTTGGCGATCCGGGTGACCGTCTCCAGGTCCGACTCCGCGCCGGTGGTGACGTCGCCGTAAACGATCTGCTCAGCGGCACGACCACCGAGTGCCCCGATGATCCGGCCGCGCAGATAGTCGGCGTCGTAGCCGTAGCGATCGGCCGACGGCGCCTGGAACGTCACGCCAAGGGCACGGCCGCGCGGAATGATCGAGATCTTGCGAACCGGGTCGGCGCCCTCGATCAACATGCCGAGAAGCGCATGCCCGGACTCGTGGTAAGCCGTGCGCTCACGTTCCTCACGCGAGAGCATGATCTTGCGCTCGGCTCCCAGCAGGATCTTTTCGAGGGCGTCGGTGAAGTCCCCGATCTGCACCGTCTCGTGTGAGCGGCGCGCGGCCATCAGGGCCGCTTCGTTGGCCAGGTTCGCCAGATCGGCGCCGGACATGCCGGGCGTCGATGCCGCCACGCCCTCCAGTTCGATGTCGTCGGCGAGCGGCATGTGGCGCGTGTGGACCTTCAGGATCGCAAGACGCCCGTTCTGATCGGGCAGGTTGACGGCCACCCGGCGATCAAATCGACCCGGACGAAGGAGCGCCTGATCGAGGATCTCGATGCGGTTGGTGGCCGCGATGACGATCACGCCCTCCGCGCCGGAAAAGCCGTCCATCTCGGTCAGGATCTGGTTGAGCGTCTGCTCACGTTCCTCGTGCCCGCCCATGGCGCCTGAGCCGCGTGAGCGACCGACTGCGTCGAGCTCGTCGATGAAGATGATGGCGGGCGCCGCTTCTTTGGCCTGCTTGAACAGGTCACGCACGCGACTCGCGCCGACACCCACGAACATCTCGACGAACTCCGACGCCGACAGCGAGAAGAACGGCACGCCGGCCTCACCGGCGACGGCGCGCGCGAGCAATGTCTTGCCGGTACCGGGAGGGCCGTAGAGAAGCACGCCCCTGGGAATTTTGCCGCCGAGCTTCAGGTACTTCTCGGGGGTCTTGAGGAAGTCCACGACCTCGCTGAGTTCGAGCTTCACCTCGTCGATCCCCGCGACGTCGGCAAACGTCGTGCGCTGTGAGCTTGAGTCGTAGCGCTTCGCTTTCGAGCGACCCACCCCGCCGAGCATCCCACCACCGCCCGCGCCGCCGGCGGCACGTCGGATGAACCAGATGATCAACCCGATCATGAGCAGCGCCGGACCGAAGCTGAGCAGCAGCGACTGCCACAGTGGTCGTTGGGCGTCCAACGACCGGGCATTGATGATCGTGTCGTGTTCCTGGAGCTTGGCGACGAGCGCGTTCTTGTCGGCGTCGCCGAGGAACGACGGGATCGTCGCTCTGAACCGCAGAATCTGCGTGGCCTTGCCACCGTCGGGCGTGAACGTGACCGGTTTGGTGAACACGCCGTCGATGTCGTTGCCGAACGTCGTGACTTCGTGGATCGTGCCGGCCTCGAGCTGCTGAGTGAAGAACGAGTACGGCACGTCGACGTACTTCGGCTGCTGCCCGATCGCCTGGAACAACAGCACGTTCAGCACCACCAGACCGAGTGCGATCAACCAGATCCGCGGCGTCGCGGGTGGTCGCTTGCCGGAGTCCGACTCCGGTGCACCTTCCACGCGCCAGCCCGGTGGTTCGTTGGTCGGCTTGCGCGGACGTCGCCCTGGGATGCGTTGTTCAGCCATCGCTGCGCGAATCATGACAGAGCTCAGGCCGCAGACGACCGTTCACGCTCAAGGCCACTCGATTTCTCTCGTCGGCCCGTCGCCGGCAACCCGCGCAGGATCGGCAGTCGGTCGACCAACGAGGGTCGGCTGATCGTCGCCGACCACCGGCTCGACGGCGGCCGTCAGCTGCGCACGGGTGCCGCGTTGCAGGCGACGGTGGATCAGCTCCGCGTTCAACTCGGCGCCCACCAGAAACATCAGGCCGCTGAAGTACAGGAACGTCAGGTAGACGAACAAGGCGCCGAGGGTGCCGTACACCGCTGCCAGGTTTCCGACGACGTTGGCGTACAGACTCACAAGTTCGTTGGTCACCCACCAGGCGCCCGTCGACAACAGAGCACCAGGAAGAATCTCCCGAAAGCGGAGGCGCATGTCGTTCGGGCCGAAGCGGTAGAGCAGCAGCGTGAACACGAAGATCATGGTCAGACCGATCGGCAACGTCAGCGCATTGACCCACCGCTGCACGTCGGCGCCACCGCCGAGGAACTTCGTGATGGCTTCGATCACGCTCTTTCCACCCGACAGGCTCACGACCCCGACCGCCGCCAGAACGATCGCTCCGGCCGACAGCAGCATGTTGTAGGCCTTGGCGCGGATCCAGCGGCGGTGTGCAATGCGCTGTGCACGGTCCAGGCCGTCCACGAGCGCGCCGATCGCGTTGGACGACACGTAGAGACCGGCGACCGAGGCCAGCACGATGACGAGACTTCCGGCCGCGCCGGCCTTGGTTGCGCGCGTGAACGACTCTGCCAGGCCGGAGATGCCCGGGATCGTCTCCTCCAACTTCTCGAAGAAGGTGGTGTACGAATCCGGACCGGCGATGCGAATCGCGGTCACCAGCACAAACAGGAACGGGATCGTCGCGAGGAAGGCGTTGTAGGCGAACTGGCTGGCGGTGCCGGTCACGCCGTTGCCCATCGCACGACTCCAGACGCTCACAATCATCTTCCCGACCCAGCGCAGGGGCCGCAGCAGATGGTCACGCATCAGATGTTCGGCGGAGTTCACGAATTGCGGCAGACGGTGGAGATGCTCGGAGTGTAGTGGCGCAGGCGTACCGGAACATGTACGCCAGGGGCACGCGAACTCCCGCACCGCATTGTCACGATCAGCGGGTGACGACCGGGCTATCCAGCCTCCGCGGCCCTGCGCATCAACGTCTCATGGACGTCCGTCGGATACTCCCCGCGACGAACCGGCTGCCAGCTGCCATCCGCCGCGAGCTCCCACGACCGCGCGGTGTCGGCGCGATAGTCGTCGAGGATCTGCGCAAGCTCACGTTTGGCCTGCGGGTCGTCGACCGGCGCCATCACCTCGACACGGTTGTCCAGGTTGCGACCCATGATGTCCGCAGAGCCGATGAAGTACCGCGTGTCGTCACCCACCGTGAACGCGCAGATTCGCGTGTGCTCCAGGAAGCGACCGACCACGCTGCGCACACGGATCGTGCTGCTGACGCCGCGCACGCCGGGCCGAAGGCCGCAGACGCCGCGGACGAACAGGTCCACCGCAACCCCTGCCCGCGACGCGCGGTAGAGCGCTTGGATCACCGTTTCGTCGATCAAGGAGTTGATCTTGATCGCGATCCGCCCGGGCGTGCGGGGCGTGTGCGCCCGGGCGACGGCGTCGATCTGCCGCACCATCCGGGATCGCATGTCGTCCGGAGCGACCCACAGTCGCCGGAAGGTCGGTCGCGCCGAGTAGCCGGTCAGGTGGTTGAACAGCTCCAGCACCTCTCGCGTGATGTCGGCCCGACAGGTGAACAGTCCAAGATCGGTGTACAGGCGCGCAGTGGTGGGGTGGTAGTTGCCGGTGCCCACGTGCACGTACCGACGAAGGCGCTGTCCCTCGCGGCGCACCACCAGCACCAACTTGGCGTGGGTCTTGCGCCCAGGGTGACCGTAGACGACGTGGGCGCCCGCGCGTTCAAGCGCCTGCCCCCAGCGAATGTTGCGTTCCTCGTCGAAACGGGCCTGCACCTCCACAAGACACACCACCGACTTCCCGGCTTCGGCCGCGCGGATCAGCGCCGGGATGATTCGGGCGTTGCCGCTCGTGCGGTAGATCGTCTGTTTGATGGCCACGACATCCGGATCATCGGCTGCCTCGTCGATGAACCGGGCGACGGTGGCGGTGAAGTCGTCGAAGGGGTGGTGCACGAGCAGGTCGCGGCGGCGGATCTCTGCGAACATGTCCGGGGTGTCGGTGGCGCGAAGGCGCATCGGTACGCGCGGCTCCCACACCGGCAGGGTGAGCGACGCAGGCCCGCGTTCCACGAGCTGCCACAGCGCGGTCATGTCCATCAGCGCGGGGACATCCACGACGCTTGCGGGTTCGGCGTCCAGGTTGGCCCGCAACGTGTCGACGAGCGTCCGATCCGCGCCGGCCTCGACCTCCAGTCGCACCACGTCGCCGAAGCGCCGGGACCGCACGTGCGCTTGCACTTCGCCGAGCAGATCGTCGGCCTCGTCGGAGATGTCGAAGTCACCGTCGCGCGTGACGCGAAAGAGCACACCGGACGTCACGTCCATGCCGGCGAACACCCGACCGATCTCGTGGCGGATGACTTCCTCCACCGTCACGACTCCGCCGTCCACTTGGATGAACCGCGCGAGCCCCGGCGTGGCCTTCACCCGCGCGATGCGCGGCCGCCCTTCCCGCGGGTCGGCGACCATGGTGGCGAGGTTCAACGACAGTCCTGAGATGTAGGGAAACGCCTGCCCCGGTCCGGCGGCAAGTGGCGTGAGCACCGGAAAGATCTGGCTCGTGAAGATGGACTTCACACGCCGCAGTGTGCGCTCGTCCTGGTCGGCGAGCGACACGACGCCGAGTCCGTGCCGACACAGTTCCGGATTGATCTCCCGTCGCCACAGGCGCGCTTGACGCTCGACCAGCAGGCCCGTGCGCCGTGTGATCTCCTGGAGCATCGCTCGACGATCGGTGCGGTCCGGTCCGCTGCTCGCGCGCCCCGCCTCAAGCGCATCCAGGTGGCCGGCCACGCGCACCATGAAGAACTCGTCCAGATTGCTCGACGCGATCGCCAGAAATTTGCAGCGCTCGAGGACCGGGAACGACCGGTCCGCTGCCAGCTCAAGCACACGCTCGTTGAAATCCACCCACGACAGGTCGCGGTTGATGTACAGCCCGGGGCTGTCGAGCGCCGTCGCCGGCCGCCGGGTGTGTCGTGCAGTTGTCACATTTCGATTCTCGCAAGCGGACGCCGGATGCGAAGGCTTCTTGGCTGCCCGCCGCGTAACAATGTGGTGACAGTCGACGTGCCACCCCACCGATCACAGCCGGATCAGGCGCCCTCGCCGTCGCTCGTCGCCGCGCGCGACATGAAGGTCGCGTGCACATCGATCCCCGAACCCCGGGAGAGCTTCCGCCACGAGCCGTCGTCACCCAGGCGCCATGCAAGCGCAGTGTCGGCCCCGTACATGCCGAGAATCTCACCCAGCTGGCTGCAGGCGTCGGCGTCCTCCACCGGGGCGAGCACCTCCACGCGATTGTCGAGATTGCGGCCCATCATGTCCGCGGAACCGATGAAGTAGCGGGTGTCGTCGCCCACGGTGAACGCGTAGATGCGGGCGTGCTCCAAGAACCGACCGACGATGCTGGTCACGCGAATCGTTTCGCTGATGCCCGCGACGCCCGGGCGCAGGCCGCAGATGCCGCGGACGAACAGATCGATGGGCACCCCGTCGGCGGAGGCGCGGTAGAGCGCCCGGATCACCTCGCCGTCGATCAGCGCGTTCAGCTTGATCACGATGCGTCCGAAGGTGCCTGCCACGTGCGCCATCCGCACGCGATCGATTTGCTCGATGAGTCGGCGACGCATGTCGTCGGGGGCCACGAGCAGCCGTTTGAACCGTGGCCACCGTGAGAACCCGGTCAGGTAGTTGAAGAGGTTGTGGATATCCAGCGTCACTTCCGGGTCGGTCGTGAACAGACCGACGTCGGTGTAGTGGCGCGCAGTCGTCGGGTTGTAGTTGCCGGTTCCGACGTGGGCGTAGCGGCGCATCCGTGGGCCCTCGCGCCGCACGACCAACGACAGCTTTGCATGGGTCTTGAGGCCGGCTTGGCCGTAGACCACGTGGACACCCGCTTGCTCCAGCGCGCGCGCGGAGCGGATGTTGCGCTCCTCGTCGAAGCGCGCCTGGAGCTCCACCAGACACACCACCGACTTGCCGGCTTCGGCCGCGCGGATCAGCGCCGGAATGATCGGAGAGTCGCCGTTGGTTCGATAGATCGTCTGTTTGATGGCGACCACGTTCGGAGCGTCCGCCGCCTCCTCGATGAACCGAAGGACGCTCGACGAGAAGTCGTCGAACGGGTGGTGCACGAGCAGATCGCGATCGCGAATCTCGGCGAACAGGTCGGTCGATCCACGGTCCGAGCGCAGCCGCGGATGGATGCGCGGCTCCCACGGCGGCAACACCAGGTCGTGGCGCGGGTTGCCGATGATCTGCCACAGGCAGGTCAGATCGACGAGTCCCGAGATGCTGTAGATGTCGCGCGGTTTGAGGCCGAGTTGGAGTCCCAGGTCCTCGACCGTCGACTTGCCGGCACCGCGTTCGATCTCAAGACGCACGACATGACCGAAGCGGCGCGTACGCAGCTGGGCCTCGACTGCGCCAAGCAGGTCGTCCGCCTCGTCGGAGATGGAGAAGTCGGCGTCGCGGGTGACGCGAAACAGGACCGAATCGGTGACGTGCATTCCGGGAAACACACGGTCGATTTCTGCGCGAACAACCTGTTCGGTGGGAATGAACCCACCGTCGACAGCGATGAACCGCGGCAGTCCCGGCGTGAGTTTGACGCGAGCAAATCGCGCCTCACCGGTGACGGGATCGGTGACGGTCCCCCCGAGGTTGAGCGACAGCCCGGAGATGTAGGGAAACGGTTGTCCCGGTCCGATCGCAAGCGGGGTCAGCACCGGGAAGATCTGGGACGAGAACGTCGACCTCGCCCGCTTGAGCTCCTTGGCGTCCAAGGTGTCGAGCGAGTAGACGCCGAGGCCCGCGCGCACAAGCCCGGGCGCGAGTTCCTCTTTCCAGATCCGTCCTTGTTCGGCCACCAGGGCTGTCGTCCGTGCGGCGATCCCGTCGAGCACGTCACTCCGGCTCAGGCGATCAGGTGCACTCGAAGGCCGGTCGGCTTCCAAGGCGTCCTGGTGCCCCGACACGCGCACCATGAAGAACTCGTCCAGGTTGCTCGAGACGATTGCAAGGAAGCGACAGCGATCGACGAGCGGATAGGTGTCGTCTGCGGCGAGTGCCAGCACCCGTGCGTTGAAGTCGAGCCAGGAGAGTTCCCGGTTGATGTAAAGCGCCGGATCGGTCAGATGATCGTCCGCCTGACCTGTGCGCCGCCGTGATCGTGTCGTGCCCATAGCGGCACATTGTGACAACTTCGACGCAGAAGACGGGATTAGCGCGCGACAGTCAGTCGGTACGGGCCTCCGCCGAACGCCATGCGCACCTCAACGGTGTAGATGCCGCGGGTCGGGGCGGTGAATGTCAGCGTCTCGACGGAGCCTGGACTCAGCCCAACCGCGGCCGCCCAGTCACGCAGATAGTTCGGTCCCGACGTGGGAGACGGAGCGCCGGGCCGCCAGATCACGAGGTCCGGGTCGATCCCGGTTGGCGACTCCGCACGGACGGTGATGCGTTGCCCTGCAAGCAGATCCACCCGGGTGTCGTCCGCCGGGTCGAACCACGCCCGCAACGTTCCGGTCACGCTTAGACGCGTCACCGCCTGCGCCAATGCGGGTGGCCGGGTGCGGATCATCCACGGGTCGTCGTCGGGCTCGGGCTGATCGGGCGGGGGCGTCGCCATCTTTAGCGCGCCCCCCAGGTTCAGGCGACCGGCTCCGGTCTGGTCGTCACGCCCGGGCTCACCGATGTCGATGGCCGACGCCCGCAGCATCTCGACAACGCGTTCGGCCCGGATCAACGGGCGCTGGGTGATGATGCGCGCCGCGGCGCCCGACACGAGCGCCGTCGCGACGGATGTGCCCGATCGTCTGTTGTATCGACCGCCGAGCGCAGTGGAAAGCAGTGCGTCGCCGGGTGCCGCCAGCGTCACTTGAGGACCGGACGTCGACCGTGGCAGGTGCGAACCGTCGCGCGTCAGCGCCCCGACCGCCACCACGTGCGGATCGGCTCCCGGATATTCCAGCGGATCGCCGACGAAGCCCCCGTTGCCGGCGGCTGCGACCACCACGATGCCCGCCCGGACGGCACGGTTGATCGCGGCTCGCTCGACCGCCGACGGGTCGGTGCCGCCCAGGGAGATGTTGATCACGCGCGCATGTTTGGCAACGGCGTAGTTGATGCCGGCCACGATCGACGCCGCGTCGGCGTCGCCCAGCGAGTTGGCAACTTTGACGGACATGATGCGAGCGCGCGAGATGCCGACGCCGCCGCGGCCATTCGCCCGGACGGCGGCGATCAGTCCGGC
>CALMXK010000199.1 GCA_937871165.1 uncultured Actinomycetes bacterium
ACGAACCTGGCGGGCCTCGACGAGGCCACAGCGCTGTTTGCCGACATTCCGCAGGACGGCCTCGTGATCGGCGCGCCAACCGCCCCTGTCACGATCGACGAGTACCTGGACCTGCAGTGCCCGGCGTGTGCCAGGGCGTCCACGAGGATCGTCCCGGACCTTGTGCGCCGATACGTCCGGACCGGTCAGGCCAAGCTGGTGCTCCACGCGACCGATCTGGTCGCCGGCCCGGACTCGCGCCTGGGTGCCCGTGCGCTGTTTGCCGCCGGTCAGCAGTCGCGCGGCGCAGAGTTCGAACACGTGCTCTTGGCCAATCAGGGCGCGGAGCGCAGCGGCTGGCTGAACGACGCCATCATCACCAACGCGGCGCAGCGCCTTGGACTGGACGTGGCCGCGCTCGATGCGGCACGCACGTCAGGCGCATCGGACGCGCTGGTGGATCAGGTCAACGACACCATGCGAACGAAAAACTACGACACCACACCCACGTTCATCGTCACCGGACCCGAGGGAGAGCGCCGCATCGCGAGCACCCTGGACCTGGCGGAGTTCGCCGCGGCGATTGCCGCGGTCAAGTAGCCGCAGCCTCCGCCCTCAGGCGACGATGTCCGCACCGCCGCCTGGCGCCACGTCACCGCCGCCGGCGATCGCCCGCAGCGCCGCCGGCGGGTAGTGGGCCTTCAGCACTCCGGTGCCAAGACGCGGTGCGCCAAGCTCAATCACCGCGAGCGCCCCCTTCTTGAACTCCAGGATGCCGCCACGCAGCAGGTCGTACGCCACGTCGCTCATGTCCGGCTGATGTCCGCACACGAGCACGCGATTGGTATCTGGGAAATCAAGCAGCACGTCGAGCAGCGCCTCGGCGTCCAACCCTGGCCGCAGACGCTCCACGACGTGCAGGGGAGCGTCGATCTGCTGCGCCACGATTTGGGCCGTCTGCAGCGTGCGAAGCAGCGGGCTTGCGAGCACGAGCTCGAAGTCCAGGTCAAGTCGCTGAATGCCAGCTGCGGCGACACGCATCTTGGCGTCGCCTTCGGCGGTGAGCGCACGAACGTCATCCTGGAATCCTGTGGACTCGGATGCATCCTCGGCGACGGCGTGGCGAAGCAAGCCAACAATCATGTGGGGGACCTTGGGTGGATGGAGGGACGAATCGAGAGGCTTGCAAGGTCGCGCATTCGAGTCAAGTGACCAGCGACGACATCACGTTGAAGGCGTAGTTTGCAGTGATTGGCAAGAAATGATCACAAGGGGCCGCCAAACCCGTCCAAGACCGTCGCCCTGGGCTTCGCCATCGCCATCTTGGTCGGTGCGTTTGCCTTGATGCTCCCGATCTCGACCCACGGGCCGGGCGGAGCGTCGTTTCGGGTCGCAGTGTTCACGTCGACGTCGGCGGTGTGCGTCACCGGACTGGCCGTCGTGGATACCGCCACCTATTGGACGCCGTTCGGCCAGGCGATCATCATGTTTCTGATCCAGATCGGTGGCCTCGGGATCATGACCGGCGCGTCGCTGCTGTTCCTTGTGGTGTCCAAACGGGTCGGGTTGCGCAACCGCATGATCGCCCAGCAGGAACGCGGATCGATCAACCTCGGCGATGTGCGTCGCGTGCTGATCGGAGTGATCGCCTTCAGCATCCTCGCCGAGATCGTGATCACCGTGATCCTGACGCTGCGGTTTTGGGCGCGCGACGACATCGGCTTCGGCGTTGCGGTCTGGCGGGGGGCGTTCCATGCCGTCTCCGCATTCAACAACGCGGGGTTTGCGCTGTTTTCCGCCAACATGATGGATTACGCGCTGGACCCGATCATCCTCATCACCATTGCGCTCGCCGTGGTCATGGGTGGTATCGGGTTTCCCGTCTGGATCGAACTGCAGCGACGATGGCGACGCGCGGATCGTTGGAGCCTGCACACCAAACTCACGCTTATGACCACCGGTTTCCTTTTGATCGGTGGATGGATCCTGCTCACGGCGCTTGAATGGAACAACCCGGACACGTTCGGCCCGATGCCGGTGCCAGGAAAGATCTTGTCGGGCTTCTTCGCGTCGGTCGTGCCACGCACGGCGGGATTCAACTCGATCGACTACGGGGAGATGGGCCATCCCGGCATCATGATCACGGACATGTTGATGTTCGCGGGCGGCGGTAGCGGATCCACGGCCGGAGGTATCAAGGTCACGACATTCGCAGTGCTGTTCATCGCCGCATTCGCGGAATTTCGCGGCTCGCCCGACGTGTCCGCCTTCGGACGGCGCATCTCCGGCTCGATTCAACGCCAGGCGCTGACCATCGCGTTCGCCGGCATGAACGCCGTCGTGATCGGTGCGCTGCTCATCATGGTTCTGTCGCCATTCGGGTTCACCGAGTCGATGTTCGAATCCATCTCCGCATTTGCCACCGTTGGACTGTCGATGAACGTGACGCCACAACTGTCAGGTCCTGCGGATGCCGTGGTCATCGCCTTGATGTACTTTGGACGTGTCGGGCCCCTGACACTCGCCGTGGCCCTGCTGCTGCGGCGCCACCCACGCCGGTTCAGCTACCCCGAAGAAAGGCCCCTCGTTGGTTAGCGAAGAAATCCTGGTCATCGGCCTTGGCCGCTTCGGGCGGGCTCTTGCACGTGAGCTCGACAAGCTTGGTCATCAGGTGATGGCCGTCGACTCCGACGCCGAATCGGTTCAGGCCGCCACTCGTGACCTGCAGCACGTCGCCCAGGTCGACGCGACGAACGTGCAGGCGATGCGCGACATCGGCGCCGCGGAGTTCAAAACCGCGGTCGTCGCGATCGGCAGCGACATCGAGGCGAGCATCATCGCCACCTATGTGCTCGTGGACCTTGAGGTGCCACGGGTGTGGGCCAAGGCGATCACCGGCTCCCATGGCGCGATCCTGAGCCGCGTCGGTGCCCACCGCGTGGTGTTTCCCGAGCGTGACATGGGTATCCGTGTCGCGCACACGCTCACGGGGCGCACGATCGACTACATCGAACTCGATCCGTCGTTCGCGCTCCTTGAAACCCCGACACCGCGTGAGTTCGTGGGAAAGAAGCTGCGCGACACGCAGATTCGCGCCAAGTTCGGGTTGACGGTGGTGTGCGTGAAGCAACTCGGATCGGACTTCACCTATGCCACGCCGGACACGGTCCTTCGTGACGGCGACTTGCTGGTGGTGGCCGGCCAGCCGAAACAGGCCGAACACTTCGCCACACTCGACTAAGCTGCAGCATCGAATCATCGACAGGGGGACGTGTGGGACTACTTGACGGAAAGCTTGCGCTGATTGTCGGCGTTGCAAATAAGCGCAGCATCGCGTGGGCGATCGCCGAGCAGCTTTCAGCGCAAGGCGCACGATGCGCGTTCACCTATCAGGCGGAACGGGTGGAGGATGAGGTCCGCGCGCTCGCCGAAACGCTGCCGAACCCCGGTCCCGTCCTTCCGCTCGACGTTCAGAACGACGATGAGCTCGTCGCGGCCGTCAACGGCGCCGCGGAGGGCCTTGGTGGCCTTGACATCCTCGTCCATGCCGTGGCGTACGCCCGCGCCGACGATCTGGGCGGACGGTTCGTCGACACAGATCGTGAAGGCTTCCAGCTCGCACTCGACATCTCCGCGTATTCGCTGGCAGCGATGTCGCGCCTGGCCGAGCCGCACATGGCCGCCCGTGGCGGCGGATCGGTGATGACCCTCAGCTACATCGCCGCCGAACGTGCGGTGCCCGGCTACAACGTGATGGGCGTTGCCAAGTCCACGCTCGAGTCGATCGTTCGCTACCTGGCCTGGGATCTGGGTGAAAACCAGATTCGCGTCAACGCGATCTCAGCTGGTCCGGTGCGCACGTTGGCCGCCCGGTCGATCCCGGGGTTCGGAACGATGGTGGACAAGGCAGCGGAGCGTGCCCCGCTTCGGCGCTCCATCACACAGGAAGAGGTCGCCGGCTCGGCGGTTTTCCTGGCGTCCGAACTGTCGAGCGGTGTGACGGGCTCCGTGCTGTACGTCGACGCCGGATACCACGCGATCGGTCTGTGACCGCGGACGCCGCGTTCAGCAAATCGCCCGGGTGTCGCTATCGTGATCGTCCATGAATGAGTTGACACAGTCGCTGGGGGTCGTGGCGGCGGCAAAAGGCGCCGGCGTCTCGTTGATTGCGTCCCTGGCGGTCGTGGCGCAGATCACGATTGTCGTGCTGATCATCGGCGCCATTGCATGGGTTGCAAGTCCCGGCGCTCGGCGTGCTCTTGCGAGTCCGGTCGGGTTGCTTCACGCGTATGGGGTGTGGCTCGCGTGGGGCGTGGCGGTCGTTGCCACTCTTGCGAGCCTGTGGTTGTCGGAAGCCAAGCACTTCATCCCGTGCCATCTGTGTTCCATTCAGCGCTTTTGGATGTACCCGCTCGTCCTGATCCTCGCCGGTGTCGCGGTCCGCAAGACCCGGTGGGCCACCTGGGCCGCCATCGTGCCCGCGGCGATCGGGCTTGGCGTCTCGATCCGCCACGTGTGGGTGGAGGCTCATCCGGAGTCGGACACCTGCGCCATCGGCGGGGCGCCGTGCTCGTTCAAGTGGGTCGACGAGTTCGGCTACGTTACGATCCCGATGATGGCCGGGACGGCGTTCCTGTTGATCATCGTCCTGCTGGCGGTGGCTGGAACCGGCCAGCGCGGCGGAGGCGCTCCCACGGAGTAGCGACGTTCGCGGGAACCGGCCGCCGAGTCAGCTCGTCGGGCGGATCCTGTCGCGCACGTGCGCAAACGCGTAGACGACGAGGTAGGCGACCACGAGGAACGCCGTGAACGCACCCGTCACGGCGATCGGAAGTCGGTTCGCGCTGGGGTCGAGAAATGGGGCGGCCACGTCACGCGCCACTGCGATGGGGCTTGTGATGATGTCCCAGGTGTTCCATCGCAGAAACCGGCCCAGGTAGATCCCGAACCCTGACGCGGCGATGGCGCCGAATGCGACGATCCAGCCCCAGACTGCTCCGACCGCCCGAGCGACCGCCGTGTGCACCAGGTACAGCGCCACCAGGCCGAGCAGCAAGCCGGTCCAGGCGAACGCGCTGAACGTGAGGGCGTCGAACCAGATGGCGTCGGCCGAGGAGCGCGTTCGCAGGTGGATGAGGTCCGTGAGGATGTACGGGGCGTTCGGAAGGAACGCCAGCCAGGTCGCGCCGACGGCGACCTCGGTCCCGCGCAGGCCGTTCGCCCGAACCCGGTCGTAGAAGACGAGCGCCAGCACGAACGGGATCCATGCGAGGAACAGGTTCCAGATCAGGTACTCGTCGGCGGCATCACCGGTGAGCAGCGGGCGCGCGACCAGGAGCATGAACACGCAGAACACGGAGGCGAGCGTCAGCGCACCGAGTAGGACGAGACGGGCAGAGGGCGGATGTTTGGGCATCCCCCGAGTCAAGCAGCGTTTCCGCGTTCGTCCACGATGGCGGGTTCTCGCGGAGCGCCAGGTCCGCTGCGGGATAGCATCCTGCAATGGGGCTTGACGTCTACGTCGGCACGCTGACGCGCTACTACTCGGGCGACTGGGAACTCATCACCCAGAGAGTGGGCCGCGAACTCGGACTCACTGTCGAAGTCGTCCGTCAGGACGACCACAGCGAGGCGCTGACCGATCCCAATGAGATCCGACCCATGATCGAGCATTGGCAGTCCTCAATCGGACCTGCGCTTGGAATCGACGCCCGGTGGGACGAAGCTGACGTGCAGCCATATTTCACGGACAAGCCCGACTGGGATGGCTACTGGGGGATGCTATTTCTCGCCGGAGCGGTTGCGAACCCCACGCTTGCGGTGCCCGATGTCTGGCCAGATCACCCGGAACGACGTCCACTCGTGCAAATCACCCACAAACGTCACGGACTGTTGCGTCGAAAGGGTCCGCCGGAGAGCGGAAGTCGCTTCTGGTGTCTGCGCGTGCCGACGGTCTGGCTCCCGTGGGAGTTCGACGGAATGTGGCATGGGCGGTTCCCGAGCGGCGAGACACTCACGGTCGGTTCGGTCAGCGAGCTGAACACACAGCTTCGAATGCTGGCGACCGACCTCGGCGCCAGCGACGACACGTTGACGGTCTGGGAAGAAGCGATCGGACAGCCGTTGGGGGAGGAGATCATCGTGGACGGGCAGGTCTTGGAGCGGTTTGAGCGCTCCGCTCCCCTTGAGGCCGGGCGACGTGGACTTGCCATGTTCATCAGGCTCGCAGCGCTGGCGGCGGAGCACCGGCTTCCGTTGCGCCTGGACTACTGAGGCGCCACGAAAAAACCCGCTGTCTCCAGCGGGTTCACGAGGCGGGAGCGACGGGACTCGAACCCGCGGCCTTCGGATTGACAGTCCGATGCTCTAACCAAACTGAGCTACGCCCCCACATTCGCACTGGCCATGGGCGGTGACAGATTTGAACTGCCGGCCCCCTGCTTGTAAGGCAGGTGCTCTACCGCTGAGCTAACCGCCCGCTCGTGCGCCGCGGAAGGATAGCACTCACACCCGCGAGTGTGCCGGGTGTCATTCGCTTTGCCGTCGCCGGCAAATCGACCCCGACACACTCGCGGGTGATCAGGACTTGGACTCTGCCACTGAAGCCCCCGTCCCGGAGTAGCTCGCCTGGTACGGCTTGAAGCGGCCCGAGGGCTTCGGTTCAACTTTGGGCAGTTGCCCGGAGCTGTAGGTGGCCTTCTTGGACGGGTCGTTCCAGCGCTCGTCGACTTCCTCGGCGCCTACGGACACCGGCTCCAGCTCGGCAGGCTCATCGTGCTCGCCGATGCTCGGCCATTCCGACTCTTCGTCACCGGCACCCGTCGCCGCAACCGGCTCGAACGACGCGTGCTCAAAGGTGGACAGCTCGATCGCGCCGCTGCCCAGACGGGGACGGGAGGATGCGCGGCCACGGCGACCCCGGGGGCGCTCCACGATGACCTCGCGTTCGATGATGACCTCACGCTCAACGGATGCTGCGGCCGCACGGGAGACGACCTCCTCGGCTGCGGCCAGGGCCGCGTCCGCCTCCGCCTTTGCGGCGTCCGCCTCGGCTTTGGCGCGCACGGCTGCGGCGCGCTCCTCCTCGACAGCTGCCTTCGCTCGAGTCGCCTCCAGGCGGGCTGCACGGGCAGCCGCCTTGACTTCGGCCTTCGCCATGGCGCGAGCGTTCGCCGCTTCCGCCTGAGCTGCACGCACCATTTCGGTGGCGGCCTTCTTCGCCTCTTCCGCCTGCGCTCGTGCGGCCTGGGCTTCGGCCTTCAACCTGGCAGCTTCGGCTTTGATCGCCTCGGCCTCCACGAGTGCCGAGTCAGCCTGTTCGGCATGCACACGGGCGGCGGCCGCAGCTTCGCGCAAACGAGTGGCCTCGGCACGCGCCTCCGCCTGCTTCGCACGCTCGGCCTTCTCGGTCGCCGCTTTCACGCGCTCAACCTCGGCCTTGGCAGCCTCGGCCTCCGCACGCAGGCGATCGGCCTCCGCGCGTGCCACGTCGGCCTCGGCCTTCGCAAGCTGCGCGGACTGGGCTTCCTGACGGGCCGCGTTCGCCTGGGCCTTGAGGCGTGTGGCCTCGGCCTTCGCAGCCTCGGCCTCTTTGCGAGCGGCCTCGGCACGGGCGGTCTCTTTGCGCGCACGGGCAAGGGCGAGTTCCGCCTCTGACGGCCCGGTGGGTGCGGGAGCCGCCTCGACAGCGGGCGCCGCAGCTGCCGGAGCCTTCGGCGCCGTCCGCTTGGCGGGTGGCGCGGGGCTCACGCTCACGCTCGTGGTCGGTGGCGCGGCCGTACGTGCAGGCGCACCCGCGGGTGTCGCGGCCCGGCGTCGGGCCGGAGCGTCCTTGGCCGGTGCTGCGGCGGCCGGCTCCTCCCATGCCGGATCGACCTGCGGCTCCGGAATATCCGAACCCACCTCGGCCACGGCCTCCACTGCAACCGGTGCTTCGGCGACCGGTTCCTGCGCCGCCACCAGCTCAGTGCTGTCGTCGACGATCTCCCAGACGCCCGCGGGCGTCGGCTTGGGGGGAGCGACCGGCAGATCCGCAACGGCGTTCGACATCACCCAGGGCTGAGTGAAGTCGATTTCAACAAGCGCTTCGGCGTCGGCCGTCTCCTGAACGGTCGGCACGTGGGGCTCGATCGCCCACGAACCCTCGTCGCCGATGGCGGCGGCCGTCTGGAGGTCAAGGCCGTCGCGGACAGTCACGGCAAGACGCGGACGTGCGCGAGGCTTTCTCGGAGCGACCGCGACGCCTTCGTCGGCGCGTTTGCGCGAAAAGCGCCGCTTGGCGCCGTCGTCCGCAAACTCCGAGAGGTTGTGGTGGTGCTTCACGATGGCCTCCAACTCATGTCCGAAAGGGCGAGTGCCCGAGTCCGACCGGAGGTGCGCTGTTTCGACCGCCCAGACAGATGCATCGCGCCTCCCAAGAGACCCGCTCCCCAGCATCCTCGTTGACGTGCCAATCCGCGTCCTTCCCGGACAATGTCCCCAACGACGGTACTTCCGCCAGTTCGTCTATCGGCAGTCTTCTGGTGCACTGAATCGCGCACGATGCACGATGTCGAAACCGCCCTGATCTGCTTGGTGGTGTGTCGCATGAGCTCCTCCTTGAGCGTCAATCGAACTCCGGTGTCAGGTCCCTCTCGTGGCGAGCGCGAGTGGGCGTCGTTCCCGCCCGCCTCGAACAGCCCCACCTCGAGCGCATCGCACGCTCGAGGTGGGGTATTTCTCAGTACCCGGCGGGATACACCGCGCTTGGGGTGATGACGACGGGCGGACCGACCTGGGCAGGCGTGCTGACCATGCTGCGCATCGGGAACAGGAACTTCTGCACCGGCTGGGTGCCGTACGCCGCCACCTGCTGCGATGCCGCTGTGCTGTACTCCATGCCCCACAGGTCGAACATCGGCCGCATGTCGCGTCCAACGATTCGTGATGCGGAGATGAGCATGAAGTCGTTCTGCCCGAGGCCCGGGTAGTCGGCATAGGTGCCGAACCCGAGTTTGGCCGCGTCCGTCGGCCAGCTGCCGCGGGCCTGCCCCAGCTGTCGGTCCTGCATGTACATCAAGGTCCACACCTCCCAGCCGTCGTCGAAGCCGGCGTTGTAGTGGCGCCCATACTCGACCAGCTGGCGGTAGAACATCAGCCAGTTGGCGTGGGTGCGTGCGTACGTCGCCGGGTCGGCGTCGCTTTGCGCCGCGACCAGGGCGTCGAAGGCCGCCTTGCCTTGCGTCCCGCTGCTGCCGAGGTTCTTGTCGCGTGCGTTCTCAATCAACTTGTGCAGGGGGAACATGTTGTTGGAGATCTCGGTCGACATCCCGCCGTACATCTTCAGGTTGCCGCGCATCAGGTTGTGTCCGAGCTCATGCGACTCACCCCAACCCATCGGCGCAAACGCCCAGTCGAAGTCGATGGGGTTGCCGGAGCAGCCGTCTCCGCACCACGGACGATCCGCGACCATGTGCTGGTAGCCCGACAGCTTGTGGATGTCACTGGTGCAGTCCCACCCGGCCGTGGTGCAGAAGGCTGCGACCGTGGGTTGCAGCCTCAGGCCACCGGCGGTGGCGTCCTTCAGCCCCGCGAGCTCGTAGCCGTCACGCATCAGGTAGTGATCGGTGTCGTACATCATCTTGGCGGCGTCGCCGTTGTAGCCCCTGAGGGACTGCTGCATGAACGACTTGATGGAATGCACCATCAGGTAGCGCGTTTCAAGCACGGCCCAGTTGGTCGGCGTCGTCTCCAGATCCTTCTTGAACTTCGCCACCTGCACGGGGTCATTGCCGTTTCGCAGGATGGGATGGGTGATCACGCCGGAGACGGCGATCGTGACCGGTGGCCTGCCGGCAACCTGGCCGCCGGACAGGTAGATGGCGCCACCATGCGGATTGGTGATGGTGATGGTCCGTCCGGCCGGCAGCGGCACACGTGCGCTTTGCAGCTCCTCCGGGCGGTCGTAGACACCCCAGTGAAACGTGGTGTTGCGCTGGAGATTGATCCCCACGTACACGACGTCCTTGGTGGTGTCCGTGCGACGCAGCGTGACGGCGCGTCCCGGAAGTGCGTACAGCCCCGTCGCGTAGTCCAGGCGATGGGTGGGTGGGAAAGTGGTCGACACGGTGGACGAGATCGTCGGGGTGCTCGCCGAGAACATCCCTGAGAAGCTGCCCAGGTTCTGTGCGACCGTCGACGAGTTGCGATTCATGTAGACGAGGCGATCGGTGAACAGTGCGCGGTAGAACGCCGGGCTGTCGTTCGGCACCGTGTAGGCCACCTGACGACGCAGAACGTCGGCGAGCAGGACCAGAAGTTTCTCCGCACGGTAGCCGGGGCGGGCGAACAAGCGCTCACCGCGAGCGTCCATCCCTCGGATCACGTCATGCATCGGGTCCGCGATCGGATCGAACTGCGATGCCCGGTTGGTGATGGTGCCCGCCGTGAGACGGTCGGCGAAGGTCACGATGCCCGGAAGCGCCGTGGGGTTCGCGGGAACCTGTGACGGGTCGTAGCCCTTCACGCCTTCAGTGCTCCAGTAGTTGGTGGCGGCGTCGAGTCCGAGCAGGTCCATCAGCTGCGTGGAAAGGGCGTTCTTGTCACGCCCGTGGTTGAAGAACACGACGGGAGTGCCGTTCGCCAGCGCGCTTTTGACGGCGCTCATCACGGTGGCCACGTCGGAACTGTCGATCTGGGCGCCGACGATCAACATGTCTGCGCCCGTCATGCAGGCCGCCAGCTTCGCCCCGTCACAGACGTTGTCGGCGGCGGTGTTGCCAAGCGCTCCGTTGATCGTGGCGGTGGGGTACCTGGCCGCGAGCCAGTTTCGCGTCGACTGCTCAAACGGGTACCACACCGTCTCGCGTCCGGGCAGCTGACTGAGTACAACCTTGAAGTTGCTCGCCTGCGTGCGCGGAGTCAGCCAGTCGAACGTGCGCTTCAAGAACTCGTCGAAGTTGGCATTCTGGCCGCCGTTGACGGGTGTGCCGCTGAACGCCGCGTAGCGCGCCTTGCCGCCCGGGGCGATGCCCGCAACGGCCATCACCCGGTCTTCCCCCGCGCTCCCCGGCGACCACTGCCAGTTGCTGTAGATCAGCGGATGCGTGCGCGCCAGTTCCTTCGGCAGGAAGTACATCGAGTCGTGGCTGGGATTCCAGTCCAGGTTGGTGAGACTGCCGGCCTGGGCGGAGCCGTCGTCGGCCAGGCCGAAGATCGTGCGACGGACTTCGTCGTCCTTGGTGTACTGCGTCAGGGTGGCGTGCAACTCGTTGACGATGTCCTGGGAGGTGACCCGCGATGCGTTGCCGCTCACCATCGCCAACTGCAGTGGCGTGCCGCTGGTGACACGTCGCGGCACGGTGAACGCTCCGGCGGCCGACCGGCTTGGCACGACGCGCGCCCGGAAGTACCAGACGCCGACCGCGGGCGTCGCGTACTTGATGGTTGCGACACCTGTCGTGGTCGTTGTGGCCGCCGCGACGGTGGTCCACGTGCGCGGCGCGGTCAGACGCTGAACCTCAACGCGCCGACGCACCACGCCGGTCCCGGTCCGCACTTTGATCGTTGACGAGAGCACACTCCCCGGTGTCGCGGAGAGCGCGGTGGTCGCCCAGCCGCTCATCGTGGTCGGGATTCCCTGGATCTGTCTCTTATACACATCTGACGCTGCCGACGAGCGATCTAGTGTAGATCTCGGTGGTCGCCGTATCAT
>CALMXK010000200.1 GCA_937871165.1 uncultured Actinomycetes bacterium
ATCTACACTAGATCGCTCGTCGGCAGCGTCAGATGTGTATAAGAGACAGATGCCCTTGCCATGGTCGGCTTGATCACCTGGGGGCGGCTCACACCACAGACGACCGGCGAGCACGAGGCGACGCGGTGGACATCACGCCTCCGCTGACACTGTGGATCGGGATGGGCGGGGGCATGGGCTGGGACAAGGTGTTGCTCACCTTGGCGGAGCTCGTGGTCGTGCAGGGGCTGCTCTACCTGCTGCTCATGCTCGTTCGCTCGGACCGCCACCCGAACCTTGACGCCCTTCGGCACTCGCCGCAGTCGGCGGCGGAGCCCGCTTCGACCGAGACGCCTGTGTCGGTCGACCCGTCCGGCCGCATGTTCATCTTCATGTTGCCGTGCCTCAACGAGGAACGTGTCGTCAAAGCGAGTCTCGATCGGCTGCTCGGCCTGCCATACCGCGACTTCGCGGTGCTCGTCATCGACGACGCGTCGGACGATGCCACCGCAGCGATCGTGGGTGCGGTCGACGATGAGCGCGTGCACCTCGTCCGACGCGAGGCGCCCGCGGCACGCGAGGGCAAAGGGGAGGCGCTCAACGCCGGGATCCGCCACATCTTGCGAAGTGGCCTGCTGCAGGACAAAGACCCCGCCGACGTCATCGTGTGCGTGCTGGATGCCGACGGTCGGCTCGATCCCGAGGCGCCCGAGGCGGTTGCGCCGATGTTCGACGACCCGACGGTCGCCGGTGTGCAGATCGGTGTACGGATCAACAACCGCTTCACCAATCTGCTCGCCCGGATGCAGGACGTCGAGTTCGTCGTCTACACCGAACTCTTCCAGCGGGGCCGGCGCCACTTCGGCAGTGTCGGACTGGGCGGCAACGGCCAGTTCATGCGTCTCATTGCGCTTCTTGAGTTCGGTGACGCGCCATGGTCGCGCAGCCTGACCGAGGATCTCGATCTCGGTGTGCGGTTGCTCACCCACGGTTGGCGAAACGACGTGTGCCCATCCGTCTTTGTGCACCAGCAAGGGGTCGAGGACCTGCCGCGGTTGATTCGTCAGCGCACCCGGTGGTTCCAGGGGCACTTGCAGTCGTGGACGCTGATTCCGCGCGTGCTTCGCGGCGTGCCGCACCGGGCGCGCCCCGACCTGCTGTATCACCTCACGAGTCCATTTCTGCTGCTTATCGCATCGTTGCTCACGCTGTCGCTGATCTTCGCCGTCGCGGCCGTCGCCGTCGCCGGGCTTCGCGGCTACTCGCCCGGCCTCTCCTGGATGGCGATGGCCTACCTGTTGGTCGGCGCGCCTGCCGCGGTGGTGGGGACGGTCTATCGCGACGTTGAACGCGACACCCGGATCAGTCTGTGGCAGGGCATCCTCCTCGGCCACGTCTACGTGGTCTACGGCTTGATCTGGTACGTCTCCGGTTGGTGGGCGGTGTGGCGTGTGATTCGCCGCCAGCGTGGCTGGAGCAAGACTGCGCGCAACATCGAGCCGGTTGCCGGGAGCCCGGTATGAGCGCCTTCGTTCGGCCTGCGCACACGGCTGCGGTCCGGTGGGTGCTCGCGCTCGTGCTCGTCGCATCGATCGTCGTGCTCGTGGTGACACAGGGCCCTGAGCGTCGCTGGATGGAGGGCACCACGCACGATGGCTGGACGACCGTATTCGACGGCTACGGGACGGTGAGTGCGGAGCACGGGCGCATCACACTCGACCCACGTGCGACGAGCGGGCCGACCGCGACGCACGGAGCGCTCGTCGTCTCCACCGATCGCTTCGGCGACCTGCGCACCCAAGCGACGATCACGACGCTCGCACAACATCGCGCAGGCGCGCCGAACCCCTGGGAGGTCGGCTGGTTCGTGTGGCACTACACCAATCGGTCTGCCTTCTATGCGGTGGTCCTGAAACCGACCGGGTGGGAGATCTCCAAACAGGATCCGGCATATCCGGGCGCCCAGCGGTTCCTTGCATCCGGCACAAGCCCGACATTCGCGGTCGGTGGTGCGCACAGCGTGGTGGTCACCCAGCGCGGCGCGACGTTCACCGTGTCCGCCGGTGGACGCACCCTGGCCACCGTGACCGACACGGAACGGCCCTACCTTCGCGGGGCGGTCGGCCTGTACACCGAGGACGCAAAAGTCATGTTCACCAACCTCACCACCACAGGAGAGCCGATTTGAGCACGCTTCCCACACCGCGACCATTCACGGTGGCGCTCGTCTACGGAACACGCCCCGAGGCGATCAAAATGGCGCCGCTCGTGCGGGCGTTCACGAACGACCCGCGGTTTCGGCCGATGGTGGTGGTGACGGGCCAACACCGGGAGATGCTCGATCAGGTCCATCGCGTGTTCGACATCACGCCGGACGTGGATCTGGACATCCATGCACCCGGCCACACCTTGACCGAGATCACCACGCGCAGCCTGAACGGCATCGGCGCGGTGCTGCAGGCAAACCATCCGGACGCGGTGCTGGTGCAGGGCGACACCACGACGACCTTCTCCGGAGCACTCGCCGCGTTCTACGAGCAGATCCCGGTCATCCACACCGAGGCGGGCCTTCGGACCGGTGATGCGTCCTCGCCATTTCCGGAGGAGATCAATCGCCGACTTGCGACGCAGCTCGCCGAGCTTCACCTGGCGCCGACGTGGGAGAGTCGCGCCAACCTGCTGCGCGACAACGTTGCGGAGGAACGGGTCCACGTGACCGGCAACACGGTCATCGACGCGTTGCTGTGGACGGTCGAGCACCCGTTTCCGTATGGCTCCCCGATGCTCGAGGCGCGCCTGGGTGGCGACCACCCGGTCATCCTGGTGACCGCCCATCGACGCGAATCGCTCGGCGCGCCGATGGCGCGCATCGGACGTGCCCTTGCGCGAATCGCAGCGGCCCATCCGGATCACCTGATCGTCTTTCCCATGCATCGCAATCCCAAGGTGCGGGAGGCGATCATGCCGCAAATCGAGGGCCTCTCGAACATCATCACCATCGAGCCGCTTTCCTACGGCGGTTTCTGCCGCTTGATCGCCCGGTCGTCGATCATCCTGACCGACAGCGGCGGGGTGCAGGAAGAAGGCCCCGCCCTCGGCAAGCCGGTGCTTGTCACGCGCGACAACACCGAGCGTCCCGAGGCGGTCCATTCCGGGACGGTCCGGTTGATCGGCACCGACGAGGACGTCATCGTCGACGCCGTCGACGAACTGATCACGAGCCCGGCCGCCTACGCGCGGATGTCGCGCGCCGTGAACCCGTACGGGGACGGCCACGCGACGGCGCGGTCACTCGCCGCCATTGACCACCACTTCCTGGGGGCTCCGCGCCCGGCGGACTTTGTCCCGGGATCGACCCTTGCGATCGCGCCCGAGCGCGTGTTCGCGATGATGAGCGTTTAGGGGGAACAGATGCACACACCGACAATGACCCGTCGCCGCCGAACCACCGCGTGCCTGGCCGTCGTCATGGCAGGGCTGGGGCTCGGCGTGGTGACCACGGTCGCCGCGGCGGCATCCCCGAGCAGCACCGGCGTCACCGTTGCGCGGCAGCTTCCTGCGCCACCACGGCCCGCCGTGATGCGAACCACACCACCGCGTCCGCTTCCCAGTTGCAAGGCGTTGCGCTCGTCGCCGCGCCTTGCGAAGCGTGCGACCGCGCGGCGGCGCGCGATCTGTCGCGTGCCGCATCGTCTGAAGGGCAAACGCACGATGGCCATCGCCCCGTATACGCCGGGTGTGGTGCGGGCGAAGACATATGGGCCATCGGGGCTGAAGAAGACACTTGTGCTCTACAGCAGCACCGGCGCGTACGCGTGGCTCGGTGAGATGTACGCCTACGGAGCGGGCAACCTTGCCACGCACTTCGGGCGGGTCACCACGATGCCGGCGGTGGACTACACGGCCGGACGCATCGCGAACTTCGATGCTGTGATCTACATCGGCTCCACCTATGACGAAGCCATGACGGCCGATCTGGTGAAGGACCTGCGCACGACGGCCAAGCCGATCATCTGGGCCGGCTTCAACGCCAATCAGTTGTCGGGTGCTCCCGGCTCGGATACGGCCACGGCGTTCGCGACGAAGTACGGGTGGGATCCATCCACGTCGTACATTGCGACCGACACCATCCCGACCGTCACGTACAAGGGGCGGCAGCTCACACGCTCCACGTACAACCAAGGCGGCGTGTTCGGGCCGCGCATCGTCGACGCTGCAAAGGTCAATGTGGTTGCGACGGGACAGTGCACGGTGGACGGTGTCGCCGCGCCG
This sequence comes from uncultured Actinomycetes bacterium, assembly GCA_937871165.1. Classification (GTDB taxonomy): domain Bacteria; phylum Actinomycetota; class Thermoleophilia; order Miltoncostaeales; family Miltoncostaeaceae; genus CALMEC01. Next base: position 4,252 of record CALMXK010000200.1, read on the forward strand.
TGCTCGCCGGTCGCACAAACGACGGGCTCGGACATCCCATGGGCGATCCGTTCCGCCAACCTGACGTTCGTGTCGGAGATTCCGCTGTCGTACATCAGCGAGCGTGACCGCTACCTGGTGTTTGCGGACCTGCTGTTCCCGGCGCTTGCCCCAACCGCCACGCCCGTCCGGCAAGCGGCGGTTCGGCTGGAGGACGTCACTCCGCTGAGCGACCCGGCGACCCTGCGCGCCTTCGCCGACTACCTGTCCAGTGAAGGGGTGCCGTTCTCGGTGGCCGTCGTTCCCAACCACGTCGACCCGACCGGCGTTACGAGCCCGACAGGTCTGCCGGTGAACGTCGTCTTGAGTCAGCGTCCGGCATTGGTGTCCGCGCTGAACTACATGCGCAATCGGGGTGGGACGATCATCCATCACGGGACGACCCACCAGTACAGCACCATCGCCAATCCGTACAACGGGGCGTCGGTCGACGACTTCGAGTTCTTCCGTGCGCGTTGTTCCACGACGCTTTCGGCGCCGTTCACGTTCGTGGACTGCGCGTCGGCGCCCGACACGTGGGTTCAACTGCTCGGTCCGGTCGCGGAGGATTCCCAAACGTGGGCGGCCAACCGTGTGAGTCGCGGACGGAGCCTGTTCGCCGGCGCCGCCATGGTCACCCCGTCGATCTTCGAGTTTCCACACTATGCCGGGTCGATCAACTCGTACAAGGCGGTGCGGCAGTACTACGGCACGCGGTATGAACGCACGCTGAACTTCGGCGGACAGCTGCTGCCAGGGGCCGATCCCTCGCGCTTCTACGGTCAGTTCTTCCCGTACGCCACCTGGGACGTGTGGGGCAGCAAGGTGCTTCCTGAGAACATTGGCAACTATGAGCCGGAGCCGTTCAACAACCACCCCGCCGTGTTGCCTGCCGACCTGGTGGAGCGCGCGAACGCGAACCTGGTGGTCACGCACGCGACCGCCAGCCTGTTCTTCCACCCGGTCTTCGACATCAACGCCCTCAAAGAGGTTGTGGCGGGGATCAAGGCCCAGGGATACACCTTCGTCAGTCCGGCGAACCTCAAGTAGTCATCGAGGGTTGGCGGATGTGCCGCCAACCCTCACGCACCGCTCACGGTTTGGGTGCGTGCGGTCGATGGACTCCCCATGATGTGGCCCATCTCTGCCATCCGCCGTGCGTCTCCGATCGGCCAAGTGGCTGAGTTGTGTTGTGCGTCTCGAAGCGGTCAAGTGGCTGAGTTGGGTTGTGCGTCTCCGGTCGGCCAAGTGGCTGAGTCAGGTTGTGCGTCTCCAACCGGTCAAGTGGCCAAGTGGGTCCGGCACGCGCTCACGCTCGGCGCCGTGGTTGTGGGCATCGCCGTGCAGGTGGGCTGTGCGAATGCGGCGTCCAGCGAACGGATCGCGTCGCCGGCCGCGGGTGCCCGCTATCTGGGGGCGTACCCCGGATACGGCACGGGCGAAGAGAATCGCGTCACCGCCCGCGCACTGCGCAACTACCGGGCCGCAAGCGGGCGAAAGCCGGCATGGGTCTACTTCTCCAACGAATGGGGGCAGGAGGGCATCACGTTCCCGGCGCGCGCCGTCGGTATCGTCCGCCGGGCGGGGAGCGTTCCATTCATCCGACTCATGCCCCGCAGCACACTCGAGGAAGGTGCACGGGAGCGGCGATTCACGCTGGAGCGCATCCTGGCCGGTCAGTTCGATCCGCAGCTGCGCGCGTGGGGCGCGGCCGCCGGCGCCGCGAGTAAGCCGCTGCTCGTCGAGTTCTTGACCGAGGTCAACGGCGACTGGTTCCCATGGAATGGTCGATATCACGGTGGGGGAGCGACGGCGGGCTACGGTGATCCTCATCTGGCGGACGGGCCCGAGCGCGCACGCGACGCCTATCGCCATGTGGTGAGGACGATCCGCGCCGGTGGTGGCACCAACATCACCTGGGTGTTTCACATCGACGCCGACGGATCCCCGGGAGCGGCCTGGAACGCGGCGCGCAACTACTACCCCGGCAACGCCTACGTCGACTGGATCGGCTACAGCGCCTACGGGGCACAGACAAATGCGGATCCATGGGTCGCGCCAGGGCCGATCATCCGCGCCGGGTACCGGCAGGCGGCGTCACTCAGCCGTACCAAACCGATCGTGCTCTTGGAGTTCGGGGTGACCGAACGACGCGGTGTCAGCAAGGCCGCCTGGATCAACGGCGCGTTCGACGCGGTCGAGTCCCCATCGCTGCGACGCCTGATCGGCGTGTCCTGGTGGAATGAGCGCTTCCAGAACTCCGACGAGACGTGGACCGATCTGCGCTTCACCAGCTCCCCTTCGGCACGCACGGCGTTTCGCGCCCGGGTTGCGTCCTCGCGCTACCTGGGCACGGTGTCCGCGCGCTAATCGTCGGCTGCGGAGATCGGTCGTCCGCAGGGTGGGTCTACGATGGCGAAGCCGTGGCACCCGACGTCCTTCAACTGCAACTTCCGCTTCCGCAGCCCCAACCGGGCAGCGAACGCCAGGAAACCCTGGCCGATCGGCTCTGCGATTTGCTGATCCGCCGTGGCCGCCCGCTTGAGATTGGGCATGTGGTTGCCCAGGTGTTGCGGGTGCGTCAGTGTCCGGAAGCCCTCCAACGGCGACTCGTCGCCGAGATCGTCGACGCGGACCAACGTCTGACGTGGCGCGGCAAGGATCTGGTGGGTCTCGCCCCTCCAGGGTGGGCCACCACCAAGATTCGGGACGCCACGTACTGCGTCGTGGACCTTGAGACCACCGGCGGGGCGCCCGGCAAGTCGAAGATCACGGAGATCGGGGCGGTGCGTGTCCGTGGTGGCGAGATCCTCGAGCGTTTCACGACGCTCGTGAACCCCGGTCACGAGATTCCGGCGCCGATCATGCGCATCACCGGTATTCGCAATGAGATGCTCGTCGGCCAGCCACGGATCGATGAGGTGATGGACCGGTTCGTCGAGTTTGTCGGCGACGACGTGATGGTGGCGCACAATGCGCCGTTCGACCTGCGGTTTCTGAACTTCGAGCGCCACCGCATCAGCGGGCGGTACTTCACCCAGCCATGGCTCGACACGCTGATCCTGGCGCGCCGGCTGCTTCGACACCGCGTCGAACGCTTTGACTTGGGAAGCCTCGCGGCGTGGGCAAACACGGAAATCCAGCCGAACCATCGCGCCCTTCCGGATGCCGAGGCGACCGGTGAGCTCTTGTCGCGCTTGATCGATTTGATGGTCGACCGTGGGATTACGACGCTTGAGCGTGCCGTCGCGTTCGGCCAGACCGGCGGCGCCCGGCACTCGCACAAGCTGTCGTTGGCCGACAACCTGCCGCAACGGCCCGGCATCTATCTGATGCGCGACCGAGCTGGAGCCGTGCTGTACATCGGCAAGGCGCGCAATCTGCGGCGTCGTGTGCGCTCGTACTTTGGACCGCAGGGAAAGCATGGCCGACTGATCGCCCGTGCGCTTGATGCGGTTGCGCAGATCGACCATGTGGAGGCGCCGTCGGAGCTCACGGCGCTCCTTCACGAGACGCGCCTGATCCGCGAACACAAGCCGCCCTGCAACACCCAGGGTGTCCGCGCGGCGACCCGATTCCTCAAGCTCACGCGCAATGATTCTTCGCCGCGGCTATTCGTCGTGGCCGACGTCCTGGACGATGGCGCGGACTATTTCGGGCCGATCCGATCCGATCGCATCGCCCGCCTGGCGGTGTCGGCCATCCACACCTTGTACCCGCTGCAGACGAAGCTGCGGGGGTTGCAGCCCGGACAGCAGGGGTTGCTCGGCGAGGACGACGTCGAGTACGACGAACGACGCCAGGAAGGGCGCGAGGCCGCGGTCGCGGTGTCGGCACTGCTTGGCGCTGGACCAGGCGAGGCGGCGGCCGAGCTGATGGAACTGCTCGCCACTCGGCCCCAGCTTGCGCAGGCCATGGCGAGCGCTGAGGGGCGCGAGGCGTTTGAAGCACTCCTCGTCGTGGTTGCGACCCTCGGCAGAGTTCGCGCGGCGTCCGCGGTGTGCGGGGTGGTTGCCGAGCCGTCGCCCGACGGTCTCCACGCGACGTTCGTGGGGTCCGGGCGGGTCATCGCGACGCTTGATCTGGCGCGTGTTCCAGCGGCTGAGATGGAGCGTGCCGTCGCAACGATCTTCGCGGCCCGGGACGCTGCAACTCGGCCACTTGGCGGACCTGCCTTGGATGAGGCCGTCGTCCTGCACGACTGGTTGCGGGGGCGTGTCGACCAACCGGGCGTCATCGCAGTCGGCCCGTCGAGCACGACGCAGGGCGTACTCGATGAGCTTTCCCGCTTGGTGCGTGCCGTCGTCGTGGACGATCGTGCCGAGCTCGCTGCGATCGTCGATGCCGCCTAGCGGTCGTTGACCATGGGAGACGATCAGAGCGGGGTTGAGTCGCTGATCGCGTGGTTTGCGTCCGACGGGGCGGATCTGCCGTGGCGTCGCACACGAGACCGGTACGCGATCCTTGTGGCTGAGACGATGCTGCAGGCCACGCAGGTGGCGCGCGTCATCGGCTACTACGATCGCTGGTTGGCCAAGTGGCCGACAGTGCAGACACTTGCCCAGGCGTCACTTGGGGACGTGATTGCCACATGGCAGGGGCTCGGATATCCCCGCCGGGCACGAAATCTCCATCGCAGCGCGCAGATCGTGGCGGAGCATGGATGGCCGCAGGACCTGACGACGCTGCCTGGTGTCGGCTCCTACACGGCCGATGCGCTCGCCTGCTTCGCCGATGAGGTCGACGTCATCCCTCAGGACGTGAACGTTCGGCGTGTGATCGCCCGACGGTTTGGGGATGAATGGCCTGGAACCCCGAAAGGGCAGGGGTGGGTGGTCGGTCAGGCGCTGATGGATCTCGGGCGCCTCTATTGCACGGCCAAAGGGCCGAAATGCGCCGCGCCATGTCCGCTCCGACAGGGGTGTGCTGCCGCTGATCTCGGACAAGTGGCCGAGTTGACTCCGGCCGGCCGCCGCCAGTCGCCGTATGGCGGGTCGATGCGCGAGCGGCGCGGCAAGCTGCTCAAGGAGATCGCACTCAACGGGAGGGTCGCACTTTCGGTCGACGTTGAAGCCGCGAACTCACTGGTGTCCGATGGGCTTGCGCGGAAGGGCCGCACGTACCTTCTTCCGGCGCGGTGACCCTTGACCAAGTCGGTAAACTTGCAGGCTGCACATCACGGAGGTCGAGTTGGCGAAGTCAAAGAAGGAACGGCGAAGCAGCATCCGTCATATGAACGCGGAAGGTGACGTGCTTGCAATCTTCGATGCTCTGGATCGGGCGGAGAAGGAGACACCTTCGGGTTCCCGTGAGGAAGAGGCCGACGATGGGTCGGATGAGGACCCCGGCGACGATCCGGACGTCTCGTAACAGCGCGGGGTCGGCATCCTGGTGGACACCGACCCCATGAGCGTTACCTGACCGGCAGGGTCTTTCCTGAGAGCGCGACCACGGCATCGGCCGACGCGATGACGCGGCTGCCGCGGGCCGCAAGTGTGAAGCGGAAGCCTCCGTCGCCTTCCTGAAGACGGCGCAGGCGGTTGATCGTCGTGCGGGGCGGGGTCCGCCGCATGCTTCGCATCGCAGCGATCACGATCGCGGTGGTGTTGGCCTCGGTGGGGCGATTGCCTCCATCGATGGCATATCCGCCGCCGCTGTTCTTCCTGCTCACCATCCAGGTGGTGGCATTCGCGAGCCCGCTATGTCGTGTCGTCAGTCCGAAGGCGCGGAGCGCTTGAATCATGACGCCGGTGGCTGATGCGTCGTCGCGTACTCCGGTACTGAGCTTGTAGCCCCACCCACCAGTGCCCCGTGCGCCGGTGACCCGTCGAATCGCCATGATCGGCACGGGTTCTCCGGCTGCGCGCAGCGCGAGAATCGCGTATGCCTGGTCATAGGTCGACGTGCCGTAGAAACCGTTGCGGTACGCCCCGCGGATCCGCCCGATGTAGTTGACTCCGCCAACGTTTCGCGGGTTCACGCCGGCGGCGACCGCTGCAAGCGCAACCTTCCCGGCGCTTCCCGGACCCGTCGCGTATGCGGGAGCGGCCGGGGTGAGCGCCGCAAGGCGCGCGCGGAGGGTGCTTTTTGCAATTCCGGTCGCTGCCATCGCCACGATGGTGTCGGCCTGCTGGCCGACACCCGTGATCTGCTGACTACTCAGCCAATTTGCGCCGCGTCGGGCGGCCGTGGCATCGGTCACAGCCGCGTTGGCGGACGCGCTGAGGCTGACCAGCGCCCCGATGGTTGCAAGCGCGAGCCGCGTTTTCATCGACGGGCTCCAGCGATGAAGCCGACCAGGTTCTTACGGGTGCGCCGCTCCGTCTCACGGTTGCCTGCGGTGTCCTGCGCCCTGCTCCAAACGAGGTAGGTACCCCGTGGCAGGTTGCGGCGAAGGGTGAACACCCAATTGATGGCACTCGGGCGCAGTGCGGTCAGCCACGTGCGGCTGACGCAGGGGCCTGCGACACCAAGTTGGCCACTTGGCTGGACAAATCGACACAGGGAACCCTCGCGCTTTGCAATTGCGACCTGCACCGATGCGATCTTTGAGCGGTCGCGGGTCACGAGACCGCGAAGCATCCGCGGCGCAACCACCGTCGCTCGTGCTCGCGGGGCGGTGATGGTCGTCCATGGCGCCACGAAGTCAGCCGGCTGCCCAACCTTGGAGGCGTCAGGGCACTCGACAGTTGCCTTGGACCAGGCGCAGACCGCAAGTGCGGGGGAGCGCACCGGGCCGGAGGCAGGTGACGAGCTTGCCTGGATCTGCTGGACGCCGGCCACCGCGACGAATCTCGCCGTGCCCGCGGCGTCTGTGGTGGCACTCTTGGTGGCGTAGGTCACCTGCACACCGATTGCCGGCGTCGCCTTGCCGGCGTTGTCGACCCGGCGCACGGTTGCAAGCACCGGGGTGCCGACACGGGTGACGTCGCCGGAGACCACCAGCGCTAGCTCCGGTGCCTCCCAGTCGGTGACGAGCGCCCAGCTGACGTTGTCGCCGGCCTTCAACTGGTAGTCCGCGGCCCCCACGGCGGCCGCTGCGCCGTTGACTTTGAACCGCCAGAACGCGGTGGCGGTTGATGCCGCCGTCCCGATCTGCTGAACCATCGGGCCGAATGAGAACGGCTGGAACCCGAACGGCACGGATGCGGTCGTGGTCGCCTGGGCGAGCTGCGCGAAGGCGCTACCGCTTGCGGTGTCGAAGGTATCGGCGTCGAGGGTGTCACGGACCGTCACAACCGACAGTGGAGCGTCATCCACGGCAACGCGGCCAAGTGGCAGAACGGAGCCGCCGGGGGCCTCGACACGCACGGTTGTGGGCATTGCGGCAACTGCCGTGGCAGCTGGAAGCGCGCACACGGAAGCGGCGAGCGCGTAGGAGCGGAGTTTCATGCTGGTTCCTCTTTCGCGGAGGTTGATATGTCAGCGCCGGTCGGAATGAGATCTCCTGGCTCCCCGATCGTCACGACAATCCACGCCTTCCCAAGGTTTCCCTCAGTGGCCGGCTCTTCGCCCGGCGGATGTCGCTCCTGGGTCACAGTGGCGCGACCGCGCCGGACTTGCACCGGCTTCCCTCGCACCGACCGAAAGCTCCGCCACACTACTCGACGCTTCCATGTTCGGCCACTTGGCCGAGAATCTCGGAACGTCACACCCGTCGGGATCTGTTCAATCAGTGACAGACCGCCACCGGAGTGAATGCACGGTCTGGCGTGGCCTGCATTACCATCAACCAGGTGGGGAACGGACTACGTCGCACACTCTCGGACCCGGGTCGTTTTTGCCTGTTCGCCCTTGGCGTGATGGTGCTTGGCCTGGGCCTTGACCACTTCACGAACCTGACCTGGCAACTTGTGCTTTCAGCCTGCACCTGGGCGATTCTTCTCGCTGCCTGTTGGCCGTTGTCGCCCGAGCAACGTGCGCGGACCGCAGTGGTCATCATCGCCGCGACCATCGGCGAGATCATCGGTTCGATCATCCTGGGGATCTACACATATCGGTTGGGCAACCTGCCGATGTTTGTGCCGCCAGGGCACGGGCTGGTGTACCTGACCGGCCTGCGACTGGCCGATACACGGTGGGCGACGGCACACCGTTCGATGTTCATCCGGCTTGCGCTCGCGGGCATCTGGGCGTGGGGAATCGTCGGCCTGTCGGGTGTTCTGGGGCGTCACGATGTGGCCGGCGCCGTCGGATGTCTCACCTTGACGGTCTTCATCTTGCGTGGGCGCGCGCCTGAGCTGTATGCGGGCGTCTTCATCGCGGTCGCCGCACTCGAGATCTACGGCACCGCCATCGGCACCTGGTTCTGGCATCCGGAGATTCCGGGTCTTGGCGTGCCAAATGGCAATCCGCCGAGCGGGGCCGCAAGCGGCTATGTGTTGTTTGACATCGCTGCCTTGACGTTTGCGCCGGCGCTCCTTCGAGCCGTGCGTCGCTTCCGTCGCCCGGTTGTGCCGATCCAGCCGGAAACCGAGCGCACGTGAATATCACGCGCCTGCGCTTTGGCTTGTTTGTGTGGGGGCTCGGCCTCGTGGCGCCAGTGTTGGCGTTCGGCGCCGACACTGAACTGATTGCGGCCTCCCGTGAACTGCGCAAACAGTGGCTCCACGCGTGGAGCCCTGCGTGGCCGGAACTGGTGGTGTCGATCGTCGCGGTGGTTCTTTACGCGGTGCGTGCGTCACAACTCGGTGCGCGCTTGCCACGCTGGAGAGCGCTGTGCTTCCTCACCGGCATTGTCGTCTTGACCTTGGCGAGCAGTTCACCGATCGATCCGATCGGTGAGGATGGGATGTTCTGGGTCCACATGCTGCAGCACGTCCTGATCGGCGACCTGGCGGCATTGCTCCTAGTGCTCGGTGTCACCGGACCGATTTTGCAGCCGGTCCTGAAAATGCGCTGGGTACAGGCACTTCATCGGCTCACGCACCCCGCGGCCGCCTTCGTGTTGTGGACGGTGCTGCTCGTCGGCTGGCATGTCCCGGTGGCCTATCAGGCGGCATTGGAACACAGCTGGGTGCACGGGATCGAACACATTTCGTTTTTGACCGCGGGCCTTGTGATGCTGTCTCTTATACACATCTGACGCTGCCGACGAGCGATCTAGTGTAGATCTCGGTGGTCGCCGTATCATT
>CALMXK010000201.1 GCA_937871165.1 uncultured Actinomycetes bacterium
GTCGTCGGCAAGCGTCGAACAACTGGACACCCTCGACGGGATCGGTCCGACCCTCGCCGCCCGCATCGTCGCGTGGCGCGACTCGCACGGGGGATTCCAATCCATCGATCAGCTTGGTGACGTTCCCGGGATCGGGGACACACGGCTGGAGTCGCTTCGCCCGCATCTGACGCTGTGAGACACCGAGCGCGGGGACTGCCCTGGGCGCCGCATGTGGCGCTCTTGGCGCTCATCGTCGGTCTCGCTGCGTCGAACTGGCTGACGGTCGACTGGCGCGCGTCGATGTTCGGGGCGGTGCTCTGCGCGGTACTGACGACTGTCGCTGCGCGACACGACCGTGCCGTTCCCGCCGCCGTCGCCGGGGTTGTCGCCCTCGCTCTGCTCGGACTCGGGTGGGGGGTGGTACGCCTTGGCGCCACGAGCACCGTCGAGCTGCGCCATGCACAAACCGTTGAGGTGCAGGCGCTTGTCGAGACGACCGCGGTGCCGACGCGCGATCTGATGCGCGCGCGGGTACGTGTTGTTCAGACGCTGCTGCCGACCGGTGCGCTCCCGGTCGGGACCCGCCTGTTTGCCGAGCTTTCACAGGAGTCGGAGATCCCACGCCCCGGAGCCACGGTTCGTCTGATCGGGGTCGTACGACCGGCATCGCAGATCGGAGATCCCGGGTGGTGGCGCCGTTATCTTGCGCGGCAGATGGTCGCCGGGGCCATGCGGGTGCGCCGGATCGAGGTTGTTGGGCGTCGGGGTGGGCTGGCAGGGGCGCGCGATGCGGTGCGGGCGGCACTTGGCGAGGCGGCCGGGGCGGGGCTCAGCGGTGATCAACAGACGCTCGTGCGCGGGATGGCGCTCGGCGGAGGTGGCGGCCTGTCAGACGAGTTGGCCGACGACATGCGCAACGCCGGCATCTGGCATCTGCTTGCCGTCTCCGGTCAGAACATCGCGTACGTCGTCTTGGCGATCGGATGGCTCGTCGATGCGCTCGGGTTGGGACGGCGGTCGGGCAAGGGCGTGGCCCTTGCGTGCGTGATCGTCTACCTGCTCGCGTGCGATGGTGGTGCGTCGGTGTGGCGTGCCGGGATCGTCGGATGCCTGGTCATCGTCGGCGAACTGCTGGACCGTGAACGCGACCGCGGGTACCTGATGCTGGTCGGGTTGGCCGTGCTGCTTGCGATTCAGCCGCGTGGGATCGCCGACCCGGGGCTGCAGTTGTCATTTGCCGCTGTCGCCGGGCTGCTGATCTTGGCGCCGACCCTTCGCACGTGGCTGCGTGGATTCTTCGACAATCGGGGAGCCGAGTATGTGGCCTCGTCGGTCGCCGCCACCCTGGCGACCGCCCCTGTCACAATCGCAAACTTCGGCACCATGTCGCTGGTCGGGGTGGCGGTGAATGTGCTTGTGGCACCGCTTGCCGGTCCGGTGGTGATCGCCGCGCTCGCCGGCGCAGTCGTCGGTGTGGCAAGTCCATCGCTCGGTGAGATCCCGACGCTCGTCGCCGGGTGGGGTGCGTCGCTGATCGCCGACATCGCCCGCGCTGCGGCGACTCTGCCCGGCGCGTCTCGGTCGATGTCCGGAGTCGGCATCGCGTTGACGGTTGCCATCGTTGTGGCGATCCCGGTCGCGCGGTGGTGGCTGTGGTCTGCCCCCGCACACCAGATACCGCGACGGCCGGGCGCGGGCGCGGTCGCGTGCCTCGCCGCGGTGGTGGTCGCTCAGTTTGTTGCGGCTGTGGCGCGCGCCGTCGAGCCGTGGCCGTCAGTCGCGACCGTCACGGTGCTCGACGTTGGGCAGGGCGACGCCATCGTGCTTCGATCACCTGAAGGCGGTTCGGTGCTTGTGGACACCGGGCCGCCCGGCGAGCCCGCCCGGGTGATCGGGCAGCTTCGCATGCTGGGCGTCCGTCGCTTGTCGGCGGTCCTTGTGACGCATGACCAGTCCGATCATGCCGGCGCTCTTTCGACGGTTGTCGCATCGATCCCGACACGAGCGGTGTTTGCGCCGAAGGCGGCCGAAGTCGCCACGTCCATCGAGGCGCGTGCCGAGCGTCCCGTACGAGCGCTGTCGGCGGGTGATCAGCTGCGGGTGGGGCTTTGGACACTGGATGTGCTGTGGCCGCCGGCGACACTCCCGAGGGGGCAGCCGAATGACGGTGCGCTCGTCGTGCGCGCGACCAGTCCGGGCATGTCCGTGTTGCTTGGGTCGGATGCCGAGGGTGCAGTGTTGCGTCGTTTGTCGTTCGGCCAGGTGGACGTGCTGAAGGTGTCGCACCACGGATCCGCCGATCCCCAGCTCGAGGCGGTGCTCGCATCCATGCGGCCATCTGTGGGGGTCATCTCGGTTGGGGCCGGAAACAGTTTCGGTCATCCGACGGCGGCGACCCTGGCGACGCTCGAGCGGTTTGGTGTGGATGTGCGCCGCACCGACCTGGATGGGGCTGTCACAGTGTTCGCAGGATCCGGGGGACTGCTGGTGAGCAGCGGGCGCTAACGCCGCGACGGGGGCGGTGTCCCTTCGCGTTTGCCGGTGCTCGGCCCTTCGATGGAGATTTCGGGAAGCCATGCGAGCCATTTGGGCAGGTACCAGTTCCACTTGCCGAGCAGGCGCATCGCCGCGGGGACGAGGATGCCCCGCACGAGGGTGGCGTCGAGCAGAACGGCGACGCCGAGACCGAAGCCCATCTGTTGGAACATCACGAGACTGCCCGCGGAGAATCCGGCGAAGACGGCGACCATGATGAGTGCCGCGCCGGTGATCAGCCGTGCGCTTGAGCTGATGCCGTGCGCGATGGCACCCGTGGTGTCGCCGGTTGCCAGGTATCGCTCGCGGATTCGTGACAGCAGGAAGACGTGGTAGTCCATCGAGAGGCCGAACAGGACTGCGAACAGGAAGAGGGGGAGCCAGGCTTCGATCGTGTGGACCTGTTGGTAGCCGAGCAGGTCGGCGCCGACGCCGTTCTGACACACCAGGGTCAAGAGACCGAACGCGGCGCCGACCGACAGGAGGTTGAGCAGCATGGCGAGGGCGGCGACGACGATTGAGCGAAAGGCGATGAGCAACACGAGAAACGAGAAGGTGAGCACGATGGCGACGACGACCGGCAGATAGTCGTCGGACACGTCGAAGTACTCGACATTGAACGCGGTGGCGCCACCGACCGGCAGGGGTGTGGCCGCACGAAGCCGCCGAATGATGCGTTCCGCCTGGTCACTCGAGCTGTCCACGAGCATTGGGATCTGGACGATGACTCCCGGTGTGGCGGTCCGTGAGGGGACGATCTCAAGCGGCCCAAGCTCCGGGTACGTCTGTGCGATTGCACGGAGTTTCGCGACCTCTTGGTGCTGTTCCACGGCGGAGCCGAGCACGGGGATTCTCACGGGAGAGAAGTCACCGAGTGAGAATTCACTGCGCAACGTCTCGAATGCGATCCGTGCGTCCGTGGACGGTGGCATCTGGGTGATTCCCGACGCCCCGGTGTTGATGCCCCAGTAGGGGATCGACGCAGCGAGCAGGAGTGCCGCTGTCGCGAGGAAGCTCACCAGCGGCCTCGCCATGACACGCTCGACGAGTTTGGTCCAGAAGGACCGGGTCGGTGAGCTCGTGCGCGGCCGGCGCGACCATGGCATCCGGCCGCGGTCGATGTTGTCGCCGAGCAGGGCAAGGAGCGCGGGGAGGAGGGTGAGCGCGGCGATGACCGCGCAGAGCGCCACGAGGATGGCGCCGAGTCCCAGACTGACGAAGATGGACAGTGGCACGACCAACAATCCGGCCAGCGCGACGACGACGGTCAGCCCGCTGAAGAACACGGCCCGGCCGGACGTGGCCCCGGCCCGTTCGATTGCGTCGAGTTTGGGGACGCCTGCGGCCCGCTCTTCGCGGAAGCGGCTCACGATGAAAAGGGCGTAGTCGATGCCGACAGCGAGGCCCATCATTGTGATCATGTTCGTCACGAACAGCGACAACTCGCCGAATTGTCCGACGAGCGCAGTCAGTGCGAGCGCCACGATGATGGCGGCGATCGCGAGAATCAGCGGGATGAGCGCAGCGACGAGGGCACCGAAGACGATCAACAAGACGATGAGGCCGAGCCCGATTCCGAAGATTTCACCGGTCTGCAGGTCGCGTTCGGAGGCGGTGTTGACGGCTTCGTTGAGCGACGCGAGGCCTGTGACGTTGATGTCCATCCCAGCGGTTCCGTCGGCTGCGGCCGTGACTGCGAGGAGCCTGGTGATCGTCGAATATGCGGTGTTGATATCGCCGGCCATGACGACGGGCATGACAGCGGTGTTGCCTGAGCGTGCAATCAGCGCCTGCGGAAGCGAGTCGGGTGACGTCACTTTGGTGATGACTTGCGGACCAAGCGCTTCGACCGCCGCCGCCACATCTCGCATCGCGCGCAACTTCTGTGGCGTTCGGAGGGACCGATCCGTGACGGTGAAGACCACCTGCTCGGTGACTGCATCCATACTTCCGAGCGATTCCATCTGTTTGCTCGCGACCAGCGCTTCAGGATTGTTGTGGAAGGTGAACCTCGTACTCAGCACACCTGCGAGCTGGGTGCTGACGATTGCGAGTGATCCGACGAGCAATATTGCCCAAATGGCCAATATTCGTCGGGGATGCTCGGCGCATGACCGAGCGAGCCGCTCAGTCGAGAGCCGTCGCGGGGGAGTACGCCGGTCACCCATTGGCCGAGTCGCCCCTCGACCTCAGGCGACCGCAATGCACACGTGATGGCATCGTGGGTCGACGGAATCCCTGACCGGTCGCGTCGTGCTCCAGGCAGCGTGGCTGGACAGGCTGCATGGCTGCCTTCGTGGACCGCACCATCTCGTGACCATATATCGACGACGTCTGCCACGTCCCCCGTTGCACTCGTAACGACACCCGTTGACTGATTGCGTCCTGCGATCTCATTCCCCGTGCGCTGCTTGAAATTGCCCAAGTGGCCAATTTTGAGCGTTGACTGGTCTGGTGCCCGCTAAAGTTTCACGGAATGGACACACGACGAAAGGCGCGATGAGTTCCCGTCCGGCACTCAAGGCTGTGTACGGCATCTGGGGAGAAGATCGCGGCAAGGTGCAACGCGCCACGGCGCGCCTTCGTGACCGGATAGCGGCTGAGAGCGGGATGCCGGCTGACCTCTTTGACGCAGGCGTCGACTCGGCGACAGATGTCGCGGCGACATGCCAGACCCTTTCGTTTGGTGGTTCGCGGCTGGTTGTTGTCACCAACGCCGATGCGTGGCGCGCCGACGATGCCACTGTTCTTGTCACATACCTCTCGGCTCCCAACCCGAGCACGTGTTTGGCGCTGGTCGGCGAAGGGCCGGTCACCCCCAAACTTCTCGCAGCCATTGAGAAGGCGGGGGAGGTACTGCACTTCGGTCCGGACCCCAAGCTCAAACGAAGTGATCGGCCGAAGTGGTTTGCCCAGCATGTCGTGTCCGAATGTGAGCGGGCGGGCGGCAAGATCGCAATCGGGCTGGCACGGACCGTCGTCGAGAAGATTGGCGAGGACGCGATGGCCTTGACACAGGAGGCGTTCAAGCTCGCCCGCGCCGCGGGTAATGCCCCTGTCGATAAGGCGATCGTCGATGCGCTTGTGGTGGCGCACCCCGACGCGAAGACGTATGAACTGGCAGATGCGCTGACGGCGGGACAGGGACGCCGGGTATTCGATCTACTCGACGAGCTGTCGGTCGGCGACAATCCAAGCGAGCCGATTGTGATTCAGTCGGGACTCGCCCGCCACTTCCGAACGATTGCCGCAGCACAGGCACTTGGCTCGCATGCCTCAGCGGAGCGCCTTGGGGATCTCACCGGGGTCAAGGGATACCCGGCGACGAAGGCGGTAGAGCAGGCTCGCGCATTGCAGGAGGGTGCTGGGGCGCGCTGCGTGGCATGCCTGGCGGCACTTGAACTCGACTTGCGAGTCTCGTCGCTCTCACAACTTGGTCGCTCATCCGACGACGGACGCCGTTTTGTTCTGGAACGTGCTGCGCGGGAACTGTTGGAGATCACCAAGCAGTAGCTCAGGCTTGCCGGTTGAGGACGAATTTGGCCAATTGGCCAATTTGTGCGGCAGGGGCCGGGCTCCAAGCAGGCTGGCAGCGAGAAAAGTTGCAAATGCGGCACAGTCTTGGCGCAGCGACGACACAGGCTCGCACGGCATGCTCGACGTATGGGGCACTCCGTCATGTCAACCACCAACGATACGTCGTCTCGAGGCGCGTGCGCGATCTGTGGACGATGGAGCTCGTGCCGCGTCTTTTTCATGACTCATGGAGTTCGCGTCTCACTGTGCATCGTCCACCGTCACGGCAACTATCTGCGTCGTGATGGCGGCCGACGATTCGTCAACGATCTTCGCGTCCATTGGCGACAGATCCACGGAACAATCCGTCCCTGGTGCGAACTGGCTGCAAAAGCCCACCTACTGCGGGTGACTGGTCGTGCATCCACCGATGGTCCCGGCTCATATTCCTGGGATGGCCTTCGCTTCCAAGCTGAAGCGCGGTTTGCGGCCGGCGACGATCCGAAACGAGTGATCGCAGGCCTCCGTGCCTCCAACGCGGGAGGCCCAGCTCGGGTGCCCTCAGCGCGAACGATGCGCCGTTGGTTCTTCGAAGGGCGATGGCTCGTCGATCCGCGCAGGCAGGCGCGCCGGATGAGCCGCGGGCGCACTCCAAGGTTTCGCAATCGGGAGGTCGATGTGGAGACCTCGGACCTGGGGATGTGCATCTTCCGGCCAACGCTTGCGTGGGCGCTCGGAATCAACCTCGGCGACGCAGTCAGGGATGCGACAGCGAAAGGGAAGGCCCGACTCGCGCATGTTCTGGCACAACGACGGTGCTGACAAGCGGCCCGTCTGTGCGACGGGCGAGAGGCGGATTGAGACGTCTGCCGCACGCATGCGGCAGACGCTTGTTCGGACTAGGAGCTTTTGCCGGCGAGGATGCGCTGCACGCGGCTCTTCTTACGAGCTGCGGTGTTCGCATGGAGGGCTCCACGCGATGCGGCACGATCGACCAACTTCTCAAGGTCACGCGCGCGGGTAGCCGCGTCGTCACCCTCTGCGGCCTCGAGCCCCTTGAACAGAGTCTTGATTGTTGAGCGATAGCGCGTGTTGGTTTCACGCTGCTTCTCGGCGCGCTTGATGCGCTTCTTCTGCTGCTTGATGTTCGCCAAGCGACATCCTTTTAGTGAGACGATCCGAACGACCGCGTATCTTACCAGGCATATGAGGAGCGCGCACTGAGCGGCCACGCCGACGGCCCTGTCGAGCAGGAGTCACATCAGCCAGAGGGGAGTCGACAGCGCAGCACGGCCGTGTTTGCAATGTGGACGGCCGTCAGCCGTGTCGCGGGGCTTGCGCGCGAAAGCATCGCTTCGGCGATGTTTGGAACGAAGGGGCCGGCCGCCGCGTTTGCGATCGCCTTCAACATCCCGAATCTTCTTCGAAGCTTGGTGGCCGATGCGGCCCTCTCTGCGGCCTTCGTGCCGATGTTCGCCCGGCTTCGCGAGGAAGGAAAGGAGGAAGAAGCGCGGCGTCTCGCCGGTGCGCTCATCGGACTGATTTCGATGGTGCTGGGCGCGCTGTCACTGCTTGCCATCGTCTCCGCACCGTGGGTAATGCCGCTTTTCGGCCACGGCTGGTCCAAGGAACAACTGGACCTGCTCGTCGGGCTCTCACAGGTGATGTTCCCGATCGTCGTGTTGCTGGGGCTCACCGGACTCGTGATGGGGCTTTTGCAGTCATACGGCCAATTCTCATCGTCGGCGTTCGCCCCGGTGCTGTGGAACATCGCCATCCTGCTCGGCCTTCTGGTGATCGCTCCAATTCTCGACGGCAACAACCGGATCTACGGCTACGCCATCGGAATCGTGGTTGGTACGACGATCCAGCTGCTGTACCTGTTGCCGGGCCTTCGCGGTCGAGGACCATTCCCACTCTCGCTCGGGCGCCACAATCCGCACGTGCGCCAGGTGCTGGTGATGATGCTTCCGACCACGATCGCGCTCGGAATGATCAACGTCAATGCGACGGTCGACATCATGGTGGCCAAGCAAGTCAGCGATCAATCCATTCGTGCCATCGAGGCCGCGTTTCGGCTGTACATCCTTCCGCAGGGCGTGTTCAGCGTGGCGATCGCGACGGTGCTGTTCCCGCTCCTTGCCCGTATGGCTGCGCGAAACGATCACGCCGGCATGGGGCAGGTCGTGACCGACGGCATCCGGCAGATCTTCTTCATGCTTGTGCCCTCGGCAATGTTTCTGGCGCTGCTCGCGACGCCGGTGACCAGGTTGATCAACGAGCACGGAGAGTTCACCGCGTCGGACACCACGTTGACCGCCGGAGCGCTGTTGTTCTTCGTTCTCGGCCTGGTCTTCAACGGCGCGAGCCTGTTGCTGATTCGGGCGTTCTTCAGTCTTCAACTGCCATGGACACCGACCAAGATCGCCGCGGCGACGGTTGTCCTGAACCTCGTCCTCGACCTCGTGCTCATCATTCCGTTGGGGACCAGTGGCATTCCGCTTGCGACATCCATCGGCAGCCTGGTCAGCTTTCTCGCCTTGTTGGTCTTGCTTTCCCGGCAGATTCCGGGCATCGATTTCTCGTCGATCATCGACGGATTTGTCAAGACGCTGGTCGCCGCTGTGTTCCTCGCGGCGTGGGCGTACGGGCTGTGGCACGCCCTCGACGGCGTGGTCGGGCGGTCGCTTGTCGGTCAGGTGGTCAGCCTTCTCGGAGCGACGATCATGGGGACCTTCGCCTACCTGGCGGCATGTCACGGAATGCAGCTTCGCGAGATGGCGGTTCTGAGCATGCTGCGTTCCAAGCTACGATAGGTCGGCTTTGGACCAATCGCACATCCGAAATTTCTGCATCATCGCGCACATCGACCATGGGAAATCGACCCTGGCCGACCGCATTCTGCAGCTGACCAACGCCGTCAGCGAGCGGGACATGCGCAGTCAGATGCTGGACTCCATGGACCTGGAGCGCGAGCGCGGGATCACGATCAAGGCGCAGGCAGTCCGTGTCTTCTACACGGCCTCCGACGGCGAGCAGTACCAGCTCAACCTGATCGATACGCCCGGACACGTCGACTTCTCCTACGAGGTGTCGCGCAGTCTCGCCGCATGTGAGGGAGCGATTCTGGTGGTCGATGCGAGCCAGGGAATCGAAGCCCAGACGCTTGCGAACACCTATCTGGCGATCGAAGCGGACCTTGAGTTGATCCCGGTGCTCAACAAGATCGACCTTCCTGCGGCCGACCCGGATCTCCATGCACGAGCGATCGCCGACCTGATCGGAGACGACCCGGACAACGTGCTTCGCATCTCGGCGAAGACCGGGGTCGGAATCTCCGAGGTTCTTGAGCGGATCGTCGAACGGGTGCCACCGCCGAGCGGTGTTCCCGACGCATCTCCACGCGCACTGATCTTCGATTCGGTCTACGACCAGTACCGCGGCGTGGTCACTTTCGTTCGCGTGGTCGACGGTGAGTTCAAAAAAGGCGACAAGCTCGTCGCAATGCAGACCGGTCTCACGGCCGAGGCTGAAGAGATCGGTGTCATGACCCCGACGATGATGCCGACCGGCCGCCTGGCGGCAGGGGAAAGCGGCTACCTGATCACCGGTGTGAAGAAACTCGGCGACCTGAAAGTCGGCGACACGCTCACGATCGCCTCAAACCGTGCGAAGGAAGCACTCGCGGGCTACCGCGAGGTCAAACCGATGGTCTTCTGCGGCCTGTTTCCGATCGATGCCGACGATTACCCCGATCTGCGCGAGGCGCTTGAGAAGCTGTCGCTCAACGATGCGTCGCTCGTCTGGGAGCCCGAAACATCGCAGGCACTGGGGTTCGGGTTTCGGTGCGGTTTCCTCGGGCTGTTGCACATGGACATCATCCGGGAACGGCTCGAGCGTGAGTACGACCTCGACTTGCTCGCGACGACACCGAATGTGGCCTATCGCGTGCGATCGACGACGGGTGAGGAGATCGACGTCAAAAGCCCTGCGGAGCTTCCGAATCCGTCGAACATTGAGCTGATCTACGAGCCGTACGTGCGATGCACGGTCCTTGTGCCAACGGAATTTGTCGGTGCCGTGATGGAGCTCTGCCAGGAACGGCGCGGAACGTTTACGACGATGGAACCGATCGAAAATCGCCAGCAGATCGTCTACGACATGCCGCTCGCCGAGATCGTGCTCGACTTCTACGATCAGCTGAAGAGCCGCACCAAGGGATATGCCTCGCTCGACTACGAGTTCATCAACGAGAAGGAAAGTCCGCTGGTCAAGCTGGACATCCTCCTCGCCGGTGACACGGTTGACGCGCTGTCGATGATCGTGCACCGTGACGTCGCGTACGCCCGCGGCAAGGCGGTCGTCGAGCGCCTGCAAAAGACGATCCCACGCCAGATGTTCGAAGTGCCGATCCAGGCGGCGATCGGGAGCAAGATCATCGCACGCGAGACCGTAAAGGCCCGCCGCAAGGACGTGCTCGCCAAGTGCTACGGCGGCGACATCTCCCGCAAGCGCAAGCTCCTTGAGAAGCAGAAGGAGGGCAAGAAGCGCATGAAGCAGGTTGGGCGAGTCGAGGTGCCCCAAGAAGCGTTTCTCACCGTCCTTTCCATTGGCGAGGGTCAGTCCTCACAGAAGAAGTGAGCGACGTGCGACATCTGTACGTCCACCTGCCGTTTTGCACGAGTCGGTGCGGGTACTGCGCGTTTGTCGTCGAGGTTGGTGGCCTTGAACGTCGCGACCAGTATGTGGTCGCCCTCAATGACGAGTTGGCGCTCGAAATTGGCCAATTGGCCAATTCGCTCGACACGGTCTACTTCGGGGGTGGTACGCCGACGCTGATGGGGGCACATCGCATTGCGGAAATCATGGAGATGATCGGCGCGCGCGTCGGTCCGGCCACTGAGGTCTCGATCGAGGCCAATCCGGAGACGGTCGATCGCGACACCTTCGCCGCACTTCGCGATTGCGGCATCACCAGGGTCTCGATCGGTGCGCAGTCGTTCCAGTCTGAACTGCTTGGTGCACTTGATCGTCAGGCGACCGCCGATCAGGTTCGCAGCGCCATTGCCGACGCCCGTTCGGCGGGTATTGCGAGCGTCAGCGTCGACCTGTTGTTCGGAATCCCGGGCCAGGATGCCGCCCAGCTCGAAGCGGATCTCACCGCGGTGGAGGAACTTCGTCCAGATCACATTTCCTGGTATGAGCTCGAAGTGAAACCCGGAAGCAAGTTGGCACGCGACGGTGCCGCGGTGGATGACGACTTCACCGAGGACGCCTACTACGCAATCGTCGAGCGCCTGGAGGCCGGCGGCTACCGGTGGTACGAGACCGCCAACTTCGCCCGGCCGGGTCACGAGTGTCGCCACAACCTCGCGTATTGGGGGGCGGCGGACTATCTCGGCATTGGGATCGGCGCCGTTTCGACGATCGGCGGCATGCGGTGGCGAAATGCGCCCGACTTCGCCGGCTACGTGGCAGCCGTGACGGCGGGTGATCGGCCACGCCGATCGCACGAGCAGCTCGATGCCGACACCCGGCGGCGTGAGCGCTGGATGCTGGCGCTTCGGCGTGACGAGCCGATGTCACTGGCGTGGGCCGGCCCCCCCGATCATCCGGACGAAATTGGCCACTTGGCAAATCTGGGGCTGTTGCGATGCGAGGGTGACACGCTGTCGCTGACCAGACAGGGACGCTTCGTGCAGAACGCCGTCCTCGGCAAGCTGATGGAATACGTCTAATGGCCGAACGGGTGTTGACAGAACGGCAGGAAGTGATTCTGCGGATCGTGATCGAGGATCACGTGCTGACGCAGGCCCCGGTTGGCAGCAAGAACATTGCCGGCCGTCAGGGCATCGAGTTCGGCTCGTCGACGGTGCGCTCCGAACTGGCGCGCCTCGAACAGCTGGAATTGCTCGATCACCCGCACACCTCGGCCGGGCGGGTGCCCACCGATGCGGGGTACCGCTACTACGTGGATCACCTTGTGCCGCGCGGTGAGCAGAGCCCGGTCGTGCGGGAAGTCCGCGGAGCGCTTGAGCTTGGCGCCATTCGTCGAGAGGTCGACGGTGCGATGCGACGCATCGCCGATGTGATGTCGCAGGTGACGAACATGCTCGGTGTCGTGACCGGGCCGCCGGCGCAGTCGACCACCATTCGGCGCATCGAAGTCCTGTTGCTTCAACCGCAGGTCGTGATGGTGGTGATCATCACCTCGACCGGGGCCGTGACCAAGCGGATGTTCGCGTTTGAGCACCCGGTCGACACGAAGCTGGCCGACTGGGCCAGTGACTTCTTCAACGAGCAGCTGACAGGTCTGCCGGTCGGTGCACGGTCGACGGCCGCGCGTCTTTCCGATCCCACGCTTGCAATGAGCGAGCGAGCGTTTCTCGATGCGATCAGCGAAGCGTTGCTCGAGCTCGATGACGACGCCGAAGGGCTGATCTACATCGGCGGGCAGGCGCGCTTCGTGCAGGAACACCGCTCCCAGGATCTGGTGCAGATCGGTGGCCTCATGCGTGCGCTGGAGGAGCGGTATGCGCTGCTTCAGCTCCTCAGAGGCGCGCTCGGGCGACCCGACGTCTTCCTGCGCATCGGCACGGAGCTTTCTGAGCCGAACCTGCAAGGGATGTCGGTCGTGGCGGCACAATACGGCTCCGCGCGTCGCAATCTCGGGGCTGTTTCGCTCATCGGTCCGACCCGGATGGACTACCGTTTGGCGATCGCGACTGTTCGTGAGGCCGCCCATGCCTTGTCGGACTACATGGAAGAGGTCTACGAATAGACGATCGATTCGAAATCATCGAGGTATGGCGCCGGCCGCTGATGGGCGATCCGAAAGCCGCCGTTCGGGTGCTCGCGAAGGTGGAGGCCGGATCGGTCGGGCCTGATGAGTATGCGGTTGGGATCACGGTGCGGCCGGAGTCGCACATGGATCCGCTGTCGGATGACAGCCGGATTTTTCAGGGGCTGTCGTTCGCCGAGGCTCACTGGGTTGCGGCGGTGCTTGCATCGACCTCGCAAGACGCCGCGGACGCCGACGGGTTGTTGTTTGACCTCCGCGTTCCGGTTGATCTCACATGGCGCGACATTGAGCTTGCGCCCGAAGTCATCGAATGGGCAGGTCTTCGCTCGGCCCCGCTTGTGCCGTGGGAACCGGCGGATCTTGCCCCGGGTCGTGCGTATGCGATCGCCACCTACACACTGGATTGCGGGCACCAAGCACTGGAGCTGCTGCGCCAGGACCCTGAATCCGTCCCGTTTTGGATGCTTGTCGACTCGGTCGACCACCTGGCCGCCCGCGATGCGCGCAGCTTGTCGCGTCTGCTGCTGACCGCCACCACGTTGGCCGAGGCGACTGCACTGATCGAGCAGGGGAAGTCAAACCTCGCAATGGACGTTGATGACGACCACGAGGATGAGGACGACCCAGACGACGACTAATCCGGAGATTGCCGGACGAGGTCAGCTGCGCTCGGGCTGAGCGACATTGGTCGCCCGACCCCGGAGGGCCACGAGAAGAAGCGTGCCGACGAGAAAGAGCGCGCTTGCCAGTGCATATGAGTCCCGGAGTCCGATGATGTCGACGAGGAGGCCGGCGGCAACCAGGGAGATGGCAAAGCTCATCCAGCCTGCCGCTTCCATCACCGCGATGACCCGGCCACGAAGATGGTCCGCCACCGTGCGCTGAATCAACGTGTGGCGTGCGGGATCAGCGAGCCCCCCGCCAATTCCGCCGAGCGACTGACTGGCAACCACGAACCAGAACGGCAGCACGGCCGCGGCTCCGAGGGCCAGCCCTTGCAGGGTGAATCCGATGATCACGATCGCAAGTTCGCGTTCCGGTTGGAGAAACCGCGGGGCAAGGGTCGCGCCAATAATCGTGCCGATCCCCCAGCCGGCCCACAGCGCACCGAGGCCGATCGGTCCGGCGCCTTCCTGGTCTGCGAGCGCCGGGTTCGCGGCGATCACAAAGCCGACTCCGATGAATGCCACGAAGCCCGAGACGATCACGCCCCGCACCAGCGGCGTCCGTCGAACCACGCCGAACCCTTCGCGCACCATGCTGCGTCGGCTCGCATGCGCCGCTGCAGCGTCGCCGGAGAATGACCGGCGGATGGAATGAACGAGCCATGCGGAGGCGACGAAGGTGACCGCGTTGAATCCCAGAGCCACCGACCCCGACAGGAACCCTGTCAATGCCCCACCGGCGAGCGGACCAACTGCCGCCGAGAGGCCGCTCACCTGTCCCAGGAGGCCGTTGGCCCACGGTACGTCCTCGTCGGTCACGAGATTCGGGAGCGCCGCGCGTGACGCAGGCACAAAGGGGGACTCCATGACCGCGCCAATGGCCGCCGCCACCAGGAACGTTGCCGGCGGGGCGTTCAGAGCCACGAGCACCGCGAGAATGCCGAACGCAACGGCCGCCAGCAGGTCGCTGCCGATCATCACCCGGCGTCGGTCGTAGCGGTCGGCAAGTGCGCCGGTGATCGGCGTGACGATCCCGGCCACCAGCGAGGTCGACAATGCGCCGGCGGCGACCCACGCCGATGAATGCGTCCGCTCCCACATGACTGCGGCCAGCGCAATGCCGGCCGCCATGTTTCCCGCCATCGAGATGAGTCGCGCGAGCGCCAGGCGGCGCGCATCTGCACGTGGCGGCCGCTGCGACATCGCGCCATTGTGCCCGATCTCGGCGGTGGAATCGAAAATTGGCCAGTTGGCCATTTGGCGTCGCGCGGAATGTCTGTGGACGGTGGCGCGATCGCGGCCAGAAAGCGACTCAAATTGGCCAAGTGGCCAATTTTCGCGGGTCGCGGCGGACCGTTGCTATCCTCGATGGTTGTGACCACCTCTTCCCGTGATTACTACGACATCCTGGGCGTCGCCCGGACGGCCGACGAAGCGGAGATCAAGAAGGCGTTTCGCCGACTTGCGCGCGAGCACCACCCCGACGTCAATCAGGACCCCGGGGCCGAGGACCGCTTCAAGGAACTCGCCGAGGCGTACGAGGTGCTGAGCGACCCGGAGCGGCGCTCGGTCTATGACCGCTACGGCCGCGAGGGGCTGAACAACCAAGGCTTCGCGTCGGACTTCTCGGGCTTCGGGTCGTTCGGGGACCTGTTCAGCAGCCTCTTTGGGGCCGACATCTTTGGCGCGCGTGGTGGACCGGTGGCACAGGCCGGCGACGACCACCTGGTCGAGGCGAGTATTTCGTTCGTCGAGTCGGCACATGGGGTGCACCACGAGTTCACTGTCGACCTCGTTGCCGCGTGCGACACATGCGGTGGCGACGGTGGCGCACCTGGCTCCCAGATCATCACCTGTTCGAACTGCGGTGGCCAAGGCCAAGTACAGCAGGTGGTGCGAAGCCCGCTCGGGCAACTTGTGCGGCGAAGCGCATGTCCACAGTGCCGCGGCGCCGGTCGGGTGCCGACGACCCCCTGCCCGGAGTGCCGTGGCCTCGGCAAGCGGATGGCCACCAACACGCTTGAGCTCGACATCCCCGCGGGAATCGCCGACGGCCAGCGCATTCGCATGCCGGGCAAGGCACATGCGGGCGACCCCGGCGCACCGAACGGCGACCTGTACGTCGAGGTGCACGTCAGCCCGGATGAACGATTCATGCGTGACGAGCTCGACGTCGTCAGCGTCTTGACGATCCCCGTTGCCGATGCGATGACCGGTATCACCATCACCGTACCGACGGTCGACGGCGACGTTGAAGTGTCACTCGCTCCGGGAACGCAGCCCTTTGCCGAACACCTTCTCAAAGGGAAAGGTTTTCCCCAGATCCAGGGACGCAGGCGCGGAGACCAGCGCGTGGTTGTGCACGTCGAGGTCCCCGCCGTGACAAGCGAGGCCGGCAAGGCACTCCTCACGGATCTTGCGGCCCACCATGAAGCGCCAACACACGACAAGGGGCAGAGCGACGGGCTTTTCGGTCGCATCCGAAGCCGATTCCGCTGATCTGATCCGTCTGTGGGTCGACGTCCCACCCGACGAGATCGAGATCGCGCGCGCGATCATGATCGACATGGCCGGCGCCGGTTGGTCAGAATCGCACGTGACGAGCGGAGCTCTGCGCATCGAGGCGTGGGTGGCCCGCCGTGCACGCGCCGAGATCATCCAGTTGCAGGACGCTTTGCGTGCCGCGGGTCTCGATGTGCATGTCAACCAGGTTGCGCAGGACACCGACTGGCAAGATGGGCTTCGCCGCCACCACCAGCCGATCGAGGTCCGCGGCAAGATTCGTGTGCGACCGCCCTGGGTGGCCGTGTGTGACGGGCCGATCGACATCGAAATCGATCCGGGAATGGCGTTCGGAACCGGCCAACACGCCACGACCCGCGGTTGTCTCGACCTGATGCTCGATCTTCCGCCGGGTTCGTTGATCGACGTTGGCGCCGGATCCGGAGTGCTTGCAATTGCGGCCGTCAAACTTGGCCACGACCCGGTCATGGCCCTGGACAACGACCCGTTGGCAACCGAAGCGACGGAGCGAAACGCGGCGGTGAACGGCGTCACATTGGCCGTCGAACTCGCCGAAGCCGATGCCCGTGTGCTGCCGAGCGCCGACGTCGTCGTGGCGAACATCACGCGCCTGCATGTCGCCGCACTCGCGGGAAACCTGGCCGCCGATCCGCCCAAACATGCGGTTCTCTCCGGATTCGTCGTCGATGATGTGCAAAGCGCGACCGCTCCATGGATTGAACGTGGCTACCGCCAGGTCGCGACCTTCACAGAGGATGGCTGGGCCGCGGTACGTCTGGACCGTGGGTGAAGCACACGTTTCGGTGCATCGTGTCCGATCTTGCACCGGGCGCCACCGTGGAGCTCACATCAGCAGACACCCATCACTTGATCCGCGTCGCCAGGCGGTCCATTGGCGATCACATTGAGCTGATCGACACGCAGGGACAGCTCTGGAGCGCACAGCTGGTCGAGCTCGGCCCACCCGCACGGGCGCATGTGGCGCCGACCCCCAAACCCGCCCCGCCGACACTGCCGGTGCGGTTGTGGGTGGGGCTCGCCGACTTCGGTCGGCTGGACACGCTGGTGGAGAAGGCGACGGAACTCGGCGTTGCGGCGATCACGGTCATCTCGTCCGCACGCGTGCGACGGATCCCAGACCGTGAGGCGTTCATCACGCGACGTGCGCGGATGGTCCGCGTTGCAGAGGCCGCGGCGAAACAGTCGGGCCGGGCAGTGATTCCGGAGATCGCCGGCGTCACGGCGTTCGCGGATGCGGTTGCGACCCCGGCCGCGGGAGCACGGGTGTTGATCGATCCACGTGGACGTGCCGGCCTGGGTGAGCTCCTTCGGGAGATCGGCGGACCGGTCGACATCATCATCGGTCCGGACGCGGGGTTCGATCCGACCGAACTCGAGCTGGCAGCATCGGCCGCAGTTCAGATCGCGCGCATGGGGGATGCCGTCCTTCGAACCGAAACGGCGGCGCTTGCCGCGCTGGTGATCGCCGCCGACTGCGTGGGGATGCTCGGGGCTTGACTGTTTGTGAGTGATCACTTACTATTGCCCCGTGGCTGAGCCGAAGACACGCAAGCGAGCAGAGGAACGTCGCGAGGACATTCTCGTTGCCGCGCGTGCCGAATTTTCCGAGCATGGCTATGAGGGGGCGTCGACCGATGCGATCGCCCGGCTCGCCGGGATCTCGCAGCCGTACCTGTTTCGCCTGTTTGGCACCAAGAAGGACCTTTTCATCGCGGCGACCAGTGATTGCATGGATGACGTGCTGAAGCTCTTTCAGTCATCGGCCGGCAACCTTCGGGGAGATGCGGCTCTCGCGGCGCTCGCGGACGTGTATATCGAGTTGATTCGGCGTGATCCGCAGCGGCTGCACTCACAGATGCAGGCATACGCCGCGTGTGGCGATCCCGACATTCAGGAGGCGACCCGCCGCGGCTTTCGCAAGCTGGTGGCGTTCGTCGAGGACCTCGGCGTTTCGCAAGAGAAGGTCACGGGATTCTTCGCAATGGGGATGCTGCTCAACGTGATCTCCATGCTCGGAACACCTGATGGGACGGAGCCATGGCTGGTTCGGCTCTGTGGTTTCTCGCCCAAGGACGAGACGTAGGTTTTTTCGCCAAATATATGAGTAATCACTCACTCACAACTTTAAGAAGGAGGATCTGATGTCACACACCTCTCGCCGGACGACACTTTGGACGTTCGTCGTGACGTCGATCGCACTCGTGATGGTCACGCTGGACAACCTCGTGGTGACGACCGCGCTCCCGGTCATCAAGCGCGAGCTCAATGCGTCGCTCGAGTCACTCGAATGGACGGTGAACGCTTACACGCTGACCTTCGCAGTCTTCCTGCTCACCGGCGCCGCGCTCGGCGATCGTTTTGGGCGGCGCCGAATGTTCCTGGTCGGACTTGTCGTCTTCACCGGTGCATCGGTCGCCGCAGCACTTGCGCCCAACGTGGAAGTGCTTGTCGCCGCCCGCGCGATTCAGGGACTCGGCGGGGCGTTGGTGACGCCCCTGACGCTGACACTCTTGTCGGCTGCCGTTCCCGCAGAGAAGCGGGCCGTCGCACTCGGCGCGTGGGGCGGTATCGGCGGCTTGGCTGTCGCCTTGGGTCCGCTTGTCGGCGGCGCCATCGTGCAAGGGTGGGCGTGGCAGTGGATCTTCTGGATCAACGTTCCGATCGGTCTCATCCTGCTTCCTATCGCCTGGCGCCAAGTGGCCGAAAGCCACGGACCGAACGAGCGGCTTGACCTGCCAGGCGTCGTTCTTGCCAGCCTGGGACTGTTCGGGGTCGTCTGGGGGCTGGTTCGCGGCCAGGGGCAGGGCTGGACGAGCCCCGAGATTTTGTTGGCCCTCGGCATCGGCTCAGCGTTCGTGGTGGCGTTCGTCTTGTGGGAGCGGCGCGCACAGGCCCCGATGCTTCCGCTGCGTTTCTTCCGCAACCGCACCTTCGCACTGACCAACGCCGCATCGTTTGCGATGTACTTCGGGATGTTCGGGGCGGTCTTCTTGCTCGCCCAGTTCTTCCAGGTCGCTCAGGGTGACTCGCCGCTCACCTCCGGTCTCAAGATCCTTCCGTGGACGGCGATGCCGGTCGTGGTCGCCCCGATCGCAGGCGCCCTCGCAGATCGGGTCATCCCCGGACCGAGGATCGTTGCCGTCGGCCTGGTGCTGCAGTCGGCCGGGCTCTTCTGGTTGGCCGCGATCACGAGCGCCAATGTGGCCTATTTGGATCTCGTGATCCCGTTCATCCTCTCGGGGATGGGCATGGGTCTGTTCTTCGCGCCCGTTGCGAACGTGATCATGAGCTCTGTCCGCCCGATTGAAGAGGGGCAGGCGTCAGGAACAAACAACGCCATCCGTGAACTCGGTGGGGTGTTCGGCGTCGCCGTACTGGCGTCGGTGTTCGCATCACGCGGCGGGTACGAGTCGCCCCACATCTTCACGACCGGCCTCACCGCCGCCACGACGGTCGGCGCCATCGTCGTCGCCCTGGGCGCTCTCGTGGCGTTTGCGGTGCTGGCGTCCCCGATGATGACCGCCAGTCCCGAGACGGCGGCCGAGGTGGGCTGACAGGGCTGTCCGTGGCGGTGTCGGCGTGGTTTCCCGACGCCGCCATGGACATTGAAAATTGGCCACTTGGCCAATTTTCCAGTCGGCCCATGTCGGTGGCGCGGCACGTTGCTACCGTTTACGTCCAGATGCGACGGGTCAATTCGACATCGACTGCCGACCAGCTCGGACGCCGCCCCTGATGGCGACGTTCTCCGTGCGATTTCTTGGCTGCAAGGTGAGTCAGGCCGATGCGACGCTCATCCGGGATGCGCTCGTCGATGCCGGACACGTTGAGACGACCACCCAGACGGCCCAGATCCACGTGGTCAACACGTGCGCGCTGACCGTCGAAGCCGAGCGCAAGAGTCGCCAGCAGGTGAACCGCGCGAGCCGAGACGCTACACGGACCTTCGTGACCGGCTGTGCGGCCAATCTCAACAGTGCCCAGTTCGATGCGCCGAACGTCACCGTCGTTCGCCGATCGGCGGACCGTGCCGCGGTTGAGATCGTGGAGCACCTCGGCGGTCATGTGCCACCGCTCGCATGCCACGACCACGATCGCCCCGCTGGGCGCACCCGCGCATTTCTCAAAGTGCAAAACGGGTGTGATCAGCGGTGCTCGTTCTGCATCATCCCGCAGACCCGGGGCGTGGCGGAGAGCCGACCGCTTGACGCCATCTTGCGCGACGCCCGCCGACGGATCGGCGAAGGCCATCCCGAACTGGTCCTCACCGGCATCAACATCGGCACCTGGAACGACGAGCACGGGCGGGGTCTCGAGTATCTGGTGCAGCGGGTGAGTGAACTCGACGGACTCGGTCGGCTACGCATCTCGTCGATCGAACCGGGCAATGTCACACGCGATCTCGTCCAGACGATTGCGCAGATCCCCACCGTTGCGCGTCACCTGCACGTCCCGCTGCAGTCGGCCGATGACGGCGTGCTTGCGTCAATGGGGCGCAGCTACACCGTTGCCCAGTACGAGCGGGCGATCGGCGAGGCCCGTGCAGCCATCCCGGGACTCAACGTCACCACCGATGTGATCATCGGCTATCCGACCGAAGACGAGCGCGCGTTCGGCCATACGTACGAGCTGTGCGAGCGCCTCGCATTCGGGAAGATCCATGTCTTTCCGTTCTCGCCACGTCCCGGAACAGTGGCCGCTGATCTCGGCGACGCCGTGAGCGCAGCCGACAAGGCTGATCGCAGTGCTCGGTTGCGCGACCTGTCGGACCGTCTCGCATTCGCTCGACGTCTCGGCCGAGTGGGTCACGAGGACACGGTGATCGTGGAACGTCGGTTGGGCGACGGGACGCTGACCGGCTACGGCAGCGACTACAGTCGATTCGTACTCGACCCCGATGCCGGTGCCCCGGGGGACCTGGTCCGCGTTCGTGTCGCGGCCATGGCGGGCGAACATCTGCGAGGAGAACCATTCCTGTGAGCGACTGCCTGTTTTGCAAAATCATCGCCGGAGAAATCCCGGCCAACGTCGTGCTGCGTGACCACGGCTTCGTTGCGTTCCACGACATCAACCCCAAGGCGCCGGTCCACATCTTGGTCGTGCCGGAGCGACATGTCGTCTCGATCGCCGACGTCGGTGAGCTGAGCGAGACCGAACGCGCGGCGATGGGTCCGTTCATCGCCCGTGTCGCCGCTGCGGCCGGTGTCGAGTCGGGCGGGTACCGTGTGGCGACAAACGCCGGTCCAAATGCACGACAGGAGATCATGCATCTGCACTGGCACGTACTCGGGGGCGCTCTCCTGTCACAATCCATGTGATGCGACGAACAATTGAACTGGATGATCGGGTGGCCGTGGAGCTTGCCGGTGACCACGATCGGGTTCTCGACGCCCTCCAAGCACGGCTTGGCATGGACATCGACCTGCGCGGCAACCAACTGACGATTTCCGGCGACGGACCCCGCGTCGAGGCGGCCGCGGCCGCCATCGGCGAACTCGGCGAGCTGATCCACAACGGCGAGCGCCTGGGTGCGGCGTCCGTGGAGGCGGTTGCGCACGCTGTGGACCGAAACGCCCCGCTCGGCGACACACTCGGCGATGTTGTGCTTCGCCACCGAAGTCTCAGCGTCACACCGAAGACCGCCGGCCAGAAGGCCTACGTCGATGCCATTCGCAGCCACACGATCACGTTCGGCATCGGGCCCGCAGGAACCGGCAAGACATATCTTGCGGTCGCCATGGCGGCAGCGGCGCTCAATCGCCGCGAAGTCGGCCGAATCATCCTGACGCGGCCGGCCGTCGAGGCGGGGGAGCGCCTGGGCTTTCTGCCCGGTGACATCGCCGCGAAAGTGGACCCGTACCTGCGCCCGTTGTTCGATGCGTTGTACGACATGCTGGAGCCCGAGAAGGTTCAAGCGTTCTTCGAGCGCGGCCAGATCGAGATCGCACCGCTCGCGTTCATGCGCGGACGCACGCTCAACGACAGCTTCATCATCCTCGACGAGGCACAGAACACCACGATCGAACAGATGAAGATGTTTCTGACGCGATTGGGATACGGCTCGAAGATGGTGGTGACAGGTGATGTCACCCAGGTCGACCTGCCTCGCGACCGGCCGTCGGCACTGCACGACATCGGCACGATCCTGGCCGCCGTACCCGATGTGGCCTTTGTGCGCTTCGGACGCGATGACGTGGTTCGCCACCGTCTCGTCCAGGAGATCGTCGAGGCATACCGTGTGGCCGAGGAGGGCCACGGCACCGCGTGATCGAGGTCGAGGCACGTTCAGACATCGATGGCGTCGACCTGGGTGAGCTGATCGACGCGGTGCGCTGTCTCTTATACACATCTCCGAGCCCACGAGACTAAGGCGAATCTCGTATGCCGTCTTCTGCTTGA
>CALMXK010000202.1 GCA_937871165.1 uncultured Actinomycetes bacterium
CTCGTGGGCTCGGAGATGTGTATAAGAGACAGTACTGGGTCAATCCGCGGGCTTTGAGCACCGCCACGAGCTCACTGTCGACCGGCAGCGCCGCGTCCCAGGGGCCGTCGCCCACCGCGGCAAGGAGCGCGTCCAGGGCGCCGGGGTCGTCGAGCTGCAACCGATCAAGGCGTGTCGCCTTCGCGCTCGGGGACGGGCCCGGGGCGCACGATGCACCCGCCACGCTGACTGCTCCGCTTGTGCTCAACTCATCCCCCCGGACGTGATGTCTGCCACTTGGTCGAATACTACGAGGGTCGACGGTCCGATGCCGGTCAAGTGAGCGGGCGTGAGTGTCGATGTTCGGTCGTGGACGCGAAACGTCGAATCCTCGCAATCGCGCTGGCCGGGCTCGCACTGGTGGGTGGCGCCGCCGCATATGCGGTGCGCGGGGCCGACGAACCCGCCGATCCCGCGTCGGTGGCGTGCGGTCGGCCGATGTCCACGTCGGTTGATCGCATCAGCCCCGCGGACGTCGACGCGGTGACGGCGGCGGTGCTGGCCGACCCGCTGCTTGCCCGACTGACGGATGTGTCGAAGCTTCGTCGAACCACCGACGGGAAGAGCCCAGGCGTCTACGTGATTGCGAAGGCCATGGATCAGCCGGGGATTGGCAGGACGGCCGGCCTCGTCATGATCACGTTGCCGCATGAAATTCCGACCGGCGTCCAACGCTTTCGGATCATGGAGCAGTCCGGCGCGACCGACTGCAAGCCGCCCACGTCGATCTGGACTCGGGAGACCGAGGTGGACGTCGCGTCACTGCGCGGTGAGATGCCGCGGACACTCGTCGCGCAGGTCGATCTGGACCCCGTCCAGGTGGTCAGCCTGACGCCGAGTGTGGTCGATCCCGATCGGTATCGGCGTGTCGGCGAGCGCACATATTTGCTGGGCGGCGAGTAGCTCGGGCACAGTTCCTGCGGATTCCCCGGGGCGCGGTGCAATACTTTCGGACGTGTCCGCGATCCTGACTGCTCTCAAGAACTTTCTCGCGCTCGCGCGCCGCGACATCGACGCGGCCATGGAACGCGATCCGGCTGCGCGCTCGCGCTTTGAGGTGGCAACCAGCTACCCGGGTGTGCACGCGGTCTGGGCCCATCGCATCGCCCACGGCCTGCACGTGCGCGGCTTCAAACTCGTCGCACGGTGGATCAGCCAGTTCTCGCGCTTCCTGACCGGCATCGAGATCCATCCCGGCGCCACGATCGGACCGGGCTTCTTCATCGACCACGGCATGGGCGTCGTGATCGGCGAGACGGCCGAGGTGGGCGAGGATGTGACGCTCTATCAGGGCGTCACCCTGGGCGGCACCGGCAAACAGCACGGCAAACGCCACCCGACGATCCACGACGGTGTCGTGGTCGGCACGGGGGCGCAGGTGCTCGGCTCGTTCGACGTCGGCCAGGGCGCAAAGATCGGCGCCGGCGCCATCGTCGTCAAGAACGTGCCGCCCAACTCGACGGTGGTCGGCAACCCCGGTCGCGCGGTCGTGGTCGACGGACAGCGTGTCGATCCGGACGAGCTGCACCATCCCAAGCTCGAACATTCGCGTCTGCCCGACCCGATCGCCGAGGCCTTCAAGCGGCTGGTGGAGCGAGTTGCCGAACTCGAAGATGACATCGCCAACCTCGAGGCCGGTCGTCCCTGCGAGCACCGCCACAATGGCCATCACGCGTCGATCGAAAGCGAAGTCAGCGATCTGCTCGGGTTGAACGGTGGCGGCGGGATCTGACCCGTCGTTCGTGGCGAATCACGCACAATGCGGGATATTCGCCGTCGGTGGTCAGCGGAGGGCGAAGGACATTCCCCCGCAAAGTGCGAATTCCCGATACCCGCGCTGTCCGAGCCGCTCCTTAGTCTCCCCGTGTGATTCGCAACGCCCCCACTGACAGCGGTTGGCTTGAGGTCGTCTGTGGTCCGATGTTCAGCGGCAAGAGCGAAGAGCTCATGCGCCGCTTGCGTCGTGCCGAGATCGCCGGCCAGCGTGTGCTGATCGTCAAGCCCGGGATCGACAACCGGTACGACATCAGCGACGTGGTAAGCCACTCCGGCATGCGGATGCCGGCCGTCGGAATGACCGGCGCCGCCGACATCGTCCACTACGCCGAGGGCTACGCGGTCGTCGGGATCGACGAGGCGCAGTTCTTCGACGACGAGATCGTCGACGTCTGTCTGAGCTTGGCCGACCGTGGGGTACGCGTGATCGCCGCCGGACTCGACACGGACTTCCGCGTCGACCCGTTCGGTCCCATGCCCGCGCTGCTCGCGCGGGCGGAGTTCGTGGACAAGCTGCAGGCCGTGTGCCACCGCTGCGGTGGCCCGGCGACCCGCACACAACGGCTTGTCAACGGTGAGCCCGCGCCATTTGGCGGGCAGACGATCCAAGTCGGGGCGCTCGACGCCTACGAGGCACGATGCCGCACCTGCTATGAGCCGGGACGTGACCATGACGTCCTCATCGGCCAATCAAACACGAGTCGCAGGAGTGAACTGTGATCGACGGATACAAATGGGCTGTTTCCGACGGTTGGAAGTGGGCGACAGCGTAGCGCTGCCGGGGCCGGCCACCGGTGCCGGCCAGACACGCGCGACGGGCGTAGCGCCGGGCAGATTGCATCCGCGGCAACTTCGCTACGCTCGATAGGTGACAGACCTCCTCGCCGGGCTGAACCCGCCCCAACGTGACGCCGTGCTGCATGACAGCGGGCCGCTGCTTGTATTGGCAGGGGCGGGAAGCGGCAAGACGAGGGTCCTGACGCACCGGATCGCACATCTGATCGACCAGGGTGTGCGTCCGGGCGCCGTTTTGGCGATCACCTTCACCAACAAGGCCGCAACGGAGATGCGCGAGCGTCTTGAAGGCCTTGTCGGCCCGACGGTGCGCGCGATCTGGGCCGCCACGTTCCATTCGGCGTGCGTGCGGATGCTGCGTCGTGACGCGCCGATCGTCGGGTACGAGCGGTCGTTTGCGATCTTCGACACCGCGGATCAGCAGCGGCTGCTTCGGCGATGCTTCGAGGACGAGAACATCGACGCCAAGCGGGTTGACCCGCGCACGATCCTGGGGCGCATCAGCGACGCCAAGAACCGCCTGCTTGAACCGCAGGACGTCGACATCGACTCGTTCAACGACGAGGTGTTCGTGCGGCTCTACCGCGCCTATCAGGAGCGCCTTCGCACGAACCAGGCCATGGATTTCGACGACCTGCTGATGCTCACGGTCAAGATGCTCGAGACCGACGCCCAGGTGCGCGAGTACTACCAGCAGAAGTTCGAGCACGTGCTGGTGGACGAGTATCAGGACACCAACCACGCCCAGTACCGATTGGTGCGTGTGCTCGGCGAGCCGCAGCGCAACGTCATGGTCGTGGGTGACGACGACCAGGGCATCTACTCGTGGCGCGGCGCCGACGTCGGCAACATCCTGGACTTCGAACGCGACTACCCGGATGCCAAGGTCGTGGCGCTCGAACAGAACTACCGCTCCACCGGCACCATCCTGCGTGCCGCCAACGCGGTTGTCGCGCGCAACCGCAAGCGCCATCCCAAGGCGCTGTGGACCGCCGAAGGTGACGGCGAGCCGATCGAGATCGTCGAATGCCGCGACGAGCGCGAGGAGGCGCGGGTGGTGGTCGCCGAGGCGCAACGGATCGTCGACGATGGCGGCAGCCTGAGCGAGATCGCCGTCTTCTACCGCACCAACGCACAGAGTCGCGCGCTGGAAGACATGTTGGTGCGCTCCGGTATCGCCTACCAGGTGATCGGCGGCCCCAAGTTCTACGAGCGCGCCGAGATCAAGGATCTGCTGGCGTACCTGCGGGTTGCGTCCAACCCGGCCGACGAGGTGAGCTTCGGTCGGATGGTGACGACCCCCAAGCGCGGCCTCGGGCCGGGCGCGGTGGCCAAGTTGTCGGCGTATGCGCAAAAGAACGGCGTTCCGCTCACCGACGCGCTGGACGATCTGGATCGCGTGGACGGCCTTCAGGCGGCGCAGCGCAAGGGATTCGGCGAGCTTTCGCAATTGATGCTCGACCTGCGCGAACAGGCGCGTGCCCACGTGGGCGTGGACCGGCTGATCACGGCGGTCATCGACGGATCGGGGCTTCGCGCGCTGCTGATGAACGACGGCTCCATGGAAGCGCTCGGACGCCTGGACAACCTGGAGGAGCTCGTGCGCGTGGGCGCCGAGTACGAGGCGCGCGCCGAAGACGCCTCGCTTGCCGGATTCCTCGAGGAGATCGCGCTCTACGCCGACGCCGACGCGGTGGAGACCGGTGACGGGCGTCTGACGCTCATGACGATCCACAACGCCAAAGGCCTCGAGTACGAGCACGTGGTGATCATCGGCATGGAGGAGGGGCTCTTCCCGCACCAGCGCTCGGAGACGCCCGAGCAGGTGGAGGAGGAGCGGCGGCTGTGTTACGTCGGCATCACCCGGGCGCGCAAACGCCTGGTGCTGACCTATGCCCGTACGCGTTCGTTCTTCGGTGGGCGCGACTACCGGTTGCCCTCACGCTTTCTGGCCGAGATCCCCGGCGACTGCGTCAACGGTGTCGAAAGCGCACGCGTGACCGTGCAGGACGGCGCCGACTACGTGCCCGGCCTCAGTGCCGGGGACGAGGTGGTGCATGCGACGTTCGGCGAGGGCGTGGTGACCGGCATCGAGCAGGGCGGGGAGCTCGTGTTGGTGAGGTTCGTCAACGATGGCCGGGAGCGTCGTCTGATTGCAGGCGCCGCCCCGATGCGTAAGGTGGCGGGGTAACGGCGGAAGGGGAGCACATGGGCGCACTCATCATCGACGGCAAGGCTTCGGCCGCAGCACTTCGCGCGAAGATCGCACAGGAGGTCGCCGGCTTCGTGGAGCGCCACGGCCGTGCACCCGGTCTGGTCGGCGTGCAGGTGGGCGACGACCCCGCCTCGGAGATCTACCAGGCGATGAAGGAGCGCAGTGCCGCCGAGGCCGGCATGGCGTCGCGTCGCATCACCCTTCCCAGCGACACCACCCAGGACCAGTTGAACGCGGTGATCGACGAGCTGAACGCCGACGACACCGTGGACGGCATGCTCGTGCAGTTGCCCGTTCCAGATCAGCTGTCGGAGCCGCAGATCGCCGCCCGCATCCATCCGGACAAGGACGTGGACGGCTTCGGTGCGGTCAGCCTGGGCCGCCTGATGCGCGGTGAGGACACGCTCGTCGCATGTACGCCGAGCGGCGTGATGCATGTGTTGCATGAGGCGGGTGTGCCGATCGCCGGGCGGCACGCGGTCGTGGTCGGCCGGAGCCTGATCGTCGGCAAGCCGATGTCGATGCTGCTGCTCGCCGAACATGCGACGGTCACGATCGCCCACTCGCGTACGAAGGATTTGCCCGAACTGTGCCGTTCTGCGGATATCCTTGTCGCCGCCGTCGGTCGCGCCGACATGATCCGGGGGGACTGGATCAAGCCGGGCGCCGCGGTGGTGGATGTCGGAATCAACCGCACCGACGCCGGTCTGCGTGGCGACGTCATGCAGGAGGAGGCGGCGGAGGTGGCCGGGTGGCTCACCCCGGTTCCTGGCGGTATCGGACCGATGACCATTGCGTTCTTGCTTGCAAACACACTCCAGGCGGCCAAGCGGCGCGTGGGGGACACCACTGAGGGAGTCTGATTTGAAGATCGCCATCTTTGGAGGTACCGGCGACCTGGGCCGCGGCCTCGCCGTCAACTTTGCCGCCGCCGGTCACGAGATCATCGTCGGTTCACGCAGCCAGGAGCGCGCCGATCAGGCCGCCGACACCCTGCGCGCCGATCTTGCCGAGGGCAACTTCGTTCCGATGGAGAACGTCGCCGCAGCCGAGGCGTGTGAGATCGCCATCGTGTCGATCCCGTGGGAGGGCGTCGAGCAGACGATCCCGCCGATGGCCGGGGCACTTGCCGGCAAGATCGTCATCTCGGTGATCAACGCCCTTGACTTCGGCAAGAACGGCGCGATCGCGAAGATCGACCTGCCGGGTGGCTCGATGGCCCAGCGCATCCAGCAGCTTGCGCCGGAGGCGAAGGTCGCCATGGCGTACAACAACCTGCCGGCCGCGCGTCTGCAGCACCGTGAGCACCTGAATGCCGACGTGCTCGTGTGCGGTACCGGCAAGGCCACCCGTGAGGCCGTGATGGAGCTCACGAAGGCGATCCCGGGCGTGCGTGCCCTGGATGCCGGTGTGCTTGCGAACGCCCTGATCATCGAGGGCTCCACGGCGCTCATCATCAACCTGAACCGCCGCTACGGCGGGGAGGCGTCGATCGCGATCGAGGGTCTGCACGACGCTCCGGAGCGTTCCTGATCGTTCGCTTGTAGTTAACCGTTCTGGTGTCAGACACCAGAACGGTTAACTGCGATGCGTCACTCGAACCAGTGAATGACCTCGGCCACGGGTTTCCGTGACCGCACTGGCGGATCGACCGCCGGGTGACCCAGGTAGATGAACGCCACCACCGCCTGTGGCGCCACGACGCCCAGCGCATCGAGCAGTTCCGGTTCATCCGCCATCGTGCCGGTGCGCCACATTGCGCCAAGGCCACGTGCATGGGCGCCGAGCAGCAGATTCTCGACGGCCGCAGCCACAGCGTCGCGGTCCTCCCGACGCGTGACCGGGTCGTCGGCCGCAGGCTCCACGATGGCGACGATCACCACGGGGGCGCGCATGAACCGTGCCGCCTCACGCGCAAGGGCCTCCGTCGAGGCGTCCGGGTGGGTGCGCAGGAAGGCTGCCGCGTGGGCCTCGCCAAGTCTCCGCCGTCCATCGCCTTGCACGACCACGAACCGCCACGGCTCATTCAGATGATGATTCGGTGCGCGCGTGGCGAGTTCGATGAGCTCCAGGACCGTCGACCGGTCGATCGCGTCGCCGCGCACTTTTCCGACGCTCCGGCGGGTCCGCATCACCTCGTCGAAATCGCTCACGCGTACCCCAGTCGATCCAAGTCGTCCTCGTCCATCCCCAGATGGTGGCCGAGCTCGTGCAGCACGGTGATGCGCACCTCATCACGCAGCTCCGTATCGGTGCGGGCATGGTGGCAGAGCGGTCGCCAATAGATCTCGATGGTGCTCGGAAGCGTCGGCTCGCCATGCGAGCGCTCCGGCAGCGGCACGCCGTGGTAGCGCCCAAGCAGCGTCGGCTCGTGCTCCGGGGAGTCGGCAAGCACGATCACCGGTACCCGTTGCAGCAACTCGTCGAAGGGCGCCGGGACGGCGTCCAGGACCTGTCGCACCAGCTCTTGAAAGTCTTCGAATGTGACGTCCACAGTGGGAGCTATACCTTCGGGGGGTGGCGATCCGCCCGTTGATCGGATTGAATTGCCAAAGCTTGTCACCAAGGAGGGGACGGTGGTTGTGACACGGATGCGACGCGGAATCATCATCGGGGCTGTGGCGGCGCTTTGCGTTTGCGCCGCACCAGCGGTTGCGCAGACAGCTGCGCCGACAGCGAAATCAACGGGGACGACGGCGTCCAAGACGACGACAGCGTCGAAGGCGACGAAGGCGACGAAAGCGACACCGCCGACGAAGACCGTCACCGCGCCAGAGGCCATCAACGCGCTTCGGAGCGGCACCATCCGGCGCGGCGAGATTGTGCGTGACGGCAGCTCCGTGATGCTTCGCCTGCTGGACCGCAAGGGGTCGATCATTCAGGCCCCGATCACCACTGACCAGGTGATGTCGCTCACGCTGCAAGCGGCGGTTGATCGCAACGTCCCCCTCAAAGAGGTGACGAAGCCCGCACCGGCCCAGCCGGCCACATCGCCCGCGGTGGCGGAGACGCCATTCAGCATCGGCGACTGGCTGCAGGAGTGGGGCGGCATGATCCTGATGGCCCTGCTCGTCCTGCTTGTCGGCATGACGATGCTCATGATGCGCGGCAACCGGTTTTCGAAGAAGGTGAAGCCGGTCGATTCGACCACGAAGTTCGCCGACGTGGCGGGCATCGACGAGATCCGCGACGAGGTCATCGAGATCGCCGACTACCTGCGCGACCCGAGCTACTACGAGAAGATGGGCGCCAAACTGCCCAAGGGCATCGTCCTGTACGGGCCGCCCGGCACCGGAAAGACGCTGCTCGCCAAGGCCGTCGCAGGTGAGGCCGGCGTGCCGTTCTTCTCCGCGTCGGGCTCCGAGTTTGTCGAGGTCTACGTCGGCGTCGGTGCGCGGCGTATCCGCGACCTGTTCCAGGCCGCCCGGAAAGCTGCGCCTGCGCTGCTGTACATCGACGAGATCGACGCGATCGGTGAGCGCCGCAGCGGCGGCGGAGGCGGGGGAGGTGAGCGCGAACACACGGCGACCTTGGATCAGCTGCTGTCCGAGATGGACGGCTTCGACTTGGATCCGACGCGGCCCGTGGTGGTGCTCGCGTCGACCAACCGGCTGGAGCATTTGGATCCGGCGCTTGTGCGCTCCGGTCGCTTTGACCGCAAGATCGCGGTCGGTCTGCCGGACCGTGAGGCGCGCACCCGTATCCTCGCCGTCCACATGCGCACCCGTCCACTTGCGCCGGAGGTCGAGCTCGCCCAGGTGGCGGCGTTCACCGCCGGAATGGCCGGCGCCGACCTGGCCGCGCTGTGCAACGAGGCGGCCTTCGAAGCCACACGCGCCAAGCGTTCGCAGATCGCCCTCGAGGACTTCCGCAAGGCGCTGTTGCGACTGGCTGCGGGCCCGGAGAAGCGCACCCAGGTGATCTCGGAGCCCGAGCGTCGTCTGGTTGCCTACCACGAGATGGGTCACGCCATCGTCGGCCACATGCTTCCCAGCTGTGAGCCGGTGGAGCGCGTCACCGTCATCCCGCAGGGGCAGGCGCTCGGTGTGACCGTGTCGATCCCCGAAGAGGACTACTTCCTCGCGACCCGTCAGGAGTACCTCGATCGCCTCGCGCGGATCATGGGTGGACGGGCGGCCGAGGAGTTGATCTTCGGTGAGATGACCTCCGGTGCAGCGGACGATCTTCGCAAGGCGACCGAGCTTGCACGCACCATGGTGGAACAGCTCGGCATGGCCCGCAGCACCACCGAAGAGAGCCTGGCCGTCGGACTGGCCGGCGGCTCACGCGGGCCAGAGGGCGAAGGGCGGGTCGAGAACGAGATCCAGGAGATCCTGGCATCGGCATATCGCGCCGCCTACGAGGTGCTCGCCGACAACGAAGCGCTGCTTCACCGCTCGGCGAAGGCGCTCCTCGAGGCGGAGGCGCTCGACCGTGAGGAGATCGAGATGCTCCTTGGTCCGCGCCCCGTTGCGCAGCGCCTGGTGCCGCGTGCACGCACCAACCCGTTCCCCCGGTTCAGCGCCAAGCGCAATCAGTTCGCGCGGGAGTTCGGGGAGGGTGTGCCGGAGGTCCGCGCCATCACGGACGTCGAACACAGCTGATCGTCAGTGCTCCCAGCCGAGGGTTGGGAGCACGACCTCCTCACCTTGGCGCAGGAGCGTGAGCCCTGGCGGGCCCTGATAGACGCCGCCGATCGGCGTGAGTTCGGGAAACCTGGCGGCCTGAACCGCATCCATGCACACGAGCAGGACGTAGTCCTCGCCACCCGTTGCTGCGAACACGTCCGGCTCGACGGCGAGCGCCGGGGCGAGTTCATCGACAGTCGGATCGCGCGGGACGGCGGAGAGCTCGATGGCGATGGCCACGTTGGAAGCGATCGCCATCCGGCGCAGGTCCAGTGCAAGCCCGTCCGAACAGTCCATCATCGCGTGGGCTCGCACGGCTGCGAGCGCTCGGCCCAGTGCAACGTGAGGAACGGGCCAACGAT
The DNA here is from genome assembly GCA_937871165.1 of uncultured Actinomycetes bacterium. Lineage (GTDB taxonomy): Bacteria > Actinomycetota > Thermoleophilia > Miltoncostaeales > Miltoncostaeaceae > CALMEC01. The sequence continues at coordinate 9,816 of CALMXK010000202.1, forward strand.
GCGCCGCGATCGGCCCCGACGGGTCGCCGACTGCAAGTGCCGGACGTTCCAGCAGTGCCAACCCGACGGCAGCGGCGCCGAGTGGTCCACTGACGTACACCCCGTCCCCTGGTCGTGCGCCTGAGCGCAGCACGGGCGGCACGCCGGGGGCCATCCGTCCGATCGCCGTGACCGCGAGCGTCAACACCGGCGCGCGCGAGACGTCGCCGCCGGCGATGGTCATGTCATGAAGCGATGCGACCGCATCCATGCCCCGGTACATCTCGTCGACGTCGGCTGCGCTGACGGTCGGCGGCACGCCCAGACCGATCACCGCCGCGATCGGTTTTGCGCCCATGGCAGCCAGGTCCGACAGGTTCACGGCAAGTGCTTTCGCCCCGATGTCGACCATGGGGGACGTGGAGCGGCGGAAGTGGACGTCCTCGATCAGCATGTCGTGGACCACGACGGTGCCCGGCTCGTCGTCGAGCACGGCTCCGTCATCGCCGACGCCGACCGCGACGCCAGGGCGCAGCGGACTTCGTGCGGTCACGATTTGAATCAGCTCATCCTCGGATGCCACGCGCCCTCCGTTCGGCCGCAACCGTAGCAACGGCGGCGCGCGCCCACATCGAACCACGCACGGGGTCGGTGGCCGAGGCGACCGCTATCGTCGTCTGCGTGGATTCGCTGTCCGGCCTGTTCGATGCCATCGAGGCGTTCTTCGACTCGATCACATCGGTGAACTTCGGTGCCCTGCTGATTGCAGTGGCACTCCATCTGGGGAACCTCGCGCTGCGCACCCGGGCGTGGACGAACATCTTGCAAGCGGCCTATCCACGCGGGCCCGTGCGGTGGCGTGATGTGGCAGGCGCCTATGTGACCGGGGTCGGCGTCAACGGCTTCGTTCCGGCGCGCGGCGGCGACGTCGTCAAGCTGTTTCTGGTCCATTCACGGATTCGTGGTGCGGCCTACCCGACGCTCGGCGCCAGCCTGATCGCCGAGACCGTGTTCGATTCGATGATCGCGTTCCTGCTGGTCACGTGGGCATGGCAGATCGGCGTGGCCGATGGCCTTCCCGGATCCGGACTGTTCGAGTTCTCATGGGCCACCGGCCACCCGCAGATCTTCCTGACCGTGCTCATTCTCGTGGCCGGAGCCGTCGCCGCGGCGCTCATCATCTACGGGCACAAGGTGCGTGCGTTCTGGTCGCGCGTCGAGCAGGGGCTCGCGATCTTGAAGGACCGCCGCGCGTACCTGCGCCGGGTCGCCGCACTGCAGGCGACCGGTTGGGTCTGTCGGCTGCTGTCGGCCATCGCCTTTCTTCGTGCGTTCCACGTGGATGCCACGCTGCGAAACGGGTTGCTCGTGCTGGTCATCGGCTCGCTCGCCACGGGGATGCCCCTGACACCCGGCGGGCTCGGTCCCAAACAGGCGCTGACGGTGGCGGTGCTCAGCTCCCAGGGCTCACACACCAAGTTGCTCGCCTTCAGTGTGGGTATGGAGATGGCGATCCTGCTCGTCAACGTGTTGCTTGCGGTCGTCTCTGTCAGACTCATGTTGAAGGGCGTTCGTCTGAGGGACCTGGCGAGCCACGCGAAGGAACAGCGGGCGGCCAAAGACCACGACTTGGGCGACCTGGACGATTTCACCACCCGGCGCGAGGTTGTGCCGCGCGACGACTGAGCGCTTTCGGGCGCCGCGAAGGAGCAGCTGTGACGGACAATCCCCATGGCGCGGACACCGTTGGCGCAGGCTTCGACGAGGCCGCAGGCAACTACGACGATCTGCTGATCCACAATCGGATGGGTGCGAAGCGCCTGGTGGACGCGCTCCCCGGCGAGACCTACGAGCGCATCGTCGATGTCGGGTGCGGCACCGGTTTTGCGGCCTTGGAGATGCACGAGCAACACGGCACGACGTCGGTCGTCGGCCTGGACGCCTCGCACGAGATGCTTGAGGTGTTTCGTCGAAGCGCAGCGGCGATCCCCGACCTGGACGCCCAACTGCACGTCGGTGACGCGGTGGCGTTGCCGGTCGTCGAGGGCAGCATGGATGCGGCGATCAGCACGATGGCGTTCCATTGGTTTCCCGACAAGCAGGCTGCCCTCGGGCAGATGGCGCGTGCGGTCAAACCCGGCGGCGTGGTTGCGGTGCTCACCGCAGGACGCGGCACCGACGGGGAACTGCTGCAGGTGATGCGTCAGATGGACCCGCCTGTTCCGGTGGCCTGGACCGCGGTCTTCGACTACATCCACCGTGACGTGCCGGAGATGCACTCCATGCTTGAAACCGCTGGGCTCGAGGCGCTCGACGTGTGGACCGAGACCCGTTACCGGTGGATCGATCCGGCCAACTACATGGCCCGCCTTCAGGCCGTTGCCGCCCATCTGTCGTCGGACATGCCGCTGGAGGTGGCGCTCGCACATGGCGAGCGCCTGATGCGTGCCCTCCAAGCGCAGTCCGGACCGAAGGGCTTCGCCTACACCTTCGTCAAACTCTTCGCGATCGCTCGCAAACCGACCTGACCGCTCATGCCGAGCCGTGCATGCCTCCCATGGATCCGTGCTCGTCGTGCATGGTGCGCATCTGGTCGGCGGTGAGCGTGCCGTCGGCCGCCGCCGCGGCAGTGAACATCGGCAGGTGAACGTCCAGCGAGGCCCGGCGAAGATTGCCGAAGACGCGCGTGAGACGAGGGTCGCCGGCAACCGAAGCCGTCAGGCGGTCGTACATGGCGACATTGGCGCGCTCGCCGGTTGCCCAGTTGGCTGCGGCCGTTTTGAGGTCGGCGGGGGCGGGGATCGTTCCCAGGTACGGGTTGGCCGGCACGGTCACACCGAGCGAGCCGAGTTGGCGGGTGAGCGCCGCGATGTGGCGCTCTTCAGCCTGTTTGATCGTGACGTAGGGCTCGACCGCGCCGAACTTTTCGATGACGGCCGCGTATGAGGCGGCCGACGCGTACTCCCCGTCCGGCCCCATCAGCGCCTCCCACGCGGCGGCGGAGACCGGATCCGTCGGGGCTGCGGCGGTCGTGGCGGTCGGTGCCGTCGGAACGCTCGCGTTCGACTCCTGTCCGCCATTTCGTGCTGCGCCGCCGCACCCGGCGAGCGTGATCGCGACCACGGAACCCACGGCGATGAGATGACGATGACGCATGATGTGCTCCCTCGGTTGTATACCCCAGAGGGTATTGAGCGAACCTGGGCGTTTGCTGTGAGCACCATGTGCATTCGCGGGGAACCGTGTGGGCGCCGCCGCGGTCTGAGGTCGAGGGCGCCGATCGTGTGGGCCACGCGACCGACATCCGTCACCGGCGGTTGGAGGGAGGCATCGGTAACATCGCCAACGTGATCGATCGAGCAACGGTGCACCATGTCGCGCGGCTTGCACGCCTGCGCCTGGACGAGGCGGAAGAGGAGCGCATGCAAAGTGAGCTCAACGCAATCCTGACCGCCGTCGAGCAATTGCAGGACCTCGACCTTGACGGGGTGGAGCCCACTTCGCACGTCATCGCCCTGAAGAACGTGCTGCGCGAGGACGTGCCCACGCCGAGCCTGCCGCAGGAACTTGCGCTGCGTGAGGGACCGGACGTTCAAGGTGACGGGTTCGTGGTCCCGAAAATCGGATGATGGACGCGACGCAACTCACCGCAGAAGGTGCGATCAAGGCGCTCGCGGCAGGGGAAACCTCCTCCGCGGAGCTCGTCGACACCTATCTGGCGCGCTGCGAGGACGACCGCTGGGGATCGTTCCTGGCCCTCGACGCCGAACGCGCCCGTGCCCGTGCCAATGAAATCGACGCGATGGACGAGAAGCCGCCGCTTCGCGGGGTGCCGATCGCGATCAAGGATGTGCTGTCCACCGAAGGGCTCACCACCACCTGCGCCTCGAAGATCCTCGAAGGCTTCACGCCGGTGTATACGGCGACATGCGTCGAGCGGCTCGAGCGTGCCGGCGCCATCGTGCTCGGCAAGACCAACATGGACGAGTTCGCCATGGGATCGAGCACGGAGAACTCGGCCTACCAGGTGACCCGCAACCCGTGGGACCTGGAGCGCGTGCCCGGTGGGTCAAGCGGTGGCTCCGCCGCGGCGGTTGCCGCATGTCAGGCCCCGTGGTCGCTCGGCACCGACACCGGCGGTTCGATCCGCCAACCCGCTGCACTGTGCGGCATCGTCGGCATGAAGCCCACATACGGCGCCGTGTCGCGGTACGGCTTGGTGGCGTTTGCGTCATCGCTCGATCAGGTGGGGCCGTTTGCCCGCTCGGTCCGCGACGCCGCCCACCTGCTGTCGTTCATGGTCGGCAAAGACCCCAAGGACTCGACCTCGGTCGACTGGCCAGATCCCATCGTGTTGCCGACGGCCGAACGCCTGGACGGCATGCGGGTCGGCATCGTCACGGAGCTGATGGGTGAGGGGATCGATCCCGGCGTGCGCGCCGCGGTGGAGCGCTCCATGGCGCTCGTCGAGGAACTGGGCGGCACCGTCGTGCCGATCAGCCTGCCCTCGAGTGCCCATGGCATCGCGACCTACTACCTGATCGCCCCTGCCGAGTGCTCCGCCAACCTGGCGCGCTTCGACGGCGTTCGGTACGGCCCCCGTCATGAGGCGGACACCCTGCTCGACCAGTACGAGCTGACGCGCGGTGAGCTGTTCGGCCCCGAGGTCAAGCGGCGCATCATTCTCGGCACGTTCGCACTGGCCTCCGGCTACTACGACGCCTACTACCGCCGCGCCCAGCAGGTGCGCACGCTCATCGTGCGCGACTTTGCGACGGCCTTCGAGAACGTCGACCTGATCGCGTCGCCCACGTCGCCGACCGTGGCGTTCAAACTTGGTGAGCGCACCGCGGACCCGATGAGCATGTACCTGGCCGACATCTGCACCGTGCCGGTCAGCCTGGCCGGACTGCCGTCCATCTCGATCCCGTGCGGGTTGTCGGACGGGCTTCCGGTGGGACTGCAGCTCGTCGGTCCCGCCTTCAGTGAAAATCGACTGTTCGCCGCATCGCATGCCCTTGAGCAGGCGATCGGATTCAACCCGACGCCGCCGGGGCTGTCATGAGCGATGCCAAGTACGAAGCCGTCATCGGCATCGAAATCCATGTGCAGCTTGCGACGCGGACCAAGATGTTCTGCGGGTGCGAGCTGTCGTTCGGCGATCCGCCGAACACGCACACCTGCCCGGTCTGCCTGGCCCACCCGGGCGCGCTTCCCGTGACGAACGCCGAGGCCATTCGCCTCGGCATCATGGCCGGATTGGCGCTCGGGTGCGACATCGCCCCGGAGTCGACGTTCCATCGCAAGAACTACTTCTACCCGGACCTTCCGAAGGCGTACCAGATCAGTCAGTTCGACGAGCCGCTGTGCATCGGCGGGTCGTTCACATATCTGCAGGAAGAGGGCCCCCAGGTCGTTGGGATCACCCGTGTGCACTTGGAAGAGGACGCCGCCAAGTTGCAGCACCTGTCCGCGTCCGGCCGTCGCGCCGGCGCCGAGCAGTCGGCGGTGGACTTCAACCGTGGCGGCACACCGCTTGCGGAGATCGTCACCGAGCCGGACATCCGCACCGCCCAGCAGGCGGCGGACTTCCTGAAGCAGCTGCGCGGCACGCTGCGCGAGATCGGGATCAGCGACTGCAACATGGAGGAGGGCTCCATGCGCGCAGACGCCAACGTCAGCATCCGGCCGGTCGGATCCACCGAGCTCGGCACCAAGACCGAGCTGAAGAACATGAACTCGTTCACGTTTCTTCGGCGTGGCGTGGAGGCCGAGATCGCTCGGCAGATCGCCATCGTCGAGGCCGGTGACCGCGTTGTGCAGGAGACGCTGCACTTCGATCCGGTGACGGAACAGCTTCACCCGTTGCGCAGCAAAGAGGAGTCGCACGACTACCGCTACTTCCCGGAGCCGGACCTGGTTCCGGTGGCGCCCGATCCCGCGTGGGTGGCGGAGCTTCGCGACGCGATGCCGGAGGGACCGGTCGCGCGCCGCGTGCGCTACGAAGCGATGGGGCTGACCTTCGAGGACGCGGAGGTGCTCACCGAGTCGCGTGAGCTGTCGGACTACTTCGAGGCGACTGCCGCACAGGCCGATGCGAAGCAGGCGGCCAACTGGATTCGCGGCGACCTGCGTGCGCTGCTCTCAGAGCGCGGGGAAGAGCCGTGGCAGGGGCACGTCACGCCGACGCGCCTTGCGCAGCTGATCACGCTGGTGGACTCCGGAGCGCTGTCGCGTGCCAACGCGCGTGAGGTGGTGCTGCCCGCCATCCTCGAATCGGACAAGGATCCGCAGGCCATCGTCGACGAGCAGGGGCTCGGGGCGATCGGCGACGGCGACGAGCTGCGATCGATCGTGCAAACGGCGATCGACGACAACCCCAAGCAGGCGGAGCAGCTTCGCGGCGGACAGGACAAGCTGCTGGGCTTCTTCGTCGGACAGGTGATGAAGGCCACCGGAGGCCGGGCAGACGCCAAGGCTGTCAACGAGCTGATCCGCGAGCTCCTGGGGTCGTAGGCTGTATCACGAGTGGCGCGCGGTCATCTGGTTGACATCGGATGACTGGTCGCGCTGCGGCCGTGAACAACAAGGGGATCACATGACTCGCACGATGACCGTTCTGGCGCTCACGACAGTGGCGGCGCTCGGTGCCGCAGGCTCGGCGCAGGCAAAGCTCGTGATGTTCAGCTCGCCGAGCGGCAACATCGGCTGCGCGGGCGAGACCACGCGCGGCGCCACCAACGTCGTTCGATGTGACATCCGAACCCGCTCGTGGAGCCCGCCCGCCAAACCGGCGTCGTGTGAGCTCGACTGGGGGCAGGGCGTGACCCTCGGACCGCTTCGTCGCGCCCGATGGACCTGCGCTGGAGACACCACGCTCGGCGCGCCGATCAAGTTGCGCTACGGGGCGACCAAGCAGATCGGCACCATCCGATGCACCTCTTTGAGGAGCGGGATGCGCTGCTTGAACAAGCGCGGATTCGGCTTCAAAATGTCGCGGCAGCGGATGATCTTCATCCGAGCGGCGGCGTAACGAACCGGTCCTGATTTGGGCGTCGCCGGTCCTGCGACCCGGGTTGCGGGACCGGCAGCGGCAACAAAAAGCGCCGACAGCAGGTCAAACGGTCACCGACACCTCGTCGAGGCGTCGGCTAGACTCCGCCAGCCATGAAACACACACTTTCTGCGCTGGTCGAGAACAAGCCCGGCGTCCTGTCCCGTATTTCCGGTCTGTTCACCCGGCGTGGGTTCAACATCGATTCGCTCGCGGTCAGTCCGACCGAGCGGCCCGAGTACTCGCGGATGACGATCACCGTTGACGCGACGCACACCCCGATCGAACAGATCACCAAGCAGCTCGACAAGCTGATCAACGTGATCAAGGTCCGTGACCTCGATCCGGCGAACGCCGTGTCGCGTGAGCTTGGGCTGTTCAAGGTCACGATCGACTCGGGCAAGCGCAGCGAGGTGATCGAGCTTGTTGAGATCTTCCAGGCGAAGATCGCCGATGTCAGCGCCGACTCGATGGTGATCGAGCTGACCGGGGAGAGCGACACGCTCGCTCGTCTCGAGGACCTGCTCAAGCCGCTCGGCCTGACCGAGCTGGTGAAGACCGGTGTCGTGGCACTTGGCCGCGGCGCCAATCCCACCTGATTTCCATCCACCCGAACGACCAGGAGTCGCTTCATGCTTTATGACGACGATGCCGATCTCGGCCGTCTGAATGGCAAGACCGTCGCCATCATCGGCTACGGCAGCCAGGGCCACGCCCACGCGCTCAACCTCAAGGAATCCGGCGTCAACGTCGTCGTCGGCCTGCGGTCCGACTCCGCATCGGTCGCGAAGGCCAAGGAGCAGGGACTCGAGGTATTGGAGCCCGCCGAGGCTGCCGCCAAGGGCGACCTGGTCATGATCCTGGTGCCGGACGAGCTGCAGGGCGACCTGTACCGCAGCGACATCGCCCCGGGCATCAAGCCCGGCAACGCGCTGGTGTTCGCACACGGCTTCTCGGTCCACTTCGGCCAGATCGTCCCGCCCGCGGGCGTCGACTGCTTCCTCGTTGCGCCGAAGGGCCCGGGTCATCTCGTTCGCCGTCAGTACAGCGAAGGCATGGGCGTCCCCGGTCTCATCGCGATTCAGCAGGATGCGACGGGCAGTGCCCGTGATCTTGCACTTGCGTATGCCAAGGGCATCGGCTGCACTCGCGCCGGCGTGATCGAGACGACGTTCGCGGAGGAGACCGAGACGGACCTCTTCGGCGAGCAGGTTGTGCTCTGCGGAGGGCTCTCGGAGCTCGTGCGTGCAGGGTTCGAAACCCTCGTCGAGGCCGGCTACCAGCCGGAGATGGCGTACTTCGAGTGCCTTCACGAGCTGAAGCTCATCGTGGATCTGATCTACGAAAAGGGCATCAGCGGCATGCGCTACTCGATCTCCAACACCGCCGAGTACGGGGACATCTCCCGCGGCCCGCGGATCGTCACCGAGGAGACTCGCGCGGAGATGCGCAAGATCCTCTCGGAGATCCAGACCGGCGAGTTCGCCCGTGAGTGGCTCCTGGAGAACAAGGTCGGTCGCCCGCGCTTCAACGCCATCGGACGCCGCCAGGCGGACCATCAGATCGAAGAGGTCGGCAAGAAGCTGCGCGGCATGATGAGCTGGATCAACCAGGAGTTCTAATCCCGGTTGGTGCTGTGCGTTTGTACGTGACCGGCCTGATGCGATGCGTCAGGCCGGTCCATTTTTAGACTTGGGAGATGCGATGACTGCGGCGCCGCACGCCGATATCAAGGTTTTGATCTGCGAGAAGCTCGCCGACAAGGGTGTCGAAGCCCTTGCCGAACAGTTCACGGTCGTCGACGGCACGTCGTGGTCCAAGGATGAGCTCGGCGAGCGCATCGGCGAGTTCGACGCCATCGTGGTGCGAAGCGCCACGAAGGTCACCGCCGACCTGATCGAGAAGGCGACCGCCTTGAAGGTCATCGGTCGCGCGGGCACCGGCGTCGACAACGTCGACCTGGACGCGGCGACACGTCGCGGCATCGTCGTGGTGAACGCCCCCGAGTCCAACTCCTTGTCGGCGGCCGAGCACACGATCGCGCTCATCATGGCGCAGGCGCGCAATGTGGCTCCGGCCCATGCACGACTGGTCGAGGGAGCATGGGAGCGCTCCAAGTTCGGCGGCATCGAGGTCACCGGCAAGACGCTGGGCGTGGTCGGCCTCGGCCGGATCGGTCGCCTGGTGGCCGAGCGGGCGCTCGGGCTTCGCATGAACGTGATCGCGTACGACCCGTTCCTGGCGGAGGGCCGTTTCCGCGAACTCGGCGTGGGACATGCCGAGACGCTTGACGAGATCTACGCGGCCAGCGATTTCGTGACGCTGCACATGCCGGCGACTCCCGAGACGCGCGGCATGATCAACGCCGAGGCCCTCAAGAAGATGCGTCCGTCGGCGCGCCTCATCAACGTGGCGCGCGGCGATTTGGTGGACGAGCAGGCGCTTGCCGACGCCGTCACGAACGGAACCATCGCGGGCGCGGCGGTTGACGTCTTTGCGTCGGAGCCCGCCACCGAGAGCCCGTTGTTCGGCTTGCCCGGTGTCACCGTGACGCCGCATCTTGGCGCGTCCACCGTTGAGGCGCAGGATCGGGCGGGCTCGGATGTAGCTGAGCAGGTCGTGGCGGCCCTCACCGGTGGCTCTGTCACCACGGCCGTCAACATTCCGGCGGTTTCAGCCGAGGGCATGGCGGCGCTTCGTCCGTTCCTGCCGCTTGCCAACCAGCTCGGTCAGCTGATCTCGGCGCTCACCGGTGGCCAGGTGTCGCCGCTTGAGATCTCGTGTGAGGGTGCGCTCGCCGATCACAACACGCGTCTTCTGTGCGCGTCGGCGCTGGCGGGCATTCTGGAAGGGCAGATCGAGACCAAACCGAACCTGGTCAACGCGCCGCACCTTGCGGCTGAGCGCGGCATCCAGTTCACCGAAACGACGACGACGCAGAGCCGCGATTACACCAATCGCATCACGCTGCGCTCGGGTGACGTGATGGTTGCGGGCACGACCATCGGCACCACGTCGCGCACGCGCCTTGTGGCCGCGCTCAACAAGGACATCGAGATCGAGCTTGCCCCGCACATGGGCATCTTCCGCAACCGTGACGTGCCGGGCATGATCGGCGAGGTCGGTTCGATTCTCGGTCAGGCGGGAATCAACATCGCGTCGATGGCGGTGAGCCGCAACCGGCACGAGGGTCGCGCCCTGATGGCGGTGGCGATTGACTCCCCGGCGAGCGCCGAAGCGGCCGAGGCCATCAGCAAGATTGAAGGCTTCGAGCAGGTGTGGTTCGTGAATCTGGAGATGGGGAACGGGGCGGCGTAACCCGTTTTCCTGCGATTTGCAGGACGTCTAGTTAACCGTTCTGGTGTCAGACACCAGAACGGTTAACTGCGAAGACCGTCGGAAGGCCACGCGATGATGAGAAGTGTGGTGTGCGCGGTGTTCATGGTTTGCAGTGTCGTCGCCGCTTCCGGGTGTTCCGGAGACGCCGGCCCTGCGCGAGGAGATCAGCAGGTCGCGCCATCCACAGGTCCGCGTCTCTTCGGCTATTCCGCCATTTCGTGTGGCCTCGACGATCCTCATGACGAGGAGCTGAAGACCGACTACGCCGACGAAGTCGCCGGCTTCACGAACGCAAACCAGATCTGCGTGAGCGGCGACGTCGATGAAATGGCACGGCGGTTGCATGCGGTACCGTCAGGTTCGACAGCCATCCTGTACGTGGAGCCAGTGTTCTTCACGTTCGACGATTCGCGTGGAACGTCTGGCGCAGCCATTGAGGAGCAGTGGCTGCTTGTACGCCGAGCCATCAGCAAGAGCGGCATATCGCCGGGCGACGTCGTGTTCTATCTCGTCGATGAACCGACGCTTCGTGGCCTCCCACTGGCGGATGTCACCGCGGCCGCGACACGTATCCGGCGGGACTACCCGGGTGCTCGAACGTTGATGATCGAAGCGTACGGAGGTCCGACCGGGCCGACAATTCCAGCGGCGGTCACATACTGGGGATTCGACGCGTACGGGATTCGTGACCCGGCGGCCGAACCGCGCTACACCAGCTATCTCGACCAAGCGGCGGCTCGCCTGCGACCCGGCCAGAGCCTTGTCCTCGTGATGGATGCGACCTACACCCCCGCACACCGGTCGGCCGGCCTGACCGAAGTCGACATGGCGGATGTTGCGAGGAACTATCTCGCGCTTGCCCGCTCGCGAACCGACGTATCGATCATGCTGGCCTACTCGTGGGCGGGCGGGATCGACAATCGGTCCGAGAAGGGTGTGCGCGACATGGACCCGAGCGTCGCTGCTGCGCACCGTGAGATTGGTCGTTCCATCGTTCGGTGACGGCGGGGTGCGATCAGAAGCACATCGTGGATGTGGCGGGCTGGGGCGCGAGATTCCGCGCAAATACCCCCCTTTGCAGGACGTCTAGTTAACCGTTCTGGTGTCAGACACCAGAACGGTTAACTGCGGAGACCTCGCAGGATCGTTCAGGGCACAAGGATCCGCTCGCATCCCGACGTGACGTCGATGGCATCGGCAACCACCACGTCGGTGCCGCCGCTGCAGAAGATCCGGTCCGCCAGGCCGTCGCGGGCGCGAATGACATCGTTGCCGGGGCCGCCGCCAAGGGCATCCACGCCGGGTCCGCCCACCAGGATGTCGTTGCCGGGTCCGCCTTTGAGGATGTCATTGTCGAGGCCTCCGACCAAGCGGTCGGCCCCCGCCAGACCCTCGATGATGTCGTTCAGTCGGGATCCGTAGAGCACATCGTTGCCTGCCGAGCCGGTCACCACGATCGGGCATCCCAGACGGGCTGTGGGGCCCTGGCGGCGGGGGCACGCATCGGTTGCGTCGGGGATCCCATCGCCGTCGCGGTCAGCCGCCGTCGTCCCGGCACCCGTGCCGGGGTCGGTTCCGCCACCCGTGCCGGGGTCGGTTCCGCCACCCGTGCCGGGGTCGGTTCCGCCACCCGTTCCCGGATCTGTTCCGCCACCGGTTCCGGGGTCTGGCGCAGCGGGGTCTGTGATCGCGAAACGATCGGCGAACGTCCCGATCGTCGGGACGACGTCGGCCGTCAGCTCGGTGGCCGTCGCAGTCACGCTCAGGAAGCCCCACATCGGGTTGCTGTTGAGCCCGGACGCGGCGGCGAAGTACGGGGCCTCGGGTTCGGTGGTATCGAGGTCGCGAAGCGTCGTGCCGCCGGTGCCGACGATCGCGAACACCGTGCCCGCACCCTTGACCATCGCACTGTCCGAATCCCGAATGCACGCCGCATTGAACGACGACGGCTTCAGAATCGTGCGGTCCTCGCAGCCCGTGCCATACCCCAGCTGGTAGGTGCGGCTGTAGTTGTGTTCGTGCCCCATCAACACCAGATCGACCTTCTTCGACACGAGCAGGTCCATCGTGTCGCGGCCCATCACACAGCTGTAGACGCCGATGCTGAAGCACGGATAGTGCATCGCGCTCACCACCCACGGAAGGCCCTTCGCACGGGCGTCGTCGATCGTCGTTGACAGCCAGTCGTATTCCGGCGTGCCGATCTCGTACGTGTGCTTGACGCCGTCGGGTGTGCGCAAGCCCGGCGACGACAGGATGATCCGCATGATCGGCGCCTCGGCCGGCACGTCGACATACCACTGGCGGCCGTACGTGCCCTGGATGTTCGGCAGCTTGTTCGGCAGGCATTGCGCGAACGTGTCGATGTTGCCGGTCAAACCCTCGCTCTCATGGTTGCCCGAGATCAATTCGAACGGCAACGTGGTGCCGACGACGGATGTCACCATGTCGCACCACTGCTGTTCCTCGCCGGTACGGCCGTACTGCAGATCGCCGAGGGCGATATGGAAGTCCTGGTCCGCGTTGGCGATTCCGCCCAACACCGAGGCTGCCTCGGGGGTCTCCTTGTAGTCCCCGGCCGCCGTGAAACTCACCGCCGCCTGTTGCTGTGCCACGGCGCTCTGTGCGCCCAAGGCGATGAGGACGAACACGGTTGCCTGCACCCAAAAGTGTCGAACGGCGGTCACGGGCACATCCAATCGGGGAGGGAAGTGGAGGCAAGCGTACTCCACCGAAACTCCCTGCAAAAGTGCAAAGTCGATGTGTTTCGTGTTGGCGAAATGCGAACCCGCGTTGCGCGTCGCACATCCCACGTGAAGTCGGGGATGCCCGACACGCGTGCGGTGAGGTCACATTCGTCCTTCACTTGGCCCCGCGGCGCTCCTGCCACCACTCGACGGTGGATCCGACCGCGGTGTCGAGCGGCGTCGCCTCTGTACCGAACGTGGCAGTGAATGCGCTCGAATCGACGACGAAGGGCTGGTCGAACTGGTACCGGACCTCGTCGAGTCCGCGAAGGGGCGCCATCACGAGACCCAGCATGCGCAGCATGGTCCAGGACATGCCCTTGACCGCCACCTTGGGCAGCGCGGCATGCTCAGCGATCAGATCAATCATCTGGTGCTGCGGCCGCGGCGGCGCAGTTGGCACATGCCACGGCCGACCCCACGCGCGTTCGTCGGCGCCGAGTGTGATCAACGCCTGCGCGAAGTCGTCGACATACGTCCAGCTGTGGGGCACCTCCGGGTTGCCGAGCACGCTCACCGACTTGCCGGCCAGAACACGCGGAATGACCCGCGAGCCGAGCTGTCCGGTGGCCATGACGCCCCGGCCGAAGAAGTCGCTCGCGCGGGCCTCCGTCACGCGCACCCGGCCCGCCGCGTGTGCCGCGTGGGCGCGCCTCCAGATGTCCGCCCGGGTGCGCCCCTTCGGCCCGTCGGCGTTCAGCGGCAACTCTTCGGTCAGCGCGCCCTCCGTTGGGCCGTATCCATAGAGGTTGCTTGCGGTGACGAGCACCGCCCCGGTGCGCTCGGCGGCACTCAGGATGGTCGAAGCAAGGGCCGGGAAGTCGGTGTCCCAGCGGTGGTATGGCGGGCTCGCGCAGCTGTAGATGACGGTGGCGCCGGCGCACGCGGCTGTCAGGGCATCCACATCGCCGGCGTCCGCAGCAACGTGCCGCACGTCGTTGGTGGACGCTCCGCCCGTGCGAGTGATCACTGTGACAGGCTCGCCACGGGTGCTGAGCAGTCTGGCGGTCGCCGCCCCAACGGGTCCGTTTCCGATGATTGCGTGCATGTCGTCTCTCCTTCGGTCGGTGAGTGGATAGTGATGCTATCCGTGATGGATAGTGCTACTATCCGACACGAAAGTCAAGGGGAGGCGAGACGATGCGAATTGGTGAGCTGAGCCGCGTGACCGACGTCCCGGTGGCGACCATCAAGTACTACCAACGCGAAGGCCTGATGCCGGCAGGCGAGTACACGAGCCCCAACCAGGTGAGCTACGGCGAGGCACACGTGTCGCGGATTCGTTTGATCCGGGCGCTCGTGCAGGTTGCGGATCTCAGCATTGCCACCATCAAGCAGATCGTCGCCATCGTCGACCGCCCCGGCGTCGACCTCCACGACTTGCTCGGCAAGGTGCAGTCGACGCTCCCGTTGGGAGCTGAGGCCGGTGACGCGCCCACCGAAGCCGACTTGGCGGCGGTCACGGATGCGGTCGCTGCGCGTGGTTGGTCCGTCACTGCGGGGCATCCGGCGCTTGGCGTCGCCGCTTCCGTGATCGGCACCTGGCGGGACCTTGCCCAGGTTGATCCGGCCACGATCCTTGGCACCTACTGCGCCGCAGCCGAGATGGTTGCGACGTCGGATATGGACTTCCTCGCACAGCACGAGTTGGCGGACGATCGGATGCAAGTCGCGGTGGTTGGAACGGCGCTCGGTGACCGCCTGCTGTCCGCGCTTCGACGGGTCGCCCATGAGGACGCATCGTTGCGCCGCTTCGGAAACGCGCAACCGCCACCGAAGGAAGCGCGTCGGCGCCGATCATCGACCCCTGCGAAGTCTGGCGGCGACGCGTGAATGTCGGTCACGCCCGAACCACGCATGGTATGCTCACCGCCGATGACGGCCCCGAAGAACATCCATGTGCTTGCTGGTGGCCGCACCCTGCTTCTTGGTCTGCTCCTCCTTCCCCGTTAGGGGAATGACGCGCACACACCCACGCCCGAATGGGCATTGACGGCCTCGACGCACTGAGAAGGGGGAGATGACCCTGTGAGCAGTACCAGCACGACATCCGAACGCGACCCGAACAAGCGGGTCAAGTTTTTCGACACGAGCCTGCGAGACGGTGAGCAGGCGCCCGGCATTCACCTGAACCAGCGGGAGAAGGTGGAGATCGGCCAGCAGCTTGCGCGCCTTGGCGTCGACATCATCGAGGCGGGATTCCCGATCGCCTCCAACGGCGACTTCGAAGGTGTGAAGGCCATCGCCAACGAGGTGGATGGTCCGACGATCGCCGGGCTCTCACGCGCCAACGAGAAGGACATCACACGGTGCTGGGACGCCGTGAAGGACTCGGCCAACCCACGCATCCACACGTTCATCGCCACGAGTGACATCCACCTGCAGTGGAAGCTCAAGATGACCCGCGACGAGGTGCTGAAGGCGGCGACCGACGCCGTGGCGCTGGCATCCTCGCTGTGTAAGGACGTCGAGTTCAGCTGTGAGGACGCAACTCGCAGCGATCCGAAATACGTGGCCGAAGTTGTCGCGGCGGTAATCGCCCAGGGCGCCACGACGATCAACCTGCCGGACACCGTCGGCTACACGATGCCCGACGAATTCACCCGCTACCTCAACACGCTCTACGACCTGTGTCCGTCGCTCAAGGACGTGACGCTGTCGGTGCACTGCCACAACGACCTCGGCTTGGCGGTCGCGAACTCGCTGGCCGGACTGCATGCGGGTGCGCGTCAGATCGAAGGCTGCGTCAACGGCATCGGCGAGCGCGCCGGCAACGCTTCGGTCGAAGAGGTCGCCATGATCCTGCGCACGCGCAGCGAGGATGTCGGCGGCCTGTGGTGTGAGATCAACACCGAGGAGATCACACGGTCGAGCCGCATGATCAGTCGCCTGACCGGTTATGTCATTCAGCCGAACAAGGCCGTGGTTGGGCGCAACGCGTTCGCCCATGAGGCCGGCATTCACCAGCACGGCATGCTGGAGAACCCGCTGAACTACGAGATCATGGATCCCAAGAGCGTGGGCCTGGAGAAGAGTGAGCTGGTGCTCGGCAAGCACTCCGGCCGCCATGCGCTGCAGGCTGCGCTGCTCGACCTGGGCTACGAGCTCGACAAGGACGAGATGAAGGCCGTCTTCGATCGCTTCAAGTCCGTGGCGGACAAGAAGGGTGAGCTGTCGGCGCTCGATCTGGAAGCCCTGATGGGCGACGAGATGCGCGGCGAGACGGCCGGCGGGGGATACCAACTCACCAGTTTCCATCTGGCTGCTGGTAGTGGCGACGCGCCGAGCGCCACCGTAACGGTGGCCGCACCCGACGGGACGCGCCATGACGGCACCGGCACGGGTGACGGGCCGGTGGACGCCTTGATGAAGGCAATCGACAACGCCATCGGAACCAGCGGAACACTGCTGGAGTACGCCGTCAACGCTGTGACGAGCGGCCGTGACGCGCTCGGCGAGGCGCGTGTCGTGGCACAGATCGACGGCCGGACGCGCAGCGGCCTGGGCATGTCGACCGACGTGCTCGAGGCAAGTGCCATTGCCTATGTGCGCGCAGTGAATGCCAGCCGTGACGCCGACCGGCCGGAAGGTCCCGCCGACGGCGTGTAGCTGATGTGGGTATCGGGAAGTGGATTGGTGCCGAGCGCCAATCCATTTCCCGAACAGCGGCGGTGGATCCGCCTCGAGCGACGGCGACCGAGAATGTGAGACAGCCTGTCTCGCTGGCCGGCTGGGATGCAATGTTCCCCATTCAGTTGCGGTCTGTCTGCATTGTTGAAACGATGCCCAAAGCCGCTGACCGGGGAAGAATGACGGTCCTCTGTTTTGCAGTGACAGGTCACGCCTGAACTAGGGCATCGTCTCAACAAGGAGGCGCAGGACGCCGACATGAAGAAGCTGCTTATGTGGGAGGCGGGATCCTTGTGGTGCTGATCGTCATCAGCGCGATCGCTGGCGGTAGCGACAAGAAGAAGTCCGACGCGACGTCGACCAAGACAACGACGAAAAGCGCGAAGGACACAGGACGGATGAGTAGCGGCGGATTCGACCAGTACACATCTTCATGGGCGGAGTTGCTGCACGAGAACGATCGGCTGCTCGGCGGGACCCAGAAGTGCGCAACGATCGCGCAGTGTGGGCGACTCGCAGAAGCCAGCAAGTGCATGGCGGACGCTTACAGCGGCTTCGACACCAACATGATCCTCACGACCGATTTGCTCGATAAGATCGATGACGACGTTGCTGGCGCCTGCCAGAAGGCGACTCGGATAGCGAAGAACTACGTCGACCCATACGGGCGGCTCGCCGATACGTTTGCTCAGTCGTTCATCAACCTCGACATTGACACTGCGGGCGACGCCGTCACCAGGATGACAAGGGCAGGCGGAAACGTGCGCAATGCACACGGCCAAGTCACACTGAAGTGCCGGCCGGAGTGATCGGCTAGCCGGAGGTGGACCAGTTCCCTTCGCTCAAGGCTGGCAAGCTCTTGTCGATACTCTGTAGGAAACCGTTGGGCTACCGGGTGGTGCGACAGACGGGATCGCATCGGACGCTGGAAGCCGAGGGTCGACCCACGATTCTATTCGCACATCATGACTCGACAACGATTCGCCCGCGGTTGGTCAGGGACATCTTGGTCCGACAGGTGGAGCTTGACGAGGAATTTGCGCGTAAACTGGTTTGAGAACGAATGCAGCAGGATGGGGAGAACTGGTCGCATGAGTGTGAAAGTCGAGGTTCACGTGGAGGCAGGGTTGTTTTGGGCGACGTCACCACGTGATATGCCGAAGTGGTCTGCAAGCGCCAATTCGGCTGAGCAGCTAGTCGAGCTCATCTTCGAGGGGATGCGTATCGCCCTGGGCGAGCTTCGGACGGTGGAGATCGTCGCGCATGTCCACGACGTCCAGCACACGCCGTCCACCCATACCACCGGATCGCGTGCGACGGTTCTGACCAAACCGTTGAAGGTAGCGCTTGGTCGATCAGCAAGCCCGGCGGCGCTGGCGCTGTCTCTTATACACATCTGACGCTGCCGACGAGCGATCTAGTGTAGATCTCGGTGGTCGCCGTAT
>CALMXK010000203.1 GCA_937871165.1 uncultured Actinomycetes bacterium
ATGATACGGCGACCACCGAGATCTACACTAGATCGCTCGTCGGCAGCGTCAGATGTGTATAAGAGACAGCCATAATACCGTGCGTATCAATGACCAGCAAGCGTTTGGTGATCGATGCAGACTTTGTTACCCCCCGTGGGGTTGCAAAGCCTGTAGCAGTTTCGGCCAATCTGGTCATGTATTTGCACCATATTGCCATGCGTATCAATGACCACGAGCGAAAGATCGAGACCGAATTTTGCGCCGCTCGGGGCTACGTGGCCCCGGCGCGGTGCACGCCAGTCACCGTCGGCCGCGAAGGGCTGCAGCTGAGACGACGCCGATCGGCGGGAAGACCGACAGGGCGAGCACTCGCTGCAGCACACCTTCATTCACCGTGGGATCGACCCCGGTGGCGCCGCTGAACAGCAACGCGGCAAGGACAAACAACAGCAGATTGGCAACTGCGTACCGGCGGAGCCAGGGGGCCACCTGGGATCGCACTGTTGCCAGCACGAGGAGCAACGGCAGCGCGAACAGGCCGGCGCCGAGTGCACCGCCACCGTGCCGCTCGTCGGGCAGCGGGAATGCGCCAGCCGCGATGCTGGCGAGGCCGATTGACACCAAGGCGAGGCACAACTGGCTGCGGCGAATCCCGCCGACCGCCCAGTCATCGAGCGCATGCCACCACCCGAAGGACGCCGCAATCGCGGCAAGACCGGAAGCGATGGCCATCGCGTTGAACCACGACGCGCCCGGCACGCCGACGGCGCCCAGGTCGCTGGCCGCGTTGTGCCGAAAGCTGTAGCCCTCGACGAACGGCCCTCGCACGAGTTGGGCACCGAAATAGAGGACCGGGACAAGAACACCCGACCACAGCATCGTGGAAGTGAGGTAGCGACTCCGCATCGCGTTGATCGTATCTACGTTGGCCGTTCGGGCAGACCGACGCACCTCTGGAGTATCTCTCGATCTCGTCGCGCACGCTCTGGCGCTCCATCGTCCACCGCCAGTCGCTCGTCGCCGCCTCGGGAGTCTGACGAGCCACCCCGCGCCAATCGCGTCCGGTGCGGTTGGTGGAGTCGGGGGCGTGCGTCGCTGGGGCGGATGGCTGCCACTCCCGATCCACCACTCCACCATCATGCGCAACACCGACGAAGAACCTCCCGAATAACGTCAAGGTTCCTCCACACAACGCCGATAGGCGACCCATGACGGCATTGGGAGCTACGGGGGAAACGAATCCCTCCCATCGCACGTGGGCGCGCGGCGGCCTTGCCATCGCGGCAACTGTGATTGCGCTCCTTGTCAGCGCAGCCGTCATCGCCGTCCAAGGGCGCTCCCGCGCCGCACTCGAAACCTCACGCATGGCAGCCGACGCGCGAGCCATCGCCAACGAGCTGAGCGCCGTCGAATGGCGGGCCACCGCCGGCGCCACCAGTGGCGAGGCAGCACGCGCACAAGCAAAGCGCCTGTCCGTCGCCCTCAGAAGCACGGTACGCGCCATCCCCGGCACCGTCGCCGGCAGTGACGCCATGCGCGAGAGCGCAACCGCATACACGGCCGCCATCGCCGATCAACTTACCGCCCTCGCAGCGAACGACCCCGAACGCGCCCTCGCGATCGACGAGTCACGGGTGGACCCCGCCTTCGCGGTGCTGCACGGAGCCCTCGACGACGTCGGCGCCGCGGCAGCCATCAAAGCGGAGGAAACCGGCAGGTTCGGCGACCTCGCAACCATGGTCATGCTCGTCATCGCCGCACTCCTGATCGCCGTCCTGTACCGCATCCTCGACCGCGCCCGGCGAGCCGCCTTCCTGGCCTACCACGACCCGCTCACCGGACTTCCCAACCGTGCACTGCTCAGCGCGGAACTTGATGCGGCCCTCGAAAGCGGCGCCGGCATCCCCGAAACCCGCACGGCCGCCGTCTTCCTGGACCTCGACGACTTCAAAACGCTGAACGACAGCCTCGGCCACCACGCCGGCGACGAACTGCTCAGCATCGTCGCCAAACGCATCCGCCACTGCGCACGCGACACGGACGTGGTCGCCCGATTCGGCGGCGACGAATTCGTGGTCATGCTGCGCGACGTCCGCTCCGACGACGTCGTTCGCCAGTTCTGCGTCCGCGCGACCGAGGCCATCGGTCAACCGGTCGTCATCGCCGGACGCACACTCATGCCTCGCGCCTCCATCGGCTACGCACTCACCGACGACGAAACCCACGACGCCGCGGACCTGCTTCGCAACGCCGACCTCGCCATGTACGCCGGCAAACACGAACACAAAGGCACCACCACCGCGTTCGCCCCGGAGATGCACCGCCGCCTCATCGAACAGCTCGAACTCGAAGACGAACTGCGTGACGCCCTTGAGCGCGACGAGATCTCCGTGCACTACCAGCCGCTCGTCAACCTGACCGACGGACGAATCGTCAGCACCGAAGCGCTCGCCCGCTGGAACCACCCCCGACTCGGACTCGTCCCGCCCAACACGTTCATCCCCATGGCCGAACGCACCGGCCTGATCCACTCCATCGGCGAATGGGTGCTGAACGCGGCATGCCGCCAAACCGCCCAGTGGCACATCGACCATCCGAACGACGAGCCGCTGTGCGTCAGCGTCAACGTGTCGGCGCTCCAGTTGCTCGATCCCCAGCTCGTGGACCGGGTGCGTGCCGCACTCGACACAAGCGGACTGGACGCCAACTACCTGACCCTCGAGATCACCGAGAGCGTCGTCGCCGAAGGCAACGCCGCAGTCATCGCACAGCTCGACCAGCTCGACCACATCGGCGTCAAACTCGCCGTCGACGACTTCGGCACCGGCTACTCGTCCCTCAGCACGCTGCACCAGTTCCCGATCAGCATCCTGAAGATCGACAAGTGCTTTGTGGATCACGTGCCGGACCAACAGGAGCGGCTGACACTCCTCACGTCGATCGTCGATCTCGGACGCTCACTCGGACTGCAGACCGTGGCCGAAGGCGTGGAAGGGGCCGACCAGGTGACGGCACTCCAAGAGCTCGGATGCAGCCAAGCGCAGGGCTACCACTTCGCCCGCCCCCTCACCTCCGAAACGATCGCCCACCTGCTCGACGGCTCGCACCTGCCGCTTGAGTCCACGCGAGTCGCTGATCGAGACGGCGCAGCGGCCCCTCCGGCCTGATCAGGCCGCGCAGCACTCCTCGGTGCCGCACCACGCATCAACCTTGGCAGCGATCGCGTCACGCACCTGACGGGTGCGCGCAAGCCGCTCCTCATCCGACCCCGAGAACGCCGACGGATCGGGAAAGCCCCAGTGCAGCCGTTGCCCGCCGCCCGGAAACACCGGACACCGCTCGGCGCTCGCTTCGTCGCACACCGTGATCACGTAGTCGAACTCACGCCCCTGTTGCAGCAGATCGAAGACACCCTGCGTCGCCTTGCCGGTGATGTCGATACCGATTTCCCGCAGCACCGCGACCGCCATCGGATTCAGCACGCCAGGCTCCAAACCGGCGCTCTCCACGCTCACGGCGTCGCCGCACTTGCGGCGGATGAGCTCCTCCGCCATCTGGCTGCGGGCGCTGTTGTGGATACAGATGACGAGAATCGAGGTTGACACGGAACACTCCAAGAAGGCGAAGAATCGGGTTCCCCATTGTACGACGCGCTCACCGACCCCACCGTCGTCGTCACCACGTTGTCACGCGGTCAGTGTCCCGCAACCACCGCTCCGGGAGCGTCACGCACCTGATCGAGCAGCAGTTGCTGAACCTCGTCGCGCACATCGAGGAACGCCGGGTCGCGGCGAACCGACGCGTCCCGGTCGGCGCCGAACGGAATGACGACCTCCGCCGCCACACGCCCCGGATGGGAGCTCAGCACGTACACCCGCCCGGCCAGGTAACAGGCCTCCTCCACGTCGTGGGTGACGAGCAGCATCGTGGGGCGCGACTCCTTCCAGAGCGCCAACAGGAAGTCCTGCATGACGCGCTTGGTCTGGGCGTCCAATGCGCCGAACGGTTCGTCCAACAGCAGGATGTCCGGACGGGGTGCAAGCGCCCGGGCGATCGCCACGCGCTGGCGCATACCGCCTGAAAGCGCCCGGGGCAGGGACTGTCTCTTATACACATCTGACGCTGCCGACGAGCGAT
>CALMXK010000204.1 GCA_937871165.1 uncultured Actinomycetes bacterium
CGAGGTGGAAGCCACCCGTGCGGAACGCACCCGTGCCGCCAAAGCGATTGGCGCCGCCAAGAAGGCCGGCGAGGACGCATCCGCCGCCGAGACCGCCGCCCGTGAGCTTGGCGAGCGACTGAAAGCCGACGAAGACGCGCTCAAGGACGTCGAGGCGGAGCGTGAGACGATCCTGCTCGGACTGCCGAACCTCGGCGAGGACGACGCCCCGGACGGCGGCGAGGACGACGCCGTCGAGCTTCGCACCGTCGGCACGCCGCCGGTCTTCGACTTCCCCGTCCGCGACCACGTCGACCTCGGCACCGCATCCGGCGGCATCGATCTGGAACGCGCTGCGCGCACATCAGGCGCCCGCTTCGTCTACCTGCTCGGCCCGATGGTCCGACTGCAGATGGCCATCGTCGCATTCGCTGTCGAAACGCTCGAGAAGGCGGGCTTCACGCCCGTCATCCCGCCGGTGCTCGTGCGCGAAGAGGCCATGTACGGCACCGGATTCTTCCCGACCGACCGTGCATCCATCTACGAAACCGCCGCCGACGACCTGTACCTGGTCGGCACCTCCGAGGTGCCGCTCGCAGCCCTCCACCAGGACGAGATCCTGGACATCGCCGAACTGCCCCTGCGCTACGCAGGCATCTCCTCATGTTTTCGGCGTGAGGCCGGTGCGGCAGGCAAGGACACGCGCGGCATGTTCCGTGTGCACCAGTTCGACAAGGTCGAGATGTTCTCGTTCTGCCATCCGGACAACTCGTCGGCCGAACATCAACTGATTTTGGCCACCGAGGAATCGATCCTTCAGGCGCTGGAGCTGCCCTACCGGGTGGTCGATGTCGCAATCGGCGATCTCGGCGCATCGGCCGCACGCAAGTTCGACTGTGAAGCCTGGATGCCCGGACAGGAGCGCTACCGCGAGGTCACCTCGTGCTCCAACTGCACCGACTACCAGGCCAGACGGTTGAAGTGCCGCTACCGGGACGGCAAGTCCACCGATCCGGTGCACACGCTGAACGGCACCGCAGTCGCTCTGGGTCGCACGATGATCGCGATCCTCGAGAACCATCAGCAGCAGGACGGGTCCGTTCGCATCCCGGCTGCGCTCGTGCCCTTCGGTGCGCCTGAGGTCATCGAACCGAAGTAGCGCGCGTTTGTGGTCCCGCGGCGCTGCTGCGAGATTGAGCTCATGTCGACGCCTTCTCGTCTGCTCATCGCCCTCGCGGGCGCCTGCCTGGCAGCAGTCGGCTGCGGATCGACTGGTGCAGACGGTTCGAGCACCGTCCCGCCGCGCGACATCATCGAGGCGGTCGCCGGAGCGCTCCGGCCCGATGCCCCGCTCTCACTGGACGCGGACATCACGACCGACGGCGCCAATCAGATTCCGGTGCGCGCGACATTCGCCTTCACGATGAACACGACCGGCCTGCATCTGGTGCTGTCGAACTGGAAAACGGCCGCAGCGGATCCAGAGGTGCGTGAGATCATTGTCACCGAGGCAGGTCAGTATCTGCGCGACCCCGGCGCCACGTGGGCCCACGACCCGTCGATGACGCTCCACATCACCCGAACGTCACTCGCCGAGCTGGCCCGCTCAGGGACCGAAGCCAATCGGGCGCGTGCGCAATTGATCGACACGCTCGTGGCTGGCGCACCCACAGTGGCAATCGAAACGTCGGCAGGCGAGCATTGCGTGCGCGGGCCACTCACACTCCCCACGCAGCAGGATGCGTGGTGGACCGGCGTGACGTCCGCAACCATCGACTTTTGCGTCATGCGGGACGCGGGCGGGTCGCTGATGCCGACACATGCTTCCTTGACATACACGGCAGGCAAAGGCGTCGCCGGCGAGATCAGTGCGGCAATTGACCCCAACCCGCCGACCATCGCTGCTCCCGCCACGGCGGCAACCGACCGGGAGCGGGCGACTGCAATCGGCGATGAAATGGTGCGGGTGGGCACCGACGCGGTCATAGGGCCGCTCATCTACGTGTCCGGGTTCGCCGAGGAAGGGGCCGGGGGAGTCGGTGGCGTCATCGTCACTCCCTAGCGGACGCCGCGGACCGTGCGCTCCGGTACGTTTCCGGCATGACCTCACGACGACTCATTGGAAAACGCGGCCTTCAGGTGTCGCCGATCTGCCTGGGCGGGAACGTCTTCGGCTGGACCGCTGACGAGGAGACCTCGTTCGCCGTGCTCGACGCCTTTGTGGCGGCCGGGGGCAACTTCATCGACACCGCCAACATCTATTCGGCATGGGTCCCCGGCAACGCCGGTGGCGAATCCGAGGCGATCATCGGACGCTGGATGGCCGCGCGTGGCTCGCGCGACGATGTCGTCATCGCGACGAAGGTCGGCATGCAGGGCGGACCGCAGCAGCCGAAAGGCCTCACCCGGGACAAAATCCGTCGCGGGGCAGAGGAGTCACTCAAGCGGTTGAACACCGACCACATCGACATCTTCTACGCCCATGAAGATGACGAGGAGACGCCCCTCAGCGAGACGATGGCCGCGTTCGACGAACTCGTAAACGAGGGCACCATCGGTGTCGTCGCAGCGTCGAACTACAGCGCCGCTCGGCTCCGCGAGGCGCTTGCCGCCAGCGACGAGCACGGCTACGCACGCTACGAACTGCTCCAGCCGCACTACAACTTGATGGAACGCAGCGGGTACGAGGGTGAGCTGGCGCAGCTCTGCGTGGACGAGGGCATCACGGTCGCCCCGTACTTCGCGCTTGCCCGCGGGTTTCTGACGGGCAAATACCGTCGCGACCAGCCGCTGCCGGCGACGCCACGGGCGGCCGGCATCGAGAAGGACTACCTCAACGATCGCGGGTACGCGGTCGTCGACGCCTTGGACAGCGTGGCCAAGGGACACGGCGCCCGCGTCGGCGAGGTTGCGCTCGCATGGCTGCTTGCCAAGCCGGCGGTCGTCGCACCGATCGCAAGTGCGACCAACGTTCAGCAGGTGACGGAGCTTGCCGCGGCGGCGGGATTGGCACTCGGGGCCGCCGAGGTGTCGGCCCTGGACGAGGCGTCCTCGGTCGCATGAGCTCGGTGTCGCGGGACGTTCTTGGCGGCGTTGAAGCCGGTGGCACGAAGTTCGTATGTGTCACCGGGCTTGCCGACGGCACCATCCTGCAGCGCGAACGGTTCGACACCCGCGATCCGGCGTCGACCGTGGCCGACATGCGTGCGTTCTTCGATCGTGTGCTTCACGGTGGTCAGCGACTTGCGGCCATCGGGGTCGCAGCTTTCGGTCCGCTGGAGTTGCGCCGCGACCACGTTGCGTACGGTCACATCGGTGTCACGCCGAAGGCCGGTTGGTCGCACACCGATCTTGTGGG
Source organism: uncultured Actinomycetes bacterium (assembly GCA_937871165.1). Classification (GTDB taxonomy): domain Bacteria; phylum Actinomycetota; class Thermoleophilia; order Miltoncostaeales; family Miltoncostaeaceae; genus CALMEC01. Next base: position 3,338 of record CALMXK010000204.1, read on the forward strand.
GCCGCTCGCAGCGTTCGACGTTCCCGTCGTCATCGACACCGACGTGAACGGTGCCGCGCTCGGCGAGGGGGCGTGGGGTGCCGCGCAGGGGCTCGACCAGTTCGTGTACCTGACGGTGGGCACCGGAATCGGCGGCGGCGCCGTGGTGGGCGGGGCAACCATCCAGGGGCTCGTCCATCCCGAGATCGGCCACGTGAGCGTGGCGCGCCAGGCCGACGACGAGTTCGCCGGGGTTTGTCCGTTCCACGGTGACTGTCTTGAAGGGATGGCGAGCGGCCCGGCGATCGCCGCTCGGTGGGGACGTCCGGCCGAAGAACTGTCCGGGGACGAGCTGACCCGTGCGGTGGATGTGGAGGCGGCCTACCTGGCCGCCGGCATTCGCAACGTGGTGTACACCCTTGCGCCGCAGCGGATCGTCATCGGCGGCGGGGTGCGCAATCTGCCTGGCCTGTTCCCGGCGATTCGCCGTCATCTTGCCGACCAGCTGAACGGCTACCCGGGACTTCCCGAGCAGGTGGCTGAGGACTTCGTTGTGCCGGCCGGGTGCGGGGACGATGCCGGAACGATGGGGGCGCTGGCCTTGGCGGCTGCTGCTGTCGTCAGCTGAACCCAAATTGTCCCTCTGGTGCCGGGCACCTCATACACAATTCATACCGCTTTCATACCTGAGCGCGCCAACGGAAAGACAAATTGTCCCTCTGGTGCCGGGCACCACATACACAATTCATACCGTTTTCATACCGTCGGCCCGCGCCACCGCACGAGGTGGCACCGTCGGATATACATGCACCATGCATGTGCTTGTCGCCTTCCTCGTGCTGTTCGCCCTCACCGGGGCCGGGCTGGTCGGCGGGGTCTGGGCGCTCAGCGGGTTACTTGCCCACCAAGCTGATCGGATCGGCGTCGGAACGCTGCGCGGCGGACTGATCGTCAATCGCTTCCGGGTCCCCATGCTCATGTGGGCGGTGGTCATGGGACTCGTCGGTCTTGTCCTCGGTGCGCTGTGGATTGGCCACACCACCGTCCTGGTCGCGCTGATCGTCGGCCTCGTCATCGCGGTCGCGGCGATTCGGCTGATTCCGAGAGTGGCGCCGAAATGGGGACTCAAACTTGCCCGCGGAGCTCGCCAGAAGGTGACGAGCGAAGCCAAACGACGCTGGGGGCGCAGATGAGCACCGATCCATTCCACGGGGCATTCGACGTCTCGCTGGCCGAGTCCATCTTCACCCGTCGCTCACGACGCGTCGGGCTTGGCATGACCGTGCCCGACGGACCGCTCGCCTACACCTCGCCGCACAGTCCGGTCAGCCTCGACCCGCTTGAAGAGGCGTTCCTCGTCTGGCTTGGCACCGGCGTCACCGGGCTGGCACTTTGCGACCTGCCCACCGACGGCATCGCCTGGATGCACGGCTTCTCCGGGCGGTCCTGGCCATGCTCCTGCAACTCCCACTCCACCGAACTCTTCTACACCAACGACGAGGGCATCTTCACGACTCGCCTGGGCGAAGACACCCCCGACGAGCCTCAAGTGTTCGCGGCCCTTGACGACGACGCCCGGCGCGACGAGCTGGTGCGGCGCTTTCGGTCGTCGACGACCAAGCTCGCCGACGGGCGCGCAGACCTGCCCACCGGAGAGCCGGGCCTGTTCGGCTTCAACGCCTGGAACGCCAACCAGCCCGGCAGCACACTGTTCATCCCGGTCACAAACACCACCGTCGAGTACATGACGTTGCTGTTCATCTACTTCGACGAGATCAACCGCTTCAACGTCGTCGACGAACTCAACGGTGGACGCTCCTGCGGCCTGGACAAGTGGAAGCGCAGCGGGCGGGTCGGCGCGCTGGACATGTCACTCATGGACGTCGAGCTGCGGGTGCTGACGAGCCTCAACGTCGAAGGCGCCTTCATCTGCCAGAACATGGCGCTCGCCGCCCAAGCGCTCGGCCTCGGAGGGTGGACGTTCACCGGCTTCCTGCCACACCACGTGCTCGGAGTCAGTCCCGCGCACGCCGGCCTCGGTTTTCGCTTCGTCACGCCGACCTCGACCCCGCGCCACGCGGTCACTCCGGTGCCGGTCGGCAAGGACGGCGTGTTCGAATCGCTCACGCCACCGTATGTCGCGAACATGGCACAGGCGGTGGAGCAATACCTCGACGGCTGGTCGGCGGCCTCCGGCAAGGCGTCGGCATTCGACAACGCCGAACAGGTGATGCGCGGCCGACCGTATCCCACCGACGAAACCATCGAAATCGTCACCGCGTTTTGCACATACGTGCACGAGAACTACGGGCGATTCCCCGCATTCATCGACCCGATGTTCGTGCGCCTGGTGTTCCAGGCACACCATCTGGACGTCGACTTCTACGATCAGTTCTATCGTGGAGAGACACTCAGCGATCGTCACCGCCACCACATGGAGCGCTGGCACGGGAAGGGAGCGACATGAGCGACGCAATGCCGACCGACGACGAACTGCGCGCGCGCCTGACGGCGGAGCAGTACGCGGTCACCCAGCAGGCGGCAACCGAGCGCGCCTTCACCGGCGCGTACTGGGACCACCACGGCGAGGGCATGTACCGATGCATCGTCTGCGAGGAGCCGCTGTTCCAAAGCGACACCAAGTTCGACTCGGGGTCCGGCTGGCCGAGTTTCTTCAAACCGTCCTCCGACGGCGCGATCGCCGAGCACAGCGACACGAGTCACGGGATGACGCGCGTCGAGGTGACCTGCGCCAAGTGCGGATCGCATCTGGGGCATGTCTTTCCCGACGGGCCGAATCCGACGGGACTTCGGTACTGCATCAACTCCGCATCTTTAAACTTCACTGACGAAAGCAACGGGGCTGGCTGAAATCCGGTTTGACATGCTCAGTTGATGCCACTGATCCCCTCCTTCGAACCGCACAGTCAAAGCGTCACCAGCAAGCTCAACTGGCTTCGCGCCGGTGTGCTTGGCGCGAATGACGGACTGGTCTCCACCGCCGGCCTGGTCATGGGCGTCGCCGGTGCGACCGCGAACAGACACACCCTGTTCATCTCCGGTATGGCCGGAATGCTTGCCGGCGCGCTTTCCATGGCTGTCGGTGAGTACGTGTCGGTCTCCACCCAGCGCGACACCGAGCGTGCCCTCATCGAACTCGAGACCCGGGAGCTCGAAGACGATCCCGACGGGGAGCTGCTGGAGCTCGCCGAGATCTACAAGAGCAAGGGGCTCACGCACGACGTGGCGCACCATGTGGCGACGGAACTCACCGCCCGGGATGCGCTTGCGGCCCACCTTGACGTGGAGCTCGGTATCGATCCGGACGACCTGACCAACCCCTGGCACGCCGGTATCGCCTCATTCTTCGCCTTCCTCGTGGGTGCGGCCATTCCGCTGGCGGCGATCCTGCTGTCCCCGTCCAATCTGCGGGTTGCGATCACTACGGTGGCGGTCCTGATCGGCATGGGGCTCACCGGGTTTGTCAGCGCACAACTTGGTGGAGCCAAGCGCCTGCCGGCCGTCGTGCGAAACCTGGTCGGCGGCACGCTGGTCATGATCATCACGTACTCGGTGGGAACCGTGATCGGTGGCGCCGGAATCGGGTAGCCGACGGTGAGCGCCGTCACTCTCGTCTGGTTTCGCCGCGACCTGCGGGTGGCCGACCTGCCGACGCTCACCCTTGCAGCCGAACGTGGCGAGGTCGTGTGTCTGTGGGTCGCCGATCCGATGATCCTCGGGCGGCGACATCACGCAAGCCCCCTGCGACTGGCCTTCCTTCGCGACGGCCTGCTGGCACTCGACCGGGAACTCCGCGCGCTGGGATCGTCACTCGTCATCCGGTCCGGCGATCCCCGAAGCGTCGTGGCTCAGGTGGCCACCGAAGTTGGGGCGGACTTGGTCACCTGGACAGGCGAGGTGTCGCCGCTCGGGCAGGCTCGCGACCGCGATGTGGAGGTCGTGCTCCGCTCAGCCGGGGTCGCTGTGCGCCCCCAGCCACCCGACCTGCACGTTCAACCGCACGAGCTTGTCGGATCCTCCGGTCGGGGCTACCTGGTCTTCACGCCGTTTTGGCGCACGTGGAGTCAGCTGCCCGTGGCACCGCACATCCCGGCGCCGTCGTCGCTGACCGGTCCGTCGGTCGCGTCGGACGGGATCGACGTCCTGCCCGACGGCCACGCACCGCTGCCGGCCGGTCCTGCGGCGGCACGTCAGGCGATCGTCGCGTTCGTGGGGTCGGGGGCGGCGGACCGGTATGGCGAGATGCGTGACGCCGTCGCGGCATCCGGCACGTCGCACCTTGCGGCGTACCTGCGCTTCGGTATGTGCACTGCCGCCCAGGTGGGTCGTGCCCTTGGGCTTCCTGGTGCGCTCGGCCCCGGACGACTGGCACTGTGGCGACAGCTGTGCTGGCGGGAGTTCTACGCCCACCACCTCTCGCGCGTGCCACAGGTCGCGCGGGCGGCACTGCGCGAGGATCTTCGCAACATCGCGTGGGAGAACGACCCGGACCAAATATCGGCGTGGCGTGAGGGGCGCACCGGCTATCCGCTCGTCGACGCGGCAATGCGCCAACTGGCCGAGTCCGGATGGGTGCACAACCGCGCGCGGATGGTGGCCGCGTCATTCCTGGTGAAGGATCTGCTCGTCGATTGGCGCATCGGCGAGACCATCTTCATGCAGGGTCTCGTGGACGGCGACCCTGCCAACAACAACGGGGGATGGCAGTGGGTGGCCGGCACCGGCACCGACGCCGCGCCGTACTTTCGCGTGCTGAACCCCATCCTTCAGGCCAAGCGCTTCGATCCGAACGGCGACTACGTGCGCAGGTACATCCCGCAGCTGCACAACGTGCCGGCCAAGTGGATCTTCGAGCCGTGGCGGATGAGCGCGGCCGAGCAACAGGCGGCCGGCTGCGTGATCGGAAGCGACTATCCGGCTCCGATGGTCGACCATGCCGCGGCACGGGTGCGCGCTATCGCCCGCTACGAAGCGGCTCGCCGCACACGCTGACGGCACACAACGTCGCGGTGGTCAGCCGAGCGTCGCGTCCAGCGCCAGCGCGGCGTTGATCAGCGCCAGGTGGGAGTACGCCTGCGGCACGTTGCCAAGGGCACCTTCGGAGACCGGGTCGATCTGTTCGGCGAGCAGACCGGTCGGACCGACCGATGCCAGCAGGCGATCGAACCACACCTCGGCGTCGTGCACGCGACCGACTGCGGCCAGCGCGCTGATCAGCCATCCGGTGCAGATCAACATGCCGCCCTCGCCGCCGGCGAGCCCATCCTCATGGCGGTAGCGGTAGACCGCATGCCCGTCACACAGGTCGCGCTCGATGGCGTGCAGGGTTGCGACAAATCGCGTATCCGACGCCGCCAGGAAACCGGTGGTGCCAAGCAGCAACAGGCCCGCATCCAAGTCGGTGCCCCCATAGGAGGCCACGAAGGTGCCGCAGCGGGTGTTCCACCCGTTCTCCAGCACGTCGGCGTGGATGGCTTTGCGCTCCCGTCGCCATGCGAGCGGCGTGGGGCGACGGCTGAGTGATGCGACTGCGATGGCGCGGTCGAGCACCAACCAGCACATGACCTTGGAAACGACGTTGTGTTGGCGCGCCAGCCGGATCTCCCAGATCCCGTGATCCGGGCTGCGCCAGTGCTCCACCACCACGTCGGCAAGCTGGGCCAGCAGGTCCAGGTGTTCGTCCGGCAGGGAACCGATTTGGTAGTACAGGCATGCAATCAAGTCGGCGATCGGGCCGAGCGCATCCAGCTGCACCTGGCCTTCGGCCGCGTTGCCGATTCGGACCGGTCGGCTGCCGCGGTAGCCGGCCATCTCCGACAGGGCCGCTTCCGGCACCGAGTCGTCGCCGCTCAACGGATAGAGCGGGCGCAGCAGGTCGGGGCGCGTGGCATGTTCGACGCGGTCGACCAGCCAGTCAAGGAGCGCAAGACCGGGCGTGGTTCGGCCCAGGTGGGCGAGCGCCGTGCACGACAGCGACGCGTCGCGCGGCCAACAAAACCGGTAGTCCCAGTTGCGCACGCCGCCGATGCATTCGGGCAGTGACGTGGTGCCGGCGGCGAGCATCGAGCCGGTTGGGGCGTACCGCAGCGACTCGAGCATCAGCGCCGAGCGTCGCACCGCGGTGGGCGCCACCATGGTGCGGTGCAGCTCACCGGCGATGGAATCCCAGAACTCCATGGTGCGGTGGCGGCGCTCCTGTTCGCTCGGCAGCATCTCTGCGGAATCGCTGCCGATGACGAGGTCGAACACCACGGCTTCGTTCTGCAAGGTCACCGTGGCTTCGGCCCGCTGGTGTGCGCCGTCGGTGACGATGCGCCAGGGCAGCTGCGGACAGCGCAGCATCATGGGATGGGTGCCACCGACGATCACGATGCCCTCGTCGGTGATCACAAGCTCCGCCGGTGTTCGCCCGAAATCGGGACGGGGGGCGAACACGATCTCAGCGATGCCGGTGCCGGAAAGCATGCGAATCAAGTTCGATCGGCCGGCGGGCTCGCGTGCGCGTTCGTCCCAGACATCCATGTAGTCGATCAGCGTCATGGTGCGCCACTGGGTCTGCACGACCATGGAGTTCGGCAGGTACTGCTGTAGCGGCGCCGCGGCCGGCTCGTCCTGCGGTCCGATCGCGAAGGCCCCGGCGGTCGGTCCGCCGAGCAGCTCCGCGAACGCGGCGGTGCTGTCGGCACGTGGTTGGCACAGCCAGCTGAGCCGGGCGCGATGGTCGATCAGGGCAAGTGTGCGCTGATCCGACAGCAGGCTGTGCCGCGTGATCGGCACCGACCGGTGACCGAACACCCAGGCTGTGCGCTCCTCGTGGAGCCGTGCCAGGACCTCACACACGTCGGTGGGGTTTGCAACGCGATAGGTGGCGCCGGTCGGCCCGTCGCCCACCTTGACGCCCACGTCCGGTCCGCGAAGGACCGCGAAGGCGTCTTCGTCGGTCACATCGTCGCCGATGAACAGCACCGTGTCGGCGCCGAGCGAGTGGCGAAGGTGATCGAGCGCCATGCCCTTGTTGGCGTCGAGCACCGACAGCTCCACCACGCACTTGCCGTCCCGCACGACGATGCCGTCTCGTCCCGCCCACACCGCGCGGATGGCTGCCGCCTCGGCACCGCCGACCGCATGGTCGGCGGTGCGATAGTGGAACGTCACACCGGACGGCTTGATCTCGACGGACGACCCCGGGATGCGTTGGGCCCGTGCGCGCAGGTCAAGGCCCACTTCTTCAAGCAGGACGGCCTGGGCGGTGTCCAGACGGCCGACCATGTCCGGCTCGAACTCCGATCCGTGGCTGCCGACCAGGTGAACCTCGTCGGGCAGGCGCGACAGCACCGCCAGGTCGCGAAGCGCCCTGCCGGAAATCACCGCCACGTGTGTGTCCGCCAGGTTCGCCAGGCCGCGCAGTCCCACGATGGCGTCGCGCAGTGGATGTGCCTTGGCCGGATCGTCGACGATCGGTGCGAGTGTGCCGTCGTAGTCGCAGCCGATGAGCAGGCGCGGTGCGCGGCCTGCGATCTGGACGGCTTCGATGAGTTCCGGGCTCAGCACTCGGTCTTCACCGCGATGCCCAGCGCATCGAGCCAGTCGGCAGCCCACCGGTGGACGTCCTGGGTGATCACGCTTTCGCGCAGTTCGCGCATGCGTCGTCGCTCCTCGTCGTCCGGGATGTGGATCGCCCGATCGATGGTCGACTTGAGCCCTTCGATGTCGTACGGATTCACCATCAGTGCGCTGGACATCGAGTTTGCCGCACCCGTGAATTCGCTGAGGATCAACACGCCGCGGTTGTCGGTGCGGCAGGCGACGTACTCCTTCGCCACCAGGTTCATGCCGTCGCGCACCGGCGTGACCAACATGACGTCGGCCACCAGGTACAAGGCGACGAGCTCTTCGATCGGCTGGCTGCGGTGGATGTAGTTGATGGCCGGGTGTCCGAACCGGCCGTGTTTGCCGTTGATCTCGCCGACGATCTGATCGATCTGCTCGCGAAACTCGGAGTAGCCCGGCACGTTCTCGCGTGTGGGTTCGGCGACCTGCACCATCACGTGGCGGGGAACCTTCAAGCGACCATCGTCCAGCAGTTCCCCGAAGGCTTCGAGCCGTCGCGCGATGCCCTTTGTGTAGTCCAGGCGGTCGACGCCCAACAGCACCTTGGCGGGATGGCCGAGCGAATCGCGAAGGCTTGCCGCGCGGGCACGGATTCCAGGATCGCGTGCCATCCGCTGCAGCTTGGGGGCGTCGACACCGATGGGGAAGGCCCGCACCTCGATCCGGCGACCGTCCACCAGCAGGTCGTCGCCATCGATCTCGCCGACCTCACATCGCTCCACGAGTGCCCGGAAGTTCGCCGCGCCTTGTGGGGTCTGGAAACCAACGACGTCGGCGCCGACGATTCCCTGCAGGACCTGACGGCGCCAGGGCAGTTGCAGGAACAGCTCGATCGGCGGGAAGGGGATGTGCAGGAAGAACCCGATGCGCAGGTCCGGTCGCTGTTCGCGCAGTTGCGCCGGCATCAGCTGCAGCTGGTAGTCGTGCACCCAGACGATTGCGCCGGGGCCGGCGCGTGCACAGGCGTGCTCGGTGAAGCGCCGGTTGATCGCCCGGTAGACCTCCCACCACGAGCGGTGATACTCGGAGCGGATGACCGCATCGTGGTACAGCGGCCAGATGGTGGCGTTGCAGAACCCCTCGTAGTAGCGCTGGAACTCGTCCTGGGTCATCGCCACGGGTTCCATGTCGATGCCGTCGACAGTGAACGGCTCGAAGGTCTCTTCGACGCTGCCGGTCCATCCCACCCACACCGATCCGGGGTGGCCCTCAAGGACCGGCGCCAAGGCAGCGACGAGTCCTCCGGGACTTGTCGTCCAGGTTGACGGTGACTCCCCGTCTTGGCGGCGCACCGGAAGCCGGTTTGCCACAACCAGGAACGAACTCATGTCTTGAACCTACGCTTCAGGAACCCACTGCGGGCGAACTTTTGACCAATGGGACCGCTACCACGCGTTCCAACGTCGAAATTCGTCAAGCAAGCGACGTGGACCGGGCGAAAGGCCGTCTCCACGCAGGTGCGCGGTGGGGATCAGACCGACCTGCATGTAGTGGTCGGGGATCCCCAAAAGCTTGGCCGCCTCGGCTTCATGAAACAGGTGCAAGGTGGTGAAGACGGTGCCGAGGCCGCGTGTGCGCGCGGCGAGCATGAAACTCCACGCCGCCGGCAGCACGGACCCGAACGTGGACGCCTGCACGGTGACCGGCGCGTCCTCGGTACGTGGCCGTACGCACGGAATCACGTGCACCGGCACGCGATGGAGGTTGTCGGCCAGGTAGCGGGCCGAGTCGGTGATTCGCCGCTGCCTGCGACTGGCGACCGGGTCGGCGTCGGTGTGCTGCGGTGCGCCGGAGCCGACACCCTCCACCAGATACTGGTCCCACCCGGCGCGGTAGAGCTCTCCCAGGGCGGCACGCCGCTGCGGGTCGTCCACCACCACGAACACCGCGGTCTGGCGATTGCCTCCCGTGGGGGCCTGTTGGGCGAGCGTCAGGCACTCGTCGACCAGCTCCCGCGACACGGGGCGGTCCATGTCAAGCCGCTTGCGCACCGCACGAGTGGTGGTGAGCAGCTCATCGGTCGTCATCGTCATGGCCCAATCATGACGACCACGGCGGCGGTTGGGGTCCGCGCCCACCACTGGTGGACACGGACCCCGATGCCACTACCTCCTGACGGCCTTGCCGGCATTCACGATGCCATTGCCGTAGAAGCTGTTGTTGTTGGCGTTGCCGACACACGTCGCATTCCACTCGGCCGGGCGGCCGATGATCGTGTAGTCGACGGTGCGCGGATTGGGACAGCTCCGCTCACGGGCGCTGTGGCGAAGAATCCGTGCCACCTTGGCGGACGTGACGGTGCGCCCCTGCGAGCGCAGCCGTCCGACGATCAGTGCTGCGACACCCGCGGCATGCGGTGATGCCATCGACGTTCCCTGCAGGTACTGGTAGTACCCGCACACGCCGGAGGGATTGCAGTCACGCACGAAGAACGGATCGATCGGATTGCCGTCCGCGTCAAAGCCCTCTTCTTCCTGGCCCGTTGCGAGCGGGTAGGTGGAGAGGATCATGTTCTGCGGCTGGCGGTACTGGTCCGTCCCGAAGTAGTCGCGGAAGAACCCGCCGGGCGCAGCGACGTCGATTTCCTTCCAACCGTAGTTGGAGTAGTCGGCCTTGGCCTTGCTCGGACCGACGGACGACACCTCGATGACACCGGGTGCCTCTGCCGGAAGGTCCAGGCAGCTCTTCTTGACGACACGCTCGTAGGCGTCAGCACCGTAGTCCGGGCTGGTCGCATCCGAACGCAGCGCAGCGGCCAGGTCGGTTGCCTCGTTGCCGGCGGCGGCCACCATGGTCACGCCCCCTGCCTGCGCTTTGGCGATGACGTCGAGCAGAAGCGTGCGGATGATCCGCTGCTCGGCGACATCCTTCGCCAGCTGTTCCGGGGTTGCGGTCGAGCTGATGATGTCGCTGACGTCCGAGCAGTTGTAGAGCCACGGGTCGGTGTAGAACGACATGTTGACCACGTCGATCTGCTGGGTGCGAGCGGCATCGATTGCTGCGAGGGTCTCGAACAGGAAGAAGTAGCCCGAGTCCTGGCCTGCGCGAAGATTGACGAGTGTGACGTCCGGCGCCACACCGACGATCCCAAGGCCGTTCTTGGCGGCGCCGATGGTGCCGGCCACGTGCGTGCCGTGGCCACCCTCATCGATGTTGGCTGGGTCGTCACATGACTGGTCGGGCTCTTCGGCACACGGGCCGTCGATGTCCGGCCGGTCGACCGTGAAGTTGTACGACAGCGCCGCGCTGAAGTTGATGGCGATGTCCGGCTGGCTTGCGTCGATGCCGGTGTCGATGACACCGACGGTGACACCACGGCCGGTTTGCGAGCGGTGCGCCTTCCGCGTGTCGAGCATCTTCATGTCCCATTGCTCCGCGGCGAGCGGATCCGGGACGAGGCTGCGGCTGTAGCGGCGGCTGTTGAGCGATTTGGTGCTCTTGAGCGCGCCCGTGCGATAGGTCGGGGCGTTTGCCGGGCGACCGGTCGCGACGACTTCGGGCATGCCCTTGCTGACGTTGCCGAGCGAGCGGTTGCGGGTGACGCCTCGAATTCCGGCATCGCCGGCAATGGCCTTCGCAAAGCCTGCGCCCGCCATGACGCGGGCTGCGCCGATGCTCGTGATCTCGTCGGTCAGGCGACCGCCTGCCGCGGCGATTGACGCGCGTGCCTTTGCGGCTGCGGCGGGCGACGTGTACAGGACGACCCATTCCTGGGCGCCGGTCGTTGTCGATGCCGAACCGCGCGTGTTGAGCGTCGCGCCGATCGCGACCGCGCTTGAGCCGACGAGCGCGATGGCTGCGACGGCTCCTTTCCACTTCCTCATGTACATCCCCCTCTCAGAGGGCCGCGCCGAAGATTGTGAAGTCCTGCTGGGGCGAGGCCTAGGCGGTCAACCGTACGCCTCGGCCGCGGCGCTCGCTACTGCAATTGCAACGTTTGCAAGTCGATTTTTCAGAGTTGTCACATTCAGCCGAATTTGCGGCGCAAACGGGCTGTCCTATCGGTGCCGGGCACCACCGTGGACACGTTCGCCACGAAGATATGCCGCTCCATCGACACGTTCTTGTTGTGTCACCGTCGTTGACAGATACTAAGCGCACAGATAATATGCACGCAGTGGAAACGACCGGGAGGCGGACACCCATGTGGCACACAGAACATCGGCAGCACACCACGGCGGCGCCCGAGGTCATCTTCGGACTGTGGGCGGACGTGCCAGGCTGGCCGTCGTGGGACACCAGCCTGATCGCGACAACGCTCGACGGCGCCTTCCAGACTGGTGCGGCCGGGACGCTTCACCCCGATGGTGCGCCGCAGCCACTGCCCTTCACGATCACGTCGGTCGACCCCGGCCGGGGTTTCAGTGACGAGACCCACCTCGGGCCGACCCTGTTGCGATTCATCCACCGCATGGAGGGGGACGACGAGGATCTGCACGTCGTCGTGCGAGTCGAGGCGGAGGGTCCGGATGCGGCGCAGGTGGGATCGATGGTCACTGCGGACCTGGCCGAGAGTGTCGCAAGCCTGGTGGCGGCGGCCGAATCCGCAGCGCGCTGATGGAGACGGACCGCAGATACTGGCTGGGCGTGGTCTCCCGGGACCACGTCCGGCGTGGCGTGATGCTTGGGATCGCACAGATTGGCCACGGCAAGAAGGCCGGACTGGTGCGGATGCGCCCCGGCGACGGCCTGGTCTACTACTCGCCGCGTGAGGGGATGGGGGCGGGCGCGCCGGTGCGTGCATTCACGGCCGTCGCAACCGTGGCAGACGGACCTCCGTGGCAGGCCGACGAGGGCGAGTTCAAGCCGTGGCGACGCGCGGTGGAGTACCGTCCCGGCGTGCGCGAGATCCCCATCGACGAGCTGCGAGCGACCCTCGACTTGACGAGCGCGCCCAACTGGGGATTCCAGCTGCGGCGCGGCCTCGTCGAGCTGACGCCCGCGGATTTCGAGCGCATTCGCGACGCGATGGTGGGTGGCGCCCAATGAGTCCTCCGGGGTTGCAGACCGAGCACGGTTCGCCGGATGACAGCACCGGTTTGCAGTTGTGGCGTGTGACCAACCGCTGGCAGGCGGCCCAGCGCGCGGCGCTGAAGCCGTTCGAGTTGACCCACGTGCAGTTCGTCTTGCTTGCATCGCTCACATGGCTTGCCACCGAGGGGCCGGTGACACAACGCCGTCTTGCGGACATGGCGGGCACCGATCTGATGATGACATCGCAGGTGTTGCGCGCACTTGAGCAGCGGGATCTGGTCCGGCGCGACCGGCATCCGGATGACAGTCGCGCTCGCGCAGTGTCGGCCACGGATTCCGGCAAGGAACTCGCGAACCGGGCGGTGCTGGCAGTCGAAGAGTGCGACCGGGAATTCTTCGGTCCGCTCGCCGGCAAGCTCGGCGCATTCACGACGGGGCTGCGAATACTCGCGGAGCGCTCCGACCGTCGGTAGCGGTGCCGGGCCCTACGCCGGCCCGCGTCGTGCCCGCGACACCTGCCGTGTGATCCACGCGCTCAACTTCTCGACCACATCGGCGCTGATCTTGTGGCCGCCGATCTCGAGCACGGCGGTGGTGTCTGCGCCGGCAGGCCCCGTCAGGTACTGCCACGTGTCGTACAGGAGCTCGGCGGGGATCACCGTGTCTGTTTCCCCTTGGCTCACGAACATCGGCACGCCGTCCAGGCGCCCCGGCGTGACCGGCACGCCCGCGTCGAACGGCAGCGTTCCCGACAGGATCGCGGCACCCGCAAAACGTGTCGGGTCGCTGAGAATCAGTCCTCCGGCGAACGCCGCTCCGCCGCTGAAGCCGACCAGCAGCACCGGGCCGGGGACGGCCTCATCCAGCCATGTGCGGAACCACCCCATCGTCTCGGTCAGGGACTCGGCGATCGGTCGACCGATGCCACGGTTGGCGAACCATGCGAAGCCACCCGCTTCTGCGATCGGCGCACGAACGGCGATGTAGGAAGGACCCGTCGGCAGCTGGTCTGCAAGGCCGATGATCTGGTCCTCGTTGGAACCTCTGCCGTGCAGCAGTACGACGGTCAGCGCGTAGGCGCTGGTGGAGCCCCGACGGGCGATGCGTGGAGGTGCGAACCCTGTCGGTTCACCTGATGACGCTGACGGCATGTGGATCCTTGCTGGGTGGAGTGCGATTGAGCGCACACGTTCACGACAGCCTGAGCGATCTGCGCTGGGATTTCTATGGCGCAATGCCATCGGCGTATGGACTTCCGCCACCTGTCCTGTGTGGAGCTCCGCTCCAGGGCAGACAGCTTCGGTGTGGATCCGGTCACGTTTCGGTCGGCGAACGCCGATGCTCTGGGGTGGGCACCAATCCTGAGACGGGCATCGTGGATGACAGCGCCGCCACGCGGGTGTGGCCGACGCTCGCCCATCGTGACGTGCGCGACGCCTTCGGCCGCTGGCGCCGCCAAGGATTTGCCCGCACCGTCGGTATCTGGGCGCTCGTCAGTGCCGCGATTGCCGTCGGCTTGATCGTGGCGACAGGGATCGTCGCGACCATGTCCTCACCCGGTGACGACTACGACTTGGCCGGTGTGTCCCGTCCAGCGGAGTTCTCCGATTTGCGCTTCGTGGTGACCGGCAACTTGTTGGTGCTGACCCTGCATGCGTTGGCGTGCGTGGCCGCGTACCTGGCGCGCCGCTCGTTGCCGGCGGAGGCCGCACACTACGGCGGGTTCTGGCGTCAGCTGAACAGTCACATCGGCGCCGCGGCCATGTGGTTCGTGGCGGCTGCCACAGCATTCTCATTTGTGACGCAGGCCCGCTTCCTGGGCGCCACTGCGGCCACGATCGCCGATCACCTTCACACGATGCCGGCGGCACTCTTGGCCGGGTTGTCGCTGCACGCGATCCCGGAGTTGACGGCCGTCTTCTTGCCGCTCGCTGCATGGATGGTGACCGGTGTGCGTCAGCGCCGCTGGAACGATCTGCTTGCCGCGACATTCCTCAGCTCGATCGTCGCGGTGCCGGTCGTTGCGGTCTGTGCGCTGGTCGAGGTCTACGTCTCGCCGCACATCGTGAGCGCGATCGTCGGCTGACGACATCGCGGGACGTATGCGCGTTCTCGATGTGCAGGACCGCTCAGGTGTGCATCACACTCCCGCGGCGATCCGCGGCTGCGTGCCGTTCGTTCAGGCACACTTCCCCGGGACGCGAACAGGGGGAGACGGGTGACCAGCCAGAAACAGGATGCGCCAAGCGGATTCAGCAAGGCCGCCGATACGTATGACGCTGCAGTGCGCCACAACATCACCGGGTCGCAGCGGCTGGTGATTTCGCTGCCCGACGGCGAATACCGACGTGTGGTGGACGTCGGGTGCGGAACCGGCTTCACCTCGGCGGCGCTGCTTGAACGATTCGACGTGCAGGAGATCGTTGGCGTCGATCCGGCCGAGGGCATGTTGGACGTGTTCGCCTCCAAGCTTGAGGAGTTCCCCGGCGTGCAGGTGCAGTTGCGCGCGCAGGACGTGATGGAGATGGATGTGGCCGACGGTTCCGCCGACGCGGTCATCTCCGCCATGGCGCTCCACTGGTTTCCCGACAAGCCCGGCGCGATCGCACGGATGGCTCGTGCTCTTCGCCCCGGTGGGGTGCTTGCCATCCTGACCGCGGGCCGCGGTGGCGAGATCGCCTGGCAAGAGTTGCTCGAAGAGGTGGGTGCTCCGGAGGCATGGACCGGCTGGTTCGCCACCAATCAGCGCGACGTGGACGAGATGGAAGCCGATATTCGCGCCGCCGGCTTGGAGCCCCTTGACGTGTGGATGGAACGGCGCCGTCGTGCGACGCCTGCCGACGCGTTCATGGCGCGCACCCGTGCAGTGGCCGCGCATCTGCTCGGCAACCCGCCCGGTGGGTACAGCGAGCTGGACCAGCGGATCAACGCCGCCTTGCACGAACGTGCGGGCTCCGACGGTTTCGTCTACGACTACTGCAAGCTCTTTGCGGTGGCCCGCCGGCCTGACTGACGCCTGACCCAGCGTGACATTGGATGCCTACCTGGTGAAGTGACGGTGCCGAGATTTCGTGGTGCGGTATGAACGTCGCTTGGCCGTCTCACATCCAGTCGTGGGATTGCGGCGGAGTCAGTCGACGTAGTTGACCTCCGTCCGGTGCCGCACAGTTGCACGGTCAAGTACTTGGGTATCGGTGTCGATAGTCGTGAGACGTCCGGCGAGTGCTGGCGTTCGGGGCTATCTCATCGAGACTGGAGTGGAATGTCTTCAACACAGCGGTTGGTTCGCCAGCGCGGGTTCACGCTCATTGAGCTTCTTGTCGTTGTACTCATCATCGGCATTCTTGCTGCGATCGCCATTCCAGCATTTCTCGGGCAGAAGAAGGGAGCGCAGGACGCGAACGCCAAGTCGCTTCTGCGGAACGCTGCGATCGCTTTCGAGAGTTTCTACTCGGAGAACCAGGGGTTCGACACCGGAACGGTCAATGACGCTGCGTTCATCGTGAAGATGAACGCCGTCG
>CALMXK010000205.1 GCA_937871165.1 uncultured Actinomycetes bacterium
CTGACGCACCATGCGGGCGGTCAGCTTCGTACCGTCGCGGCCGGCGATCGGCGACGTGTTGATGCCGATCACGACCGACATCGACGGCTCTTCCACCGACAACTCCGCAAGCGGACGCGGGTCGTCGGGATCGGCGAGCGTGTCGCCGATGGTCACGTCCGGCAATCCTGCGACGGCGATGATGTCGCCCGGGCCCGCCGACTCGGCGTCCACCCGGTCGAGCGCTTGCGTGATGAACAGCTCCGCCACTTTGGCGCGCTGCACCGAACCGTCGGATGCACGACACCAGGCGACCTGCTGGCCCTTGCGGATCGTGCCGTGACGCATCCGGCACAGTGCCAGGCGACCGACATAGGGGCTCGCGTCGAGGTTCGTCACGAGCGCCTGCATCGGGTGCTCGGGGTCGTAGTCCGGCGGCGGCACATGCTCGAGCAGGGTCTCGAACAGCGCGTCCAAGTTCGTCGTCTCGACCGCCGGGTCAAGGGTGGCAAGACCCTTCTTGGCGTTGCAGTAGACGATCGGGAACTCGATCTGCGCGGCGTCGGCGCCGAGGTCGATGAACAGCTCGTAGACCTCGTCCACCACTTCGCTGATACGTGCGTCGGGACGGTCGATCTTGTTGACTACGACGATCACCGGCAGGCCGTGCGAGAGCGCCTTTCCGACCACGAAGCGGGTCTGCGGGAGCGGCCCTTCGCTGGCGTCGACAAGCAGCACGACACCGTCGACCATGAACAGGCCGCGCTCCACCTCGCCGCCGAAGTCGGCGTGCCCCGGGGTGTCGATCACGTTGATCGTGACACCGCCGTAGTTCAGTGCGGTGTTCTTGGCGAGGATGGTGATGCCCTTTTCGCGCTCCAGGTCCATCGAGTCCATCACGCGCGTGGCGACATCCTGGTTGTCACGAAATGCGCCCGTCTGCCAGAGCATGGCGTCCACCAACGTGGTTTTGCCATGGTCGACATGGGCGACGATTGCGATGTTGCGCAGGTCGGTGCGCTGTGCCACACGGAACTCCTGGATCGAAGCAGCAAAACGGGCGCACCGTCGGCACGCCCACCGGCAAGGGTAGCGCACCGTCCCGAATCGACACATCAGCGGGCCGTGTCAGGCTCCAGATCGACGTGCAATGTCACCGGTTGGCGACCGAACAGTCGCACCGCGTCAAGCAGCGCGATGTTGTCGAGCACGGCGTGGCGATCGATCGTCACCGGCCGCGCATCCCGGCGCGCGATGCGGTGCAGCTGCGGGCCGTCGAGTTCGTCGTCGACATGCCATTCGGCGATGTCCGCCCACGGGATCTGCAGCGTGCTCGTGCGGTGGGCGCCGGACGCGGACGGGTTGATGAGCGCCCATCCCGGGATGCTGATGCCGACCGGATCGACGACGATGGTGGTGAAGTCCGGTGCGCGGCGTCGAATGATCTCCCGGGGAGTGCTGCGCAGGGCGATCGTGGCGAATGCTCCCGTGAGGTCCTGCATCACCGGTTCGGGGGCGATCACCGTGGCGGTATGGGCGATCCACGCGTGGCGGTCGCCCGGGCCGAGGGAATCGATCCACCGGCGAACCACGACCGCACCCATGACCGCACATGCAAGCGCAATCCAACGTAGTCGCACGCCGAACACGTGAAGGCCGTTGAACATCAGGGCGCCCATGCCGACCAGGGCGATGATGCTCAGCGTCGCCATGAACGTTCGATGGCGCGCGGCGAGCGTCGGCGGAAGCGGCCGGCGTCGATACGGGTGTTCGTGCTCCACGTGGGTGGTATCGGCACCGGATGTGCCGGCCGTGACGGTGTGCCAGCATCCTCCTACTCGTGGCGGCAGGAAGGACACCATGACAAGTGCGTCACTATGCGACGACCGTGGAGCGACCGGCTTTTCGTGGACGATCGATGAGCTGATGCAACGCACGTCGCATGCGCTTGCCGTGGACGGGCGCGTTTGGTTGATCGATCCGACCGATGAGCCGATCGCCCTTTCACGCATCGCAGAGCTCGGGGAACCGGCCGGGGTTCTGCAACTGCTCGACCGCCATGGGCGCGACTGTGAAGCCGTGGCGGAGCGGCTCGGCGTTGCGCACCATGTGTGCCCGGCCACGGTCAGCGGGACCCCGTTTGCGTTCCACCGTCTGACATGGCGACCCTGGTGGCGCGAGGTTGCGCTGTGGTGGGAGGCCGAACGGTTGCTCGTGGTGCCGGAAGCCGTCGGCACGGGACGCTACTTCACGGTCGGCCGTGGGGTGGTCGGGGTTCATCCGATGCTGCGTCTGATGCCGCCGCGTCGCCTGCTGCACTTCACGCCACACACCCTTCTTGTCGGCCATGGGCGGGCCGTGCGCGGCGATCAGGCGAGCGACAGTCTGCATGCGGCGATCGCCGATGCGCGCCGTGGCATCCCTGCCGTCGTTCGCAGCATTCCGAGTTTGCGTCACCGGTAAGACCACGCGACGTGGACGACGTCCGGCCGACTGCTGTACACTAACCCATACACCAATCGATTGGTTGGACGTGCGTGACGGGCCTCGCCCGTGGCACAGTCCGCAATCGCATCGACACTCTCGTCTGGAGATTTCACCTTTGGCTGCTCTCACTTCCAAGCCCGACATCGCCCCCGCCGCGGGCAAGGTTGGCGTCCTGCTGCCCGGTATGGGCGCCGTGGGGACGACGTTCATCTCAGGGGTGATCGCGATCCGTCGAGGACTCGCGAAGCCGATCGGAAGCCTGACCCAGATGGGCACGATCCGTCTTGGCAAGCGCACCGACGGCAACGTTCAGCTCATCAAGGACTACCTGCCGCTCGCCGGTCTCGACGACCTGGTGTTCGGCGGATGGGACGTCTTCTCCGACAACGCGTACGTCGCGGCCAAGCGCGCCGGTGTGCTCGAGGAGAAGCTGCTTGAGCAGATGCGCGAGGAGCTCGAGGCGATCAAGCCGATGCCCGCGGTCTTCGAGCAGGAGTACGTGCGCAACCTGCATGGCGACAACATCAAGCCGGATGCCAGCAAGTGGGAGTGGGCGCAGTCGCTCATCGCCGACATCGAGAACTTCAAGGCCACCAACGGCTGTGACCGCCTCGTTGCCGTGTGGTGCGGCTCGACCGAGATCTACAAGCAGCCGACCGCCGTGCACCAGTCCCTCGCCGCGTTCGAGCAGGGTCTCAAGGACAGCGATCCGGACATCGCGCCCAGCCAGATCTACGCTTACGCGCTCTTGTCGCTCGGCGTGCCGATGGCAAACGGCGCACCGAACCTGACCGTCGACTTCCCGGCGATGATGGAGCTGGCCCGCAAGAACAAGGTCGCCGTCACCGGCAAGGATTTCAAGACCGGCCAGACCCTGATGAAGACGATCCTGGCGCCGGGGCTCAAGGCGCGCATGCTCGGTGTCGCCGGTTGGTACTCCACCAACATCCTCGGCAACCGCGACGGCGAGGTGCTGGACGATCCGGACAGCTTCAAGAGCAAAGAGGTCTCCAAGCTCGGCGTGCTCGACACCATCTTCGAGCCGGAGCGCAACCCGGACCTCTACGGCGACATGCATCACGTCGTTCGCATCAACTACTACCCGCCCCGTGGTGACAACAAAGAGGGCTGGGACAACATCGACATCTTCGGGTGGCTCGGCTACCCGATGCAGATCAAGATCGACTTCCTGTGCCGTGACTCCATCCTCGCCGCGCCGATCGTGCTCGACTTGGCGCTGTTGATGGACCTTTCCCAGCGCGCGGGCATGAGCGGCGTGCAGGAGTGGCTCAGCTTCTACTGGAAGAGCCCGCAGCCGGTGCAGGACGACGTCTATCCGGAGCACGACCTGTTCATCCAGCTCACCAAGCTGAAGAACACGATGCGCTACCTGATGGGCGACGAGCCGATCACCCACCTGGGCAACGAGTACTACGACTGACGTTCTGCGTCAGATGCTGATCTGAACGGCCCGCTTCGGCGGGCCGTTCGCATTTTCGGGTATCGCCGCAGCGCCAGAACGCGCGGACGACGCTCCGTGGGTGCCCTCGGCGCTCGAACTGCAGGAGGCCACGCTGCGCGCAGCCGTTGCGGACCTGGTGTCGCGTGGGCGACGTGGGCCCGCCTCCGGCATCTTCACCGCCATCGACGGCGGGGCGTGGTTTGGCGGCAGCGCCATGACCAGCGGCTTCGACGAACACTCGCGGGTGCAGCTCGGCGTCGTCGTCACCGGCGTCCAGCTCATGGTACTGGCAATGCTGCTGGTCGTCGTGCTGTCCAGGCACGGTTGACAACCGCGCAACCACGATCAAGTCTGCGGCTGGCGATGCTTCTACTGTCCGACTCGTGAGACCACACCGCCCATCCCCATATGAACAGGCGATTCGGGACGCGATCCGTGCGGTCGCTTCCAACCTCGACGAGCCTCCCCACCTGGCGCACCTGGCCGCGTCAGCGGCCCTTTCGCCGCTGTACTTCCACCGGATCTTCACCGGAATGGTGGGGGAAACGCCGTTGGAGCTGCATCGGCGCCTGCGGATCGAACGGGCGGCGACGGAGCTGACGGCCACGGACATGCCGATCACGCGAATCGCCTTCGTCGCCGGCTATGGCAGCCATGAGGCCTTCACGCGGGCGTTCCGTGATGCACTGGGCGTGTCCCCGAGAGAGTGGCGCCATCGTGGCGTCGACGTCACGGTGGCCGAGCGGAGCGGACGGGTGTTCATCGACCCGGCCCTGGTGGTCCACATCCCCGTACAGCTGCTGAAACAAGGAGTCGGAACCATGGATGTCCAGATCACCGAAACCGCGCCGCTGCGAGTGGCGGCGACGACGCACGTCGGTCCGTACGACACGATCGGCGAGGCGTTCGGACGTGTCGGCGAATGTGCCGGCAGGGCCGGCCTGTTCGCGCACCCGGGCGCCCGCATGATCGCGATCTATCACGACGACCCGGAGTCGACGCCCGCCGATCAGCTGCGCTCGGCGGCCGCGGTCATCGTTCCAGATGGGGTCGCCATTCCGGATGGACTCCACGAGTTGGTGCTGCCGGGCGGCGCATACGCGCGCACCACGCACGTCGGTCCGTACAGCGGGCTCGGTGCTGCATGGGCGGAGGTCATGGGGCAATGGCTGCCGCGCAGCGGCCGCAGCGTGCGCGATGGCGACTGCTATGAGATGCACCTGAACAGTCCGATGGACACGCCACCGGATCAGTTGCGGACCGAGCTCTTCGTGGCGCTCGTCTGAGGCCGCTTCGGTCGTCAGCCGGTGGCGTACCAGCAGGCGGCGTCGGGCGGGAGTGCACCGTCGACGATCGGCTGAGACGTGACCAAGATCTGCGTGTGCTCGGGCATCGCCACCGGCTCCTCACCGAGATTCACAATGACGCCCACACCGTGTGCACGCGCGAAGTGCAGCACCTGCGGCCCGCTTGGACGCCACTCGAATGACGCATCGGCGAAGCCGGGGTGCGATGCGCGAATCGACAGGACATCGCGGATGAAGGTGAGCGGGGACGCGGGATCCTGCTCCTGGCGTTCGACGCTGAGGGACCCCCAGTCGGCCGGCAGCGGCAACCACGGTTCGGCGGATGCCGGGTCGGGACTGAACCCGAACGTCGCGCCGTGTTCGGTCCACGGCACGGGGATGCGACATCCGTCGCGACCGATCACGGCGCCGTCTGAACGTGTGAAGATCGGGTCCTGCCGTGCGTCAGGGGCGATGTCGGTGATCTCGGACAAGCCGAGCTCGTCGCCCTGATAGATGTCTGTCTCTTATACACATCTCCGAGCCAACGAGACTAAGGCGAATCTCGTATGCCGTCTTCTGCTTGAAA